>NZ_JBEYYI010000034.1:0-79908 GCF_040645495.1 Nocardia sp. NPDC046763 | reverse complement strand
CGACGAACCCGGACAGCACCAGGATCGCGATATTCGCCAGCAGTTGGGTGTACATCAGGCTTCCACCTTCTGAGCGCTCTGCTCGCTCTGCTCGCTCTGCTCGCTCTGCTCGCGGGTCACGCAGGAATCCGCCAGCACCTGATCGGTGAAATCGGGTGCCACGGCACCGTCTTTGAGCATGAGTTCGAGCAGGGCGGCGATGTTCTTGGAGTACAGCTCGCTGGCGTGCTCGGGCATGGTGGCCGGCAGGTTCAGCGGCGAGGCGATGGTGACACCGTGGCGCACAATGGTTTTGCCGGGCTCGGTCAGCTCGCAGTTACCGCCGGTCTCACCGGCCAGGTCCACGATCACGCTACCAGGTTTCATGCCCTCCACCGCGGCCGCGGTCACCAGGCGCGGGGCCGGGCGGCCGGGCACCAGCGCGGTGGTGACGACCACGTCGAATCCCTTGATGGCGTTCTCGAGGGCCTGCTGCTGCGCAGCCTTCTCCTCGTCGGTCAGCTCGCGGGCGTAACCGCCCTCACCGGCGGCGTCGATACCCAGGTCCAGCCACTGCGCGCCGACCGAGCGCACCTGGTCGGCGACCTCGGGACGGACGTCGTAACCGGTGGTCCGGCCACCGAGACGCTTGGCGGTCGCCAAAGCTTGCAGACCGGCGACACCCACACCGAGCACCAGCACGGTGGCCGGCTTCACGGTGCCCGCGGCGGTGGTCAGCATGGGGAAGAAGCGGGTGGACTCCGACGCGGCGAGCAGCACGGCCTTGTAGCCGGCGACATTGGCCTGCGAGGAGAGCGCGTCCATCACCTGGGCGCGGGAGATACGCGGAATCGCTTCCACCGCAAAGGCTTGCACGCCCGCGCTCTTCAACGCATCGATCTTGTTGTCGGCGTTGCGAGGTGCGAGGAACCCGATCAGCGTCTGCCCCGACGACAGCTTGGCGATCTCGGCATCGTTCGGCGCGGCGACCTTCACGACCACATCGGCGCTGTACGGATCACCCAGCGTCGCACCAGCTTCGATATACGCCTCATCGGGAATCAACGCGCCCAGACCGGCACCGGCCTCGACGATCACCTCGACACCCTGCTTCAACAGGGCCGGGATGATCTTCGGCACCAATGCGACGCGTCGTTCGTCCGGGTTCGTCTCGCGAACCACTCCGACGCGCGCACCGCGGGGCGCAGCGGTCTGTGCGCTCTGCGTTGTGTCCACTAGTCAAACTTCCTTCTCGTGGTGAGCCCAGGTCACCCTCATGTCGGGGCCGCGTCACCGGTCCAACGGCGGGCAGAACTTACTCGGTAGTAAGTTCGTGAGAATTCTCGCAACTGTACCTGGTTCGCGGTGAGCGTAGCGGAGATGCCCGTCACATGGTGTGGCGAGAAAACCGGACAACTCCATGCTCGACCGGGGTTCGCTCGGCGACAAGTACGAAGAATTCCATGTGCTACTGACCGGTAGGTTCGTTGCTGGTTGTGTCGACATCGGGGGCGTGTAGGGGGTGTCGCACATTACTTGTACGCCGTAATGTCTGCATGGTGAGTGGCTGCATGTTCTGCCGGATCAGCGCGGGCGACGCACCTGCGACCAAGATCTTCGAGGACGACACCCTGGTGGCATTCCTGGACATCCGGCCCATCACCCGGGGGCACACCCTCGTGATCCCCAAGCGCCACGCCGCCGATCTCGACGAACTCGACCCGGCCCTGGGCACACAGCTTTTCGCCTTCGGCCATCGCCTGGCCAAGTCCATGCGCCGCGCCGGCCTCGCCGCCGACGGCGCCAACCTGCTGATCAATGACGGCAAGGCCGCCTTCCAGACCGTTCATCACGTGCACCTGCACGTGATCCCGCGCCACCACGGCGACACTCTGCGCTTCGCCAAGGGTTTCGTGCTGCGCCGCCCGCACGACACCGAGCGGACCGCCGCGGCACTGCGTTCAGGACTGGACCGGCTCGCCGACGAAGAAAGGGAGACCACCGCATGACCGACACGGTGCCCGAACGCGCCGAGATCACGGCCCTCTTGTCCGACCAGTGGGACGCCCTTACCCGGCTGGTGGACAGCCTGGACGAGAATCGCTGGCGCACGGCCTCACCGCTGCCCGGCTGGACCGTGTTCGATGTGCTCGCCCATGTGATCGGCACCGAATCGATCCTGCTGGGCGAGCCGACCCCCGATCTCGCGGTGGCCGGCGAGCACATTCGCAACGACATCGGCGCGCTCAACGAGAAGTGGATCGACTCGCTGCGCCCGCTCACCGGTTCGCAGCTGCTGGACCGGTTCCTGGATGTCACCGGCCGCCGGTCGAAGATGCTGGAGCAGACCACCGCCGAGGCCTGGGCCGAACTCGTGCCGACCCCGGTGGGTATGGCCCCCTACGGCCGGTTCATGCGGATCCGCCTGTTCGACTGCTGGATGCACGAGCACGATATCGCCGACGCGCTCGGTGTGGCCGTCGACGAGGGCGGCAGCCGCGGCGCGGCGGCCTTCACCGAACTGCTGACCGCGCTCGGCAAGGCGGCGGTCAAAGGCGCGGGCGCACCGGACGGTTCGCGTATCACCTTCGAGCTCACCGGTCCGGTGCCGCAGACGCTGCACGTGGCCGTCGACGGCGGCCGGGCGAGCCTGGTCGAAACCCTCGACGCCCCTGCTGGTCTCGCGGTGACCATGGACTCCGGCCTGTTCGCCCGCCTGCGTGGCGGCCGCACCACCGCCGACGCGCACGCGGGGGAGATCACGCTCACCGGCGACACCGACCTCGGCGACCGCCTGGTCCGCAGCCTGGCCTTCACGATCTAACCGTGCGACTGTTCCTGTCCAGCTACCGTTTCGGCGCGCACCAACGGCGACTGCTCGAGCTGGTCGGCGATCCCGGACCGGTGGCGGTCATCGCCAATGCCTGTGATGCCTGGCCCTCGGCCTGGCAGGGCGCGGTCACCAGCGACCTGGTGCCATTGCGCCGCCTGGGTTTCCGGCCCGATGTCCTGGATCTGCGTGACTACCTCGGCCGTCCGGCCGAGGTAGAGCAGCGGCTCCGCGAGTACCCGATGGTGTGGGTGCGCGGCGGCAACACCTTCGTGCTGCGCGCCCAATTCGCCCGCAGCGGAGCCGATCTCGCCCTGACGACGCTGCTCGCGGAGGATGCGCTGGTGTACGCCGGCTACAGCGCGGGCGCCTGCGTCATGGCCCCCGACCTGCACGGCATCGAAGCCATCGACGACCCCGACGAGGTCCGCACCACCTGCGGCGTCGAACCGCGCTGGGACGGACTGGGTCTGGTCGATCGCCGCATCGTCCCGCACCTGGACTCCCCGACCGACCCCGAGGGGTTGTCCCGGAAACTGGTGCGCGAGTATGCGGCTGGGGGAATCCCGCACTGGGCGCTGACCGACGACCATGTCGTTGTCGTCGACGGTGCTCGTACCGAGGTGCTGACCTAGCGGTCCCCGCATAGGAGAAGCCCGCGCACGCCGACGGCGTGCGCGGGCTTCTCTGCCCGACAGATGGTCAGTGCCCCTTGTGGCGGATGCCATGGCCGAGGGCGACGGCGGCCGCACCGAACGCGCCGATGGCGAGGGTCGCGAAGCTGGCGACGTACGCGCCCTCGGTCGGGACCGCGGCGTGCGGACCGAGGTGCAGGACGTGGGCGGTCAGGATGGAGCCCGTGATCGCACCGGCGATCGAACCGCCGGCGGTGCGCACCAGCGAGTTGATGCCCGAGGCGATACCGCTCTCGCTCATCGGTACGTGCTGCACGGCCAGGGTGCCCAGCGCCGCGTAGCCGATGCCGAAACCGGTGCCCTGCAATACCTGCGCCACGATCATGTCGAACTTGTGATCGTGCGAGATGGCCAGCCACCCCATGGACAGACCGGCGAACACCGCGCCGATGGCCAGGGTGTAGGCGGGGCCGATCTTGGCGGAGATGCGGCCGGTATTGAAGGAGAAGTAGGTCATGAGCGCCGCGCTCGGGATGCCGTAGAGGCCGACCGAGAGCACGGTGCCGGACAGGCCGTAGCCGACCTTGTCCGCCGGGGTCTGAATGAAGTTGGACACCAGCGAGAACGCGCCGAACATGGAGAAGCCGAGCAGGGCCGAGGCCACATTGGCGGACAGCGACTGCGGCCCGACCAGCAGTTGCAGGCGCACCAGCGGCTGTTCGACCTTGAGCTCCACGAACACCCAGATCGCGGCGAGCACGGCGGCTGCCACGAACATCGTGACGACCGAGCTGGAGCCCCAGCCCCAGCGCGGGCCCTCGCTGATGCCCAGCAGCAGGCAGATCAGCAGGGCGGCCAGCAGCGCCGCGCCGATGAAGTCGGGCTTGCCGCCGTGCCGGACGCCATTGTTCTTGGCGCTCACCTGGATCAGCACGGTGGCGATGACGCCCAGGACCGCGGTCAGCCAGAAGACCGGGTGCGGGTTGGTGGTGTGGTCGGCGATGATGCCGGTGGCCAGCAGGCCGACGGTGCCGCCGACGCCCATGGTGCCGGAGACGATTCCGATTGCGCTGATCAGTCTTTCGCGCGGGAAGGTATCGCGGATGATGCCGATGGCGAGCGGGATCATGGCCGAGGAGATGCCCTGCAGCGCGCGGCCGGCGATGTAGACGGGCAGCGTGGTGGCGAAGGCGCAGACGACCGAGCCGACGATGAGCACGCCCATGGTGACCATCACCATGGGCTTCTTGCCGTACATATCGCCGAAGCGGGACAGCAACGGGGTGGCGACCGCGCCGGAGAGCAGAGCGGCGGTGAACAGCCAGGTGACACCGGCGACGTCGGTGTGCAGCTGCGTGATGAAACGCGGCAGCAGCGGGATCACGACGGTCTGCTGCAACGACACGACCAGGCCGGCCGCACACAGCGCGAGCAATGTCAGGCCGAGGTGGGCCTTCGAGTGGTCTGCGGGTTTGGTCCCGTCGACCTGACCGACAGCGGTCGTAGTCATGCGGCGATCCTTTGGTTTACTTACCAAAATTAAGTAAATGAGTTTCGTAAGATAACCACATGCCGCGACCGGAAGCCACTCCCGCCAAAGAAGTTGATGCAGCTCACATGGTGGAGCTGGAGCGTGCGCTGGCCCGAGTCGCCTACCTGCTGACCCGGGTCCGCCGCCACGATCAAGCCATGGTGCAGTGCGGGATCACCATGGATCGAGCCAGTGTCCCCCTGCTGCGCCTGCTCGCCGACGCCGACGAACCCATGCGCCTGGGCGAGCTCGCCACCCGCCTCGATGTGGAGGCCCCGCACGTGAGCCGCCAGATCCAGCGCCTGGAGAAGGCGGGCTACGTCGAGCGCGTCCCCGACCCGGACGACCGTCGCGCGCAACGGGTCCGCCCCACCGCCTCCGGCAAGCGCGCTGTCGAAGCCGTGCGCCAGGTCCTGCGCGGCTGGATGGCCGAGGCCCTCACCGACTGGACCACCGAGGACCTCCAGGCCCTCGCGGTCCTCAACCATCGCATGGTCGACGCCTTCCTCGACCACGCCGAATCCATCGGCGACCTCGGTGCGACCGCACGCGACCGGCCCAGCCGCACCGCCTGACCCCACCGGCCGTCGCCGGGTCGGGCGGCTATCGGTCCGCAGGCGCTCGCGCGGGTGCGGCGACGGCGCGAGCGCCCCAGGCGCACAACAGCATTGCCAGCAGCGGCACCGCCATCGCGGCGGTCAGCGGCATGGCCTTGTCGAGCCAGCCGATGATCGCCGGCCCGGCCAGCAAGCCCACATACCCGAGCCCGAACACTCGCGACATATCGGTGGCGGCGGTGCTCGAGCCCAGGTTTCCGGCGGCGGTGAACACTTGCGGCACGCCGCCGGACAGCCCGATGCCGCACAGCGTCCACCCCAGCAGCGTGAGCGGAAGCCACCCGGAGGCCACCACCAACCCGAAACCGATGGCCGCCAGCAGCGTTCCCTGGCGAACGATGGCCACTCGCCCGAACCGCCCGCTCACCCGGTCCGTGCCGAACCGGCCGAGCGTCATGGCCAGCGAGAACCCGGTGAACGCCAGCGCCGCCGTCCCTGCCTCCACCCCGAGCCGTCCCTGCACCTGCAGCGCACTCCAATCCGCGGCCACGCCCTCGGCCATCAGCAATGCGAACGCGATCAACCCCAGCGCCAGCACTTTTCGCCCGATCCGCGCGCCCGACGGTGACCCCGCCTTCGGACGCTCTCCTTCCCGCCCACCCGGGGTAACGGCGGCAGTGTCGGTGAGTCCGCCGGACACGGTCGGTTCCGTGCCGGGCGCCACGGCGTCATCGACGGCGCCGCGAATAGCGGACAGGCCACCCGCGCTCGGGTCGACCGGAGTGCTCGGGAAGTGATGCGCCACCGGCGGGTCGGCTCGGCGGCGGTTGCGGTCGGCCGATGACGCGTTCGGGGCCGGGTGGGTCGCCGGAACGGTGTGCGGAAGCAGGCGGGGAATCGCGACGGCCACCGTGGCGAGGCCGGAGGCACTCGACAGGGCGAAGGTCGTGTGCAGGGGCCAGTGGGCGTGCTGGGTCGCCGCGCCGAAGGCGGAGCCGAGGAAGCCGCCGCAGGAGAAGAAGGCGTGGAAGGCCGACATGATGGGACGGGCGTAGGCGCGCTCGATGTGGACGGCCTGGGCGTTCATGGAGACGTCGATCGCGCCGTTGGCGACGCCGAAGGCGGCCAGGGCCAGTCCGAGGGTGAACGGGGAGGTTGCGTACGCGGGGCCGAGCAGGGCCAGGGACAGCAGGGTGGCGGCGGTGGCGGTGAGGGTGCGGCTGCCGAGTCGGTCCGCCAGCGGGCCGGCGGCCTGCATGCCGAGGATGGCGCAGGCCGCCATGAGCAGGATCAGCATGCCCAGGGTGGTGGGTGACACGCCGGTGCGTCCGGTGACGGCGGGGATGTGCACGATCCAGACGGCCGAGAGCATCCCATTGAGACCGAACACCGCGAACAGCGCCAGGCGCGCCTTCCGGATCCGGGGAGCGGGCGTCGTAGCGGCCATCGGTACGACGCTACCGGGTATGTCCCGGCATCTCCCCGGTTTCCGCAACCCCTCGCGGCGTCGTCGGCGCTCGGGGCTGCGATCCGAATCGTCTGCAGTACAACCTGTTTGATATCCAGTGTAGGCGGGGGCACCGACAGGTTATGCGCTCGCCGGGACCGCCCAGGCGCCCGAGCTCGCCGCGTCGCGCACATACTCGGCGAAGTCGCGCGGCTCCCGGCCCAGCGCCCGCCGCACCCCGTCGGACAGGTGTGAATTCCGCCCGTCGAGCACCGTGCCGAACAGGTAGTCGAGCAGGCTGATCTCGTCGCCGGGCACCCCGTAGGAGGTCAGGGCGGCCACGAAATCGGTTCGGGTGAGCGGAACGTAGGCGATCTCCCGCCCGGTCGCCGTGCCGATCTCCGCCACCGCCTCGGCGAAGGTGAGCGCGCGCGGGCCGGTCAGCTCGTACACCTGCCCGGCGTGCCGGTCGTCGAGCAGCGCCGCCACCGCCACCTCGGCGATATCGTCCGCGTGTACGAACGGCTCCGGCACGTCCCCGGCGGGCAGCGCGACCTCACCGGCCAGGATGAAATCGGCGAACGCGCCCTCGCTGAAGTTCTGCGCGAACCAGGCGCACCGCACGATGGTCCACTCCAGGCCCGAATCCCGCACGATGGCTTCGCATTCCAGCGCCTCGGGCTCGCCGCGACCGGACAGCAGCACCAGCATGCGCACGCCGGCGGCGACAGCCTGATCGCAGAACGCCTTGATATCCGCCGGCGCGCCCGGAACCGCCAGATCCGGCTGGTAGGCCAGGTACACGGCATCCACTCCGGCCAGGGCCGCCGCCCAGGTGCCGCGGTCGGTCCAGTCGAACGGGATTGCGGCCGTGCGCGAACCGGCCCGCACCGGCACGCCGCGCGCGCCCAGCAGGGCGGCCACCCGATGGCCGGTCTTTCCGGTCGCGCCGAGCACGAGAACGGTGTTTGCGCTGTTCGAGGTGTTTTCGATGATCATGTATCGAGTACACCTGGATTCGGCGAGCGCGAACATGGTTGAGAAGCGCACGGGCATTTGCCATCGTCTTCGGTATGGATGCGTTGGCCAGCCTGCTCGAAGGACCACGCGCGCGAGCCGCATTCGTGATGCGCTCGTCGGTCGATCCGCCCTGGTCCCTGCGCATCCGCGACGAGGCCCCGCTGACCGTGGTGGCGGTGGTGCGCGGCGGCGGCTGGGTGACACCGGAGCCCAAGGGCGGCAAGCCGACTCCGCCGCGACAGCTGCGCACCGGCGATATCGCCATCTTCCGGGGCCCCGACCACTATGTAGTCGCCGACGATCCGGCCACGCCGCCGCAGGTGCTCATCGAACCCGGCAATATCACCACCACCATGGACGGTGAAGTGTTGTGCGAGGCACTGAGTCTGGGGGTGCGGAGCTGGGGCACCCGTGCCGACGCGGAGACCGTGCTGGTCACCGGCACCTACGAGCACGAGTCGGCGGCCAGCCGCCGACTGTTGCGGGCGCTGCCGCCCGTCGCGGTGCTCGGCCGCGGCGAAATCGATGCCCGGGTGCTGGATCTGCTGGTCGACGAGGCCGCCAAGGACCTGCCCGCCCAGAGCGCCATGCTGGATCGACTATTGGATCTGCTGCTCATCGCCGCCCTGCGCGCCTGGTTCTCCCGTTCCGACGCACCCGCCTGGTATCACGCCTACGGCGATCCGCTGGTCGGCCGGGCACTGCGCCTGATGCAGCACAATCCGGCCCACCCGTGGACGGTGGCGTCGCTGGCCGCCGAGGTCGGCGTCTCCCGGGCCGCCCTGGCCCGCCGGTTCACCGAGCTGGTCGGCGAGCCGCCGATGGCCTTCCTCACCGACTGGCGGCTGGCCCTGGCCGCCGACCTGCTGCACGAATCCGACGCCACCCTGGAATCCATTGCCCGCCGGGTCGGCTACGGCAGCGCCTTCGCCCTGTCCACCGCCTTCAAACGTCACTACGGCATCAGCCCCCGGGACCACCGCGCCACCCCTGACGAACGCTCCGCCTGACCGCCGAACGGCATTCGTGTACGAAGCGGCTAAGGTTCGTCCTGGGCATGCCCTCACTCAAAGGTTCGCGGCCGTCTCGATTCTGGACTGACCGGAGCGACGGAGCGAACGGCTCCATAGGCCTGCGCCTCGGAGGAGCGGAGGGAGGGAAGAATCGAGACTTCGGGGCCGCGAACCCGCCCGGAGCGAAGCGGAGGGCAAATGGAACACAGCTACCCGGTGCTCTGGCCGGTGCCTACGCGCTGGGCCGACAACGACCACTACGGTCACGTGAACAACGTGACGTACTACTCGTACTTCGATACCGCGGTGAATGCCTGGCTGATCAGCGCCACCGGCACCGATATCCGCGACCTGCACGCCATCGGCGTGGTGGCGCAGACCTCCTGCACGTTCCTCGGCTCGATCAGCTTCCCGGACATGCTGCAGGTGGGCATCCGGGTCGCGCGACTGGGCAACTCCAGCATCAACTACGAGCTGGCCGTCTTCCGCGACGCCGGCGACAGTCTGGAGCTGGCCGCCACCGGCACTTTCACCCACGTCTACGTGGATGAGCAGACCCGCAAGCCGGTGCCGATCCCGGCGGTCATCCGCGCGGCGGCCGAGCCGTTGGTGGTCACCGCGCCCGCAGAGGGCTAGACCCGGCCGAGCAGGGTCAGCGGATCCTCCAGCAGGGCCGCGATGCTCGCCAGGAAGCGCGAGCCCTGTTCGCCGTCGATCATGCGGTGATCGAAGCTGAGCCCCAGGCTGGTCACCCAGCGCACGGCCAGTTCGTCGCGATGCACCCACGGTCGCTTGCGGATGGAACCCAGGCACAGGATGGCCGCCTCGCCCGGATTCACCAGCGGCACACCGCTATCCACGCCGAAGATGCCGACGTTGGTGATGGTGAAGGTGCCGCCGGTCAGGTCGGCGGGTGTGGCGGTACCGCCCCGCGCCTTGCCTGCCACCCCGGCGATCTCCAGGCACAGATCGCGCAGCGTGAACCCCTGCGCGTCCTTGAGATTCGGCACCAGCAGCCCGCGTTCGGTCGCGACCGCGATGCCCAGATTCACGTAGTGCTTGGTGACGATCTCCTGATTGGGTTCGTCCCAGGCCGCATTGATCTCGGGGAACTCGAGGAGCGCCGCCAGCGTGGCCCGCGCGACCAGCGCCAGCGGAGTCAGGGTCAGGCCGGTGAAGCCGGGTGTGGCCCGCAGATGCTCGAGCAGCTCCATGGACGCGGTGAAATCCGTGGTCACGAAGGTGCTGGCCTGGGGAATGTGCTGGGCACTGGCCACCATGGCGGCGGCGGTGCGCTTGCGGATTCCACTGATGGGCGTGCGGGTTTCGCGTTCGGCCGGGGCGGCGCGTCCGCCGGCCGCCGGGTGCATGGGGAGGACCTCCGGTGCGGGATGCGGTGTCGGAAGGGCGCCGACGGTGGTGGGCGGCGGTGGGGTGTGGATCGGAATATGGCCCATCCCAAGGGTTTCGGGCCGGATCCCGTACAGGTCCTCCACGGTGACCGCGCCCTGCGGCCCGGTCCCGATCACCGCGCCCAGATCGATCCCGATCTCGCGGGCCAGTTTCCGGGCGGCGGGGGTGGCGGCGGGCCGTCCGGCCGGGGCCGAGGTGCCGAGCCCCTCGGGGCCGTCCGAGCCCATGGGGCGCGGGCTCGAAACAGTCGGTGTGTCGGTCGTTTTCGCGGCGGCGCGGGCGGCACGGCGGGACACCGGCTCGCTGTCGGGGCCGTAGCCGACCAGCACCGACCGCCGCTCGGCCGGCGGCTGCGCGCCGGTCTCGCCGCTCGTCTCCGCATCGGCGCTCGGCGCCGTGGCCGCGCCGGTCCGCGCCGCCACGCCGATCCGGATGAGCGGCGCGCCGACCGGCACCGTGTTACCCGGTTCCGCCAGCAGTTCCAGTACCCGGCCCGCGTACGGGCTCGGCAGCGCCACCTGCGCCTTGGCGGTCTCGACCTCGGCGATGATCTGGTTCAGGGCCACGGCGTCGCCGACCGCGACGGACCACGACACCAATTCCGCGTCGGTCAATCCCTCTCCGAGATCGGGCAGACGGAATTCCATGACCTGCTGCTGATCTTCCACCGGGCTTCCTCCGTGGCTTGACCGTTAGGCGGCGAGTGAGCGATCGACCGCGGCGAGAATGCGATCGGGGTCGGGCAGGTGGTGCCGCTCGAGTTTAGCCGGGGGATAGGGGATGTCGAAGCCACCGACGCGTAATACCGGTGATTCCAGATGGTAGAAGCAGCGTTCCGTGACGCGTGCCGCGATTTCGGCTCCCAGCCCGGCGAATACGGGCGCCTCGTGTACCACGATGAGACGTCCGGTTTTCCGCACCGAGGTTTCGATGGTGTCGAAATCGATCGGGGACAGGCTGCGCAGGTCGATCACCTCGATCGAATGTCCCTCCGACGCCGCGATATCGGCGGCGGTGAGTGCGGTGGCGACGGTGCCGCCGTAGGCCACGATGGTGGCGTCCTCCCCGCTGGCGCAGACCTGGGCCTGGTCCAGCGCCGATCCGCCATCCTCGTCGAGCCGGTCGAAATCCACTTCGGTCTTGTCCCAGTACCGGCGTTTGGGTTCGAAGAAGATCACCGGATCGTCGAGGGCAATGGCCTGGCGGATCATCAGATACGCGTCGGCCGGATTGCTCGGCGACACCACCCGCAATCCCGCGGTGTGCGCGAAATACGCCTCCGGCGATTCCGAATGATGCTCGACCGAGCCGATGCCGCCGCCGAACGGAATGCGAATGGTAATGGGTGCAATCACCTTTCCGCGCGTACGGGAGTGGATTTTCGCGACCTGCGAGACGATCTGGTCGAAGGCCGGATACACGAATCCGTCGAACTGAATTTCACAGACCGGCCGAAATCCACGCAATGCCATTCCGAAAGCCGTTCCCACGATTCCGGATTCGGCGAGCGGCGTGTCGATGACGCGGTTGTTGCCGAAATCCTTCTGCAGCGTGTCGGTGACCCGGAAGACCCCACCCAGCCGCCCGATGTCCTCACCCATCAGCAGGACCTTCGGGTCGTCCTCCAGCGCGCGGCGCAGTCCGTAGTTGACGGCTCCCGCGAAGGTGGTCTTCATCGCCCCGCTCCCTCCAGGTAGGCGGCGTACTCGCGGCGTTCCTCCTCGATCAGCCGATGCGGTGTGGCGTACACGTGGTCGAACAGCTCCGTGGGTTCCGGATCGGGCATGGTGAGGGTGGCGGTGCGCAGCCGGGTCGCCACCTCGTCGGCGCGTTCGGCGACCGAGGTCTCGAAGGCGGTGTCCCACAGCTCTTCTCGTTCGAGCAATCGCCGCAGGCGGTCGATGGGATCACGCTGCTGCCAGATCTCGAGTTCGGCGGCGGTGCGGTAGCGGGTGGGGTCGTCGGCGGTGGTGTGCGGGCCCATCCGGTAGGTGATGGCCTCGATGAAGCTCGGCCCGCCGCCGGCCCGTGCGCGCAGCAGCGCCTGCCGGGTGACAGCCAGCACGGCGAGGGCGTCGTTGCCGTCCACCTGCACGCCGGGAATGCCGTAGCCGAGGGCGCGCCGCGCGATCGGCGTGGCGCTCTGCACCCGGACCGGCGCGCTGATCGCCCAGTGATTGTTCTGGCAGAAGAACACCACCGGTGCACTCCAGCCGGCCGCGAATCCGAGCGCCTCGGCGATATCGCCCTGGCTGCTCGCGCCGTCGCCGAAGTAGGCGATGGTGGCGATCTCGGCGCCTTCGAGGTGCGCGGCGTAGGCGTAGCCGGTGGCGTGCAAACCCTGCGCCCCCACCACGATCGCGGGATTGGTCATCTTCACCGCGTCGGCGTCCCAGCAGGAGTGGGCAACGCCGCGCCACAGCCGGGTGAGGTCCTCGGGCGGGACGCCGCGGCAGTAGGCGACGCCCGCCTCCCGATAGCTGCAGAACGCATAGTCGTCGGGGGCGAGGGCGTGGGCCGAACCGATCTGCGCGGCCTCCTGGCCCAGCAGCGGCGGCCACAGTCCGAGCTGGCCCTGCCGTTGCAGGGCGGTGGCCTCGGTGTCGATGCGCCGGGCCACCACCATGTCGGTGTACATGGCTCGGAGCCGGGCGTCGTCGACATCGGCGACGAGCGGGGCGTGTACGCGATCCAGTACGCGATGACCGTCGGGCTGTACGAGCTGCACCGGGTAGGTGTTCTTCTCGGGCATGGATATCGCCTCCTGACACCGGGTTACACCGTTGTCGCCCGGGGATTGTGTCCCGTGAGCAACCGCTGTGTGTCCTGTACCACACAGCATCCTCTGTTGAGCGATGTGTGCAAGCCTGGAGTGCAGGACTGTGCAGAATGCTCGGTCGAGGGCCCTCGCCGGGTGTCATACTGATCCCCATGAGCAGCAGGGAGCCGCTTTCTGCCCCGCTGGACGCCACCGATGCCCGGCTGTTGCTGGAGCTGGTGGCCAACCCGCGCGCGACCGGTGTCGAATTGGCCGCTCGCCTGGGCCTCTCGCGCAATACCGTGCAGGCGAGGCTGGCTCGCTGGGAGTCGAGCGGGGTGCTGGCCAGCTTCGAGCGCCGGGTCGATCCCCGGGTGCTGGGTTATCCACTGGCAGCCTTCGTTGCGGTGGTGGTGGATCAGCATCGGCTCGACTCGGTGGTTGCCGAACTGGCCGAGATTCCGGAGGTCACCGAGGTCTGCGGCATGACCGGGCCGACCGATCTGACGGTCCGGGTGGTCGCCGCCGACGCCGATGATCTGTACCGCCTGACCGGTAGCATTCTGAAGATCCCGGGGGTGGAGCGCACCAATATGGCGCTGGTGATGCGCTCGCTGGTCGGGCCGCGTGTCACGCCGCTGCTGGAGCGGCTGGCAATGCAGAACGGGTCGGGGGGTCACCCGCAGGATGCCGACCGGTTCTGACTGTTTCGGTGAATTTCAGTCCAGTTTCGGGAGATTGGCCGCTGACCTCAGGGTGACTGGACCGCGACGATGACCCGATGAGCACCAGCGTCACCAGCACTCCGGAGGTCGAGAGTCCGCGCACCCCCGGGATCGGGCAGCCGATCGGGGCCGGAATCGTCACCGCACTCGTCGGATTCACCAGCTCGTTCGCGGTGGTGCTGGCGGGCCTGACCGCCATGGGGGCGACCTCCGCGCAGGCGGCGTCCGGGCTGCTGGCGGTCTGCGTGACCCAGGCCGTCGGCATGATCGTGCTGAGCCGGCGGTACCGGATGCCGATCACACTGGCCTGGTCCACCCCGGGCGCGGCGCTGCTGGCCGGTACGGGCGCGGTGGCCGGCGGCTGGGCGGCGGCGGTGGGCGCGTTCGCGGTGGCGGGCGGACTCATTGTGCTGACCGGCTTCTGGCAGCGGCTGGGCGCGCTCATCGCGGCGATTCCGGTGGAGATCGCGCAGGCCATGCTGGCCGGGGTGCTGCTCCCCATGTGCCTGGCGCCGGTGAAGGCGCTGCCGGTGAGCCCGGCGGTGGTGGTGCCGGTCATCGCGACCTGGCTTGTGCTGCAACGCTTCGCGCCGCGCTGGTCGGTGCTGGCGGCCTTCGCCGTCGCGGCCGTCGGCGCGGGTGTCGACATCGCCGTCACCCATCGCCGCATCGACCTGTCGGCGATGGTGCCGCGGGTGGAATGGACTGCGCCGCACTGGAGTTGGCAGGCGGTGATCGGGGTCGCGGTGCCGCTGTACATCGTGACCATGGCCGCGCAGAACATTCCGGGTACGGCGGTCATGAAGACCTTCGGCTATCAGGTGCCGTGGCGGGCGGCCATGACGGTCACCGGCCTGGGCACCATGCTCGGTGCGCCCGCCGGCGGGCACGCCATCAACCTGGCGGCCATCAGTGCCGCGCTGTCCGCGGCGCCGTCCGCGCATCCGGATCCCCGGCGCCGGTGGATCGCCGCGTTCACCGCGGGCTGCATGTACCTGGTGCTCGCATCGGCCTCGGGCGCACTGGTGATGCTGGTGGCCGCGGCTCCGAAGGGTGTGCTGGAAACCGTTGCGGGCCTTGCCCTCATCGCCACGCTGGCGGGTGCGCTGACCGCCGCGTTGACGCCCGCCGCCCACCGTTCCGCGGCCGCGCTCACCTTCCTGGTGGCCGCGTCCGGAATCTCGCTGCTCGGCATCGGCGCGGCCTTCTGGGCACTGGTCGCGGGCCTGCTGGCGCGCTGGTTCCTGCCCCCGTCGAAATAGCGGGCCGGGCAGGCTGCGTGGTGCGGCCGGCGGTGGCTAGGGTGGGGTGGTTCGGCTTCAAAGGGCGATGAATCGGCGAAGAGGAGTTGGCTTGAGTTCGGTGCTGATTTCGGTTGCGGAGCTTGCGGATCTGCTGGGCCAGGGCGGCAGCCGGGTGCGATTGCTGGACGTCCGGTGGGCGCTCGGAGATCCGGACGGACCGCAGCATTATCTGGACGGCCATGTTCCGGGCGCGATATTCGTCGACCTGGAAACCGAACTCGCCGATCCGCCCTCCGTCGCCAAGGGCCGCCACCCCATGCCGGACCTGGCGCACCTGCAGAAGTGCGCACGCAGCTGGGGCGTGTCCGACGGGGACATGGTGGTCGTCTACGACGCCACCGGCGGCATGGCCGCCGCGCGAGCCTGGTGGCTGCTGCGCTGGGGCGGCGTGGCCGACGTGCGCATTCTCGACGGCGGACTGCCCGCGTGGGAGCAGGCCGGGGGCAAGGTCGTCGCCGGTGACGAACCCGCCCCGCAGCCGGGCACCGTGGTCCTGTCCCCGGGCAATATGCCGACCATCGACGCCGATGGCGCGGCCGGCTGGCCGGGCCTGCTGCTGGATGCCCGCGCGGGCGAGCGTTACCGCGGCGAGGTGGAACCCGTGGACCCGCGCGCCGGGCACATTCCGGGTGCGGTGAGCGCGCCGACCGCCGAGAACCTCACGGCCGCAGGGCAATTCAAGCCGATCCCCGAATTGCGTTCCCGCTTCGAGGGATTCGGTTCCGGGCCGGTCGCGGTGTATTGCGGTTCCGGAGTCACGGCCGCCCACCAGGTCGCGGCGCTGGCCGTCGTCGGCATCGACGCCGCGCTCTATCCCGGCTCCTGGTCGCAGTGGTCCCACGACCCCAAGCGGCCGGCCGCCACCGGCGCCGAACCGGCCTGATCAGCCGGGTTTGACGGCGGTGAGGATGCCGGTCGCGAACGGGCCGGTGCGGAATTCGACTGCCGTGAAACCGATGTCGGTGAGCACGTCGCGGTAGCGGCGGATGTCGACCGCCGACAGCGGGTCCCCGGCCGCGTCGCCGTCATGGGAGTGCCCCTGGCCGCCGGCGCGATGCGCGGCCAGCTGGGCCATGGCGCGAATGGCGAGCCCGCGCAGGCCCGAGGTCGGATGGGTGTCGGCGAGCAGCAGGCGGCCGCCCGGGCGCAGGACGCGGAAGACGCCCGCCAGAGCGGTCTTTCGCTCGGATTCGGCGATGTGATGCATAGCGAAGGTCGAGGTCGCCACGTCGAACGAGGCGTCCGGGTAGGGCAGCGATTGGGCCGCGCCCAGGTCGAAGCTGCAGTTGAGGGCGGCGTGGGCGGTCGCGTAGGCGATCATCTGCGGGGACGGGTCCACGCCGACCGCCCGGCCGTCCGGTCCGGCCTGACGGGCCAGCTCATTGGCCAGCCGCCCGGGGCCGCAACCGAGATCGAGGGCGTGATCGCCCGGGCGGATGCCGCTGGTCGTGGCGAAGTGCCGCGTCAGGCTGCCCGCGCGGCCCAGGAAGTAGACGTCGGTGAGCAGCCGATAGCGGCGCGGCCAGGTGATGAGGGCCCCGACGGGCCGGGATTCGATATCGGACACTTGCTTGTGCTGGGTCATGTAGGCAATCATCGAACGATGGGAAAGCGCAGGCCAGGCGCAGTTTCTGGGGATGTGTACGTTTCCGGACAGTCGGACGGAATCCGTCCGGGAACGGCCCCGGACGCCGCCTCGGGGACCATGAGACCGGAGGCCGGAGTCATGAGGCCGCAGGCCGGGACCATGAAGCCGGCGGCCGACCGTCGCGTCCGCCGCACCCGCATGGCCGTGCACCGGGCGCTCATCGAGCTCATGCAGGACCGGCCCTATGCCCGGATCACGGTGCAGGACATCATCGATCGCGCCGACGTCGGCCGCTCCACCTTCTACGCGCACTACCGCGACAAGGACGATCTGCTGCTGGTCAGCTGTATCGAGTATGTGCGGGGCGAGATTTCGGCGCAGCTGGCCGCCTATCCGGGCGAGCCGCCGCCGCTGGCGCCCGTCGAGATCCTGTTCAAGCTGGTCGCGGCGCATCCGGACGTGTACCGGCCACTGGTGCGGCAGCGGGCGAACACCATTGTGCTGCGGTCGATCCGGCAGATGTACGCCGAATTGCTGACCGAGCACCTGGGCCCGCGGCTCGGGCCGGATCCCGTCGCGGCGGACGTGACCATCACATTTCTGTCCTGGGGTCTATACGGATTGCTGGAATCGGTCATGGATTCGCGCCAGGAGCTCACCGCCGATCAGGCCTACCGGCACTTCGCCGCGCTATGGGCAACCGCGGGCGACCCGGGCCAGGGCGTCCCGGTCGGCGGCGGTGACCGGTAGTCCGTACCGGTTCGCGGCCATCAGGTACTTGCCCGCGTAGAAGCAGTGGTTCGCGCGGGCGGGCGGCAGCCAGTCGCCGGGCGTGCGATCGCCCTTGTCCTCGTTGGTCTTTCCGTCCACCGCGAGCAGGTTGTAGTCGACGTCGTTGGCGAAGCGCACACGCCGCGGCAGCGGCCACACGGACGCGCCCAGATCCCAGGCGGCCGCCAGCGGAAACACGTGATCGATCTGCACGGCCTTGGCCCCGGCCCGATCGAAGGCGATGCGCTGCCCGGTATAGGGATCGTCCAGCGACCCGGCCACCACCACGCAAACGTTCCCGGGCCGGAAGGTCACCCGGGTGAGCTGCCTGGCCAGCACGGTATTGCGGCTGTCGCATCCGTCGTGACCGCCCGGTCCGTCGTGATCATCGGTCCACGCCGGTCCGAACACGCACCCCTGCCCGCTGCCGCAGCCGCGTTCGTAACCGCCCGGACGCGGCCGGGCGGGCACGGTGCGGACACCCGCGAGCAGCCGTTCGAGCTGGACGCGGGTGGGACTACCCGGCGCCGGGGTCACCTGCCCGAGGGACTCGCACCCAAGGACCGCGAGCAGGACGACCATCGCGCCGAGCAGCCGGAGCAGGAAAGTTCCGACCGTGAGCCACACGGCAATACATGTACCGCACCAGCCGGTCGGCGAGTGCCGTCACGCGGACTTCGCACTCCCGTTGGGCTTACTAGAGCCAGGCGTGCGCGAGGATGTCGTCCGCGGCGGTCTCGGAGAGCTGCGGCGGAAAGCGGGTTGCCGCAATGGAATCCACACACGCGCCGTCGTGACCGATGAGCCACGAACCGCCCCGCTCCTCGCATTCGGCGATCTTGGCGAAAACGGTGAGCAGGAAGGTGATGGAGTCGCGTGGGTCCGCGGTGCGGGCGAGGCGCTGCGACTCGCCGGGCCGGGATAGATCCAGCCACACCCCGGACTGCCCGTCCAGGCGCATCCCCACGATCTTGCTCGTGTCCACGAAGGTGAATTTCCGCCGTTCCCACTGTGTCGTGGGCGTGAAGCTCTGCTCGAGCACTTGGAGCAGAATCGTCATCGTCACGGCCTCCCTACGGTCTCGAATGTGCCACGGCTCCGGATTGAGTCGCGGTGGATTGGTCGGGTGCGCCCCGCGCGGCTGGCGTCCGGGCACGACAATGTAGTGCAACGGACACAGCGGACACCGACGCGTGCGGTGACCTGCGGATTTATCCAGTATGTTCCGTATCCGATCAGAAATAAAGAGGGGCCGGTGGGCTTGTCGGGGGTGGCTGATTGGATGGGCGGATGTTGCACGGGCTGTGGTCGCCGGGGTCCGGGTTGGTGCTGTGGCACGACCCGGGTGATGACACGGCCGGGGATGCGGAGGGTCTGCCGGAGCCGCTGGGGTCGATCGTGCGCGGGGCGAAGTGGCGGCATCGGGCGCAGGTGCTGGTGAGGGGGGAATACGGGCCGGAGCGGGCGCAGGTGCGGGCGCACGCGCTCGCCCCGGAGACGGCTGCCCGGGTCCTGTCGCAGGAACTCCCGGCGGGGACGGTGGCGGGGGACCTGCGGTTTCTCGGGCATGCGGCGCGCGGGGTGCAGCGGTGGGTGCGGGCGGGGCGGGTCGTGCCGGAGGTGCGGCGGGACGACGGGGAGTGGTGGGTGCGGTGGCGGCTGGTGGGCGGGCAGCGGCAGCGGGCCTGGCTGGCGGAGCTCGCCGTGGCCATGCCGGGCGCGCTGCAGGTGGCCGGGCGGCCCGCCGAGGTGCTGGAGAGCCTCGTCGCCGAGTTGGCCGATCCCCTCGTGCGCCTGCGCATTCCGGAACGGCCGGATCGGGAATCGGGGTCGCATCCGCTGCTGACCGCGCTGGTCGCGGAGACGCCGCTGGAGACCGGATCGCATCGGGTGGCCTCGGTGCTGGACGACTGGCGGACCAGTCTCACCGCGGACGAGCCGGAGCTGGTGCTGCGGCTGCTGGAACCGGACGGCGAGGAGCCGGGCGAGCTGTGGCGGCTCGAGGTCTGCCTGCGCGAGGAAGGGGAGGCGCCGCAACCGGTGCTGCTGCCGGGGGATCCGCAGCTCATGCGGATTGCGGGGGAGAAACTGGCGGCCGCCAAGCAGGCGTATCCGCGCCTGCGCGATCTGCCCGGCGATGCCCGCAGCATGGATCTGTTCCTGCCCACCGAGGTGGTGATGGATCTGGTCGCGCACGGGGCGAACGCGCTGCGGTCGGCCGGGGTGCGGCTCATGCTGCCGCGGGCCTGGCGAGTGGCCGCGCCCGCCATGAAACTGCGGGTGCAGAGCCCGGCCGCCACCGAAACCGCGGTCGGGCTGAAGGGTTTGGTGTCCTTCCGCTGGGAACTGGCGCTGGGCGACACCGTGCTGACGCCCGCCGAGATGTCGCGACTGGTGGACGCGAAATCGGATCTGGTGCGGCTACGCGGGGAGTGGGTGCAGGCCGATCACCGCATGCTGGCCGCGGCGGCCGACTACGTCTCGGGCCGCACCGACGAGACCGAGACCACCATCGGCGGCCTGTTCGCCGAGCTGTCCGCCCATCCGGTGATCGGGGTGCCGCTGGAGGAGGTCACCGCGACCGGCTGGGCCGCACAGCTTTTCGACGGTGAGCGGTCGGTCGAGCCCGTCCCGGATCCGGTCGGGCTGAAGGCCCGGCTGCGGCCGTATCAGCAGCGCGGCCTGACCTGGCTGGCGGCCATGAGCCGGCTCGGATGCGGGGCGATCCTCGCCGACGACATGGGTCTCGGCAAGACCGTGCAGGTGCTCGCCCTGCTGGTGCACGAGCGTGAAACAGCAGCTGCCGCAAGCGAATCGGAGTCGGTCGGGCCGACGCTGCTGGTGTGCCCGATGTCGGTGGTGGGCAACTGGCAGCGTGAGGCCGAACGCTTCGCCCCGGATCTGCGGGTGCTGGTGCATCACGGCGCCGGGCGGCGGTCGGGTGCGGAATTGGATGCGGCGGTGGCGGATTCGGATCTGGTGGTCACCACCTACGCGCTGCTGGCCCGGGATGTCGAGGACCTGAAGCGGCAGGACTGGCAGCGGGTCGTACTGGACGAGGCGCAGCACATCAAGAACGCCGGGACCCGGCAGGCCCGGGCGGCGCGGCTGGTGCCGGCGCGACACCGCCTGGCGCTCACCGGAACCCCGGTGGAGAACCGGCTCGAGGAGCTGCGCTCGATCCTGGATTTCGCCAACCCCAGGCTGCTGGGCAAGGCCTCCGAGTTCCACGCCCGCTTCGCGGTGCCGATCGAGCGCGAGCACGACGAGAACGCCGTGACCCGCCTGCGCGCCATCACCTCGCCGTTCGTGCTGCGGCGGGTCAAGACCGATCCGGCGGTGATCTCGGATCTGCCGGAGAAGATCGAGATGACGGTGCGGGCCAACCTCACCGTGGAGCAGGCGGCGCTGTATCAGGCCGTGCTGGACGATATGTCGGCCAAGTTGAAGGCGGCCGAGGGCATGGAGCGCAAGGGCGCGGTGCTCGCGGCACTGACCCGGCTCAAGCAGGTGTGCAACCATCCCGCGCATTTCCTCAGCGACGGGTCGGCGCTCCTGCGCCGGGGGCATCATCGGTCCGGAAAGCTGGCACTGGTGGAGGACGTTCTGGAGTCGGCGATCGCCGACGGGGAGCGGGCACTGCTGTTCACCCAGTTCGCGGAGTTCGGAAACCTGCTGGCGCCCTTCCTGTCCGAGCGTTTCGGGGCGGAGGTGCCGTTCCTGCACGGCGGGGTGAGCAAGCAGCGCCGCGACGCTATGGTCACCCGGTTCCAGGAGGAGGACGGCGCGCCGCTCATGCTGCTGTCGCTCAAGGCGGGTGGCACCGGCCTCAACCTGACCGCCGCCAATCACGTGGTGCACCTGGACCGCTGGTGGAATCCGGCGGTGGAGAACCAGGCCACCGACCGCGCCTTCCGCATCGGCCAGCGCCGCGATGTCCAGGTGCGCAAGCTGGTCTGCGTCGACACCATCGAGGAGCGCGTCGACGACATGCTGAAGGGCAAGAGTCAGCTCGCCGACCTCACCGTGGGCACCGGCGAGAACTGGATCACCGAGCTCGGCGACGACGAATTGCGCGAACTGTTCGCCCTGGGATCCGAGGCGGTCGGCGAATGAGCAACGTCATCGACTTCAGCGAGTACGGCAAGCGCCGCCCGGTGCGCGGCGGGGTGCAGCCGCGCAGCCGGCGGGGCACCGCGTTCGCCCGGACCTGGTGGGGCCGTTCGTTTCTGGAGGCGGTCGAGGGCGTCGCGGACGTCGGCCGCCTGGCCCGCGGCCGTTCCTACGCCCGCACCGGTCAGGTGGTGAACTACCGCCTGGAGCCCGGCCTGGTGAGCGCGGAAGTGCAGGGCAGCCAACCCCGCCCGTTCATCTCGGTCCTGACCCTGCGGCAGTTGCGCGACGACCGCCTCGACGAGTTGGTGAACCTGGTCCGTGCCACCCCCGGCATGCTGGGCGAGATCGCCGCGGGCACCCTGCCCCAGGCCCTCGGCCCGCTGCTGCTCCCCACCACGGTGTCGGAGCTCGACTTCTCGTGCAGCTGCCCCGATTCCGGCTGGCCCTGCAAGCACGCCGCCGCCGTCTGCTACGTCATCGCCGAACGCCTCGACGAGCGCCCGGGCGAACTGCTCACCCTGCGTGGCCTCGAAATCGACGCCCTCATCGGCAGCGTCCAAAGCGCCGATCCGCCCGCCGAATCCACCGACCTCTACGGCGACGACACGGCGCTCCCCTCCCTCCCGAAGCCCGAATTCCGCCCGGCCCTCGACGATCTCGACGCCGTCCTGCTCCGCCAGGCCCTGCGCATGACGGCCGAAGACGAGCAGTCCGTCGCCGCCGGTCTACGCGAACTCCGCGCCCTCTACCGCGCCCTCGACACCTGAGGTATCCCGCTGGGCAGTGGCGGTCCGGCCGGTGGTGCGGTGTTCGCCGAGGGATTCGAAGTGGTAGTCGCGCAGGTCGAAATGGGCGGCGCGCCAGGCGGCTTCGGGGGTGCTCATGGCGCGCAGTGGGACGTCGCCGTTCTTGTCGAAGTAGTAGGAGTTGGCCAGGGTGCAGCTGTCCTGCCAGAAGACCTGGGTGCCGCGGCGGGAGAGCATTTCCTGGAAGTAGCGCTCGTTGGCCTCGGGGGTGACCTCGATGCGGGTCGCGGTTCGGCGGCGGGCATCGCGGAGCAGGCGCAGGATGTGGGTGGTCTGCATTTCGATGAGGGTGAAGTAGGACGCGCCGTTGTAGCCGTACGGGCCGATGATGGTGAAGAAGTTGGGGAAGCCGGGCACGCTGACCCCCTCGTAGGCCTGCAGGCGGTGGGTGTCCCACCAGTCCTCGAGGCGCAGGCCGCCGCTGCCGTGCAGGTCGAAGGTGGGCATATTGCCGGACTCCATGACCTTGAAGCCGGTGGCCATGATGAGCACGTCGACCTGGTGGTGGCGGCCGGTGGTGCGCAGTCCGGTGGCGGTGATCTCGGTGATGGGATCGGTTTCCAGCGTGACGTTCTCGCGGTTGAAGGTCTTCAGGTAGTCGTTGGAGAACGACGGCCGCTTGCAGCCCAGCGCGTATTTCGGCGTGAGCTGCTCCCGGACGACCGGGTCCCGCACCTGGTCGCGCAGGTGTGCCAGCCCGGTGCGCTCGCCGAGTTTCACCATGGGCAGCACCTTGTAGTAGTGCGCCGAGAGCGGGAAGGTCAGCTCCACGAACGCCTGGCTGAGCCAGCGGGTGAGGAATTGCCCGCCGGGCAGCCGCATCAGGGCGCGCACCGGCGGCGGCAGGGGCGCGTCCGGCCGGGGCAGGCACCAGATCGGAGTGCGCTGGAAGACAACGAGTTCCGACACCTCGGGGGCGATCTCGGGAATGATCTGGATGGCCGAGGCGCCGGTGCCGATGATGCCGACCCGCTTGCCGCGCAGATCGATCCTGTGATCCCAGCGCGCGGTGTGCATGGTCTCGCCCCGGAACCGTTCCGCGCCGGGGATATCGGGCAGTTTGGGCCGGGTCAGCACCCCGGTCGCGCCGATCAGGAAGCGGCAGGTGAGCTCGTCGCCGTCCGTCGTGCGCACCCGCCACAGGTGCAGCACGTCGTCGAAGTCGGCGCGGGCGATGGTGGTGCCGAACCGGATCCGCGGCCACAGCCCGTACTTCTCTACGCAGTGCTCGGCATACGCTTTCAGCTCCCGCCCGGGCGCATACACCCGCGACCAGGACCGCTGCTTCTCGAACGAGTACTGGTAGCTGAACGACGGAATGTCCACGGCGATACCGGGATAGGTGTTCCAGTGCCAGGTGCCGCCCACCCCGTCGGCCTCGTCGATCATGACGAAATCGTCGAAACCGGCCTTGCGCAGGGCGATCGCGGTCCCGATTCCAGAGAAGCCCGCGCCCACAATGACGATCTCGTGGTGCACGACGGTATCTGTCACGATGCGTCCTCCGCGTAGATGATGCAGTCCACCCGATGCTCGACCCCGTCCACGGTGCGAATCCCGAGCGGCACGAGCCGGGCGATGGGCCAGCTGATGAGCCGGCAGTTCCGCTGCCGCAGGGCCCGGTAGTAGCGACTGTGCACCCGCACCGCGGCGGGCCGATCCGGCGTCAGCTGCCGTCGCTCCCACGAATCCCCCACCTGCGCCCGCAGATTCGCCGCGGCAACCCGCTGTAGTGCCTGGTGTGCACACCAGCGCAGGACGCCCGGCCCGGAGGCGCCCAGCTTGGGCCCGGGAGCCGCACCGGCAACCGCCCTGGATCCGCGATGCGGCCGGCCGTCTTCGCGGGCGGCGCGTTTCGGGCCGCGTTCCGCTGCACCCCCGGCCGGTGCGGTGCTGTCCGCCCGGTGCCCAGCCCCACGCTCTTCCTGGCGCGCCGGATCTCCGGGTAGCGGCGGCGCGGAGTCGCTGGGCAGCAGCCCCAGCGCATCGGCGGGCAACTGGCGCAACAGAATGCCGGCTCCGGGGACGGGTGGGGTGGGCAGAATCCAGATGGGATCGTGCTGGAACACGGTTACTCTGCGCGCCTGGGCGACGATCGGCGGGACCACCCGGGCCAGTGCGGCGCCGCTGCCGATGACCGCGACGTGGAGGCGGTCCAGCTCGTGCTGGTCACGCCAGTGGGTGCAGTGAATCTGGGGGCCGGAGTAGGCGTCGTGGGCTCTGCCCGGGTCACTCCGGCGGATCGGTGCGGTCATTTCGCCACCGGCTCGTAGGTCAGGGCCTCGGACCAGGAGGGGGTGCGGCGCAGGACGCGCACGGGGAAGTGGTCGATGGCCTTGTTCAGGGCGTCGTTGATGCCCTGAACCGGCTGCCAGTGGTTGATTGTGGCCATGCCGTGCAGGCGGACCACGTGATACAGCGGCAAGCGTTTGATGTTCGGGCTGCGCTCACCGGCTTTCTCATAGCGCCGCACGGCATTCCAGAGCTTCTCCTCGTCCAGACCCATCGCCATGATGTTGGCGGACATGCGGGAGAGCAGCGGCGTGTACAGCAGCGCGCCGAGCAGGAGGGTGGGCCGCAGCGCGAAACCCGCTGTCTCGATGGCGATTCGCCGCAACGGTCCCGCGCCGAGCTGCTCGAGCACCTGGAAACCCACCGCCAGATGCCGGGACTCGTCACTGTTGATGTGGCGGAACACCGCGTGGCACAGCGGATCCCGTACCTCGTCGAGCAGGAACTTCACCAGTGCCCCGTCCAGCGCGCACTCCAGCGAGGGGATCACGGTGCCGAGCACGGGCAGGGACAGGTCGTCCCCGTACCGGTCCAGCCATTCGATGACGAGCCGGATGTTCTTGTTGGGCAGCGGCATAGTGTCCCCGTCGAGCATGCCCCAGCGCCGCATCAGGGCCAGTTCGGCATTGGCGTGCTTCTGCTCCTCGGCGTGGAAGTACCGATAGATCTCCTTGAGCGGCCCGTCGGGGGCGCGCAGCGTGAGTGCCGCGAACCCGCGGGCGCCGACGTGCTCGATCCACACCAGATCGGCCATGAAGGCCGCGAGCGCGGGTCGCTGCTCATCGGTAATGAGCTCGGCTCCCGGTGCGTCCCAGTCGAGATCGGCCAGCGCCCACTGCCGATCCTGGACGACACCGAGCATGTCGGAATACGCGAACGCCATTGTTCAACTCCTTGCCGCTGTGGCTACCGCACCAGCCGCTCCAGCAATCCGGCGGCGCGGGTGTAGGTCTCGGGCAGCAGTCGCTTGGATTGCCAGATCGCCTTGGCCTCGAGCTGCGGGACCACGTACAGCTGACCGTGATCCACCGCGTCGAGGGCGGCGCGGGCGATGGCCGCGGGCGGGCGTCCGGTCCAGCGGATGAGGCGGTCGCCCCAGAGCTGGATGTTCTCGTCGCCGATCTCCACGCCTTCCAGGATGTTGGTCCGCACTCCGGTGGGGCACAGCACGGTGACGGTGACGCCGGTGCCGGACAGTTCCGCGGCCAGCGTCTCCGACAGCGCCAGCACCCCGGCCTTGCTCACGTTGTAGGCGCCCATGCGCGGCGCGGACCCGAAGGCGGCCGCGGAGGCCACATTCACGATCGAGCCGTGCCCGGCCGCGCGCAGCCGGGGCGCGAAGACATGGCAGCCGTGGATGACGCCCCACAGATTGACGTCGAGCACCTGATGCCATTCCGCGGGCGGCGTTTCGCCGATGAGTGTGCCGCCGCGCCCGATACCGGCATTGTTGATCACCAGATCCGCGTTCTTGCCGAACCATTCCTCGGCGGTGTTCGCCAGCACGGTCACCTGGTCCAGGCTGCGCACGTCGCAGACGGTGTCGAAGGCCTTCCCCCCGGTGTCGCCGATCATTTCGGCGGTGTCGCGGGCGCGCCCGGCGTCGATGTCGGAGCAGACGACCCGTCCACCGCGCTTGCCGATCTCGATCGCGAAGGCGCGGCCGATGCCGCTGCCCGCGCCTGTCACCACCGCGTCCGCCTGCTGAGTACGGCGGGATCCGCCGAAGGGGTTGAGTCGCATGGGAACTCCCGGGCCGTGCCGTCCGGGCAGTCAATTGGTGGCGTATGCCACCACTGGCCGCACCTGCCACCAATTAGGCTCCCGGTGCGCTATTTTGTCAACTATGGACGTGCCCGCACCGGCAGCCGCCAACACGTCCCCGGGGCCCGCGCCGACCCGGCGCGGCGGCACCTGGGGCGGCCGCACCCAGGAGGAACGCCGCGCCGAGCGCCGCGAGCGGCTGATCGCGGCGGCGCTGGACATCTGGCTCGAAAACGGCTGGGCCGCAGTAACCATGCGCGGAGTGTGCACCCGCGCGGGCCTCAATGACCGCTACTTCTACGAGCACTTCGCCGACCGCGACCAACTGCTGGGCGCGGTCTGGGACGAGGTCGGATTCCAGGTGCTGGCCGAACTCTCGGCTGTGGTCGCCGAGAACCTGGAGCATCCGGCGCTGGGCATTCTGCGCGTCGCCATCGCCCGCGCGGTCGCCCTGCAGTCGGAGGGCCCGGCGCGTATCCTCTTCGGCGACCATGCCGGCAGCCGCATCCTCGAGGAGCGCCGCACCGCCATGCTCACCGAGGCCACCGACCTGCTCATCGCCACCGCCCGCCCCTACCTGCGCCCCGGCGTCGACGAATCCGACCTGCGCATGGGCGTTCTCATGGGCATCGGCGGCTTCATCGAACTCCTGACCGCCTGGCGCACCGGCGCCATCGACGCCGACGCCACCCGCATCGTCGACCACGTCAGCCACACCGCCGATCTTCTCGGCGCGCAGTACCTCGCCCTGCCGGGCTGAGTGATGCTGGCCGCCCGGCCGATTCGCTACTTGACCGCCCAGACCATGGACTCCGGCCCGGCGAGGTGTTCGGTCTGGGGGTCGCGGAAACCGGTGTCGGCCAGCCAGGTTCGCAGATCGGCGGCGGTGTAGTCGAAGCCGCCGCGGGTTTCGATGAGCATGTTGAGACTCATGAGCAGGCCGGAGAGATTGGTACGGCGGTCGTCGTCGATGAGCGACTCGTAGACGAGGATGGCGCCGCCGTCGGGGAGGGCGCGGTGGGCCTTCTCCAGCAGCATGAGCTTGGTGGGCAGGTCCCAGTTGTGCAGGATGTGGCCGAAGACCAGGACATCGGCCTCGGGCAGGTCATCGGTGAAGAAGTCGCCGGACCGGAAGGTGACCCGATCCGCCACCGGCGCACTGTATTCGGTGAAGATCGGCTCCACCGCCGGGAGGTCGTAGCCGATGCCGGACAGGTGCGGATTGGTCTCCAGGACGGTGCGCAACAGCGCGCCCTGGGCGGTGCCGATATCGGCCACCGACTTCCAGCGATGCCATGGGAACACCTCGGCGAGGGCGTGCGCACTGGGCAGCGACAGCCCGGTCATGGCCCGCTGAAAATCATAGAGCCGCTGCGGATCCCGGTAGAGCGCGGTGAAGAATTCGCCGCCGTCGCGGGCCTCGTTCTGCGGCTGTCCGGTGCGCAGGCCCTCGGTGAGCCGGCCCCAGAACGGATAGAGCCGGGCCGCGGCCATCTCCAGGAAGCCGCCGATGTACTCGCTGCCGGTGCTGTCCAGGTAGGTGGCGGTGTCGGCGGTATTGGCGTACCGGTCGTCGCTGCGCCGCAGCATCTCCATGGCCACCAGCGCGTCGAAGAAATCGCGGGCGGACCGCGGATGCAGGCCCAGTTCGCGCTGTAGCTGCTCCGCGGTCAGTTGCCGATGTCCGAGCACCGTGAACACCCCGAGTTCGACAGCGCTGAGCAAGGTCCGGGACTCCCAGAAACCCATTCCGATCCGCAGGATCCGTTCCATGGCGCATCACGATAGCCACAGCGACCCTCCGGCAAAGGCAGACACCGAAATTCGTCCGGGGAGCGGGCTCAGAGCACGTCGATCCCGTACACCCGTTCGGCATTGCGGCGGAAGATCTGCTCGATGGCCTTGTCGTCGGCCCCGTGCCCGGCCAGCGCGGTGGCCACCGCCTCCGCGGCATTCGGGATGCTCGTAATCGGCTTGTCCACCGGGAAATTCGAGCCCCAGATGAGCCGATCGGCCCCGAACACGTCGAGCGCGTGCTCCAGCATCGGCGAAATCCGTTCCAGCAGCACCGGAACCGGGGTCGGCTGACCCCGCCGCGGCACCGGATGCCCGAGGATCGGCATCATCAGGCCGCTCACCTTGGCCGCCACATTGGCGTGCTGGGCGAGAGCGGTGAGGTCGTCGCGCCAGCGCACGAACAGCTCGCGCCGCTGCCCGGGATTGCGCCCGGTGTTCCGCCCGACCGGCCCGAAAATGCCTGCGGGCGTAGCGAGATGGTTGAGCACGATGGTGGTGTCGGGATAACGCTCGGCCAGCGCGGCCACCTCGGGCAGTTGCCCCGAGTACACCCACGCCTCGAACGCGAGCCCGCGATCGGCGAGCGCGCCGAAGCCGTCCAGGAAGGCGGGGGAGGTGAGCAGGCCCGGCGTCTTGCAGGTCGCGCGGACATCGGGGTCCGGGTGGTACTCGACGCGGGCGCGAATGCCTCGGAACAGCGGCGAGGCGGCCCGGTGCGCGTCGAGCAGTTCGGCGAACTCGGCGGCGGTGGGGTCGCCCGCGCCCATGATCGCCCCGAGCGCGGGGGTGTCCACGCCGAAGGGCAGGCTGCTCACCCACCGGGTTTCGTCAGCGGACCCGAGCGGACCCTTGCCGACCCACTCCACCTCGATGTGCACGATGGCCTCGACCGGCACGTCCCCGGCGTCTTCCTGGTAGTCGCGCGGCAGGTACGGATGGATGACAGGTGTTGGATCCCCGACGAATTCGCGGTCGCGCCGCGGCGCCAGCCGCTTCGCCAGATCGATCGGCACCGGCACATAGCGGAACAGCTTCGCCAGCCCGCTGAACTCGCGTGGCGTGGTGAGCGGATCCCACTGGTGAATGTGGGCGTCCACGACAGTCATTCCCGCAAGGTCCATGAGGTCCCTTCCGCCTGGGTAGGCCTGCCCCGGATTGTTCCACGCCGATGCGTCCTCGCTCCGGAAATCAGACCCGGAAATCAGACATCGGAACCACCCGCCGCGGCCCGGTCAGCCTGTCGTCCCCGTTATGCGGTCGGAACGATGAGCGGCGGCGTCGACGACGATCACCCGTGGTCATCCGCTCTGTCGAGCTCGAAACCCTGCACGCGCCCATCGCGGATGATGGCCTCCGGACCGGGTGCTCAGACATTGCGCCGATATTGACCGCCCACCGTGAAGAAGGTGTCGGTGACCTGCTGGAGTGTGCACACTCGCGCGGCATCCATCAGCACCTCGAAAACGTTCTCGTCGCTCGCCGCGGCCGCCGCGAGCCGGGCCAGCGCCGCCGGCGCCGCATCCCGGTGCCGATCGGTGAATTCGCGGACCCGTTGCAGCTGAGACTGCTTTTCCGCCTCGGTGCCGCGGGCCAATTCCAGCACCCGAGGTGCTTCCTCCTGCCCGTTGCGGAAGGTATTGACCCCGATGATGGGCAGGCTGCCGTCGTGCTTGCGCCGCTCGTAGAGCATGGACTCGTCCTGGATCCGCCCGCGCTGATAGCCGGTCTCCATGGCCCCGAGCACGCCGCCGCGCTCGCTGATCCGCTCGAACTCGCGCAGCACCGCCTCCTCCACCAGATCGGTCAGCTCGTCGATGATGAAGCTGCCCTGCAGCGGGTTCTCGTTCATCGCGAGCCCCCACTCCTGGTTGATGATGAGCTGGATGGCCAGCGCCCGGCGCACCGATTCCTCGGTCGGTGTGGTGACCGCCTCGTCGTAGGCATTGGTGTGCAGGCTGTTGCAGTTGTCGTACACCGCGATGAGCGCCTGCAGCGTGGTGCGAATGTCGTTGAAGCTCATCTCCTGTGCGTGCAGCGACCGCCCGGAGGTCTGGACGTGGTACTTCAGCTTCTGCGACCGCTCGTTGGCCCCGTACCGGTCGCGCATGGCGATCGCCCAGATCCGCCGCGCCACCCGGCCGATCACCGAGTACTCGGCGTCCATGCCATTGGAGAAGAAGAACGACAGGTTGGGTGCGAAGTCGTCGATATCCATGCCCCGCGCGAGATACGCCTCCACATAGGTGAAGCCATTGGCCAGCGTGAAGGCCAGCTGGCTGATCGGGTTCGCTCCGGCCTCGGCGATGTGATACCCGGAGATGGACACCGAGTAGAAGTTGCGAACGCCGTTGCGTACGAACCACTCCTGGATGTCGGCCATCATGCGCAGGCTGAACTCGGTGGAGAAGATGCAGGTGTTCTGGCCCTGGTCCTCCTTGAGGATGTCGGCCTGCACGGTGCCGCGCACCGTGGCCAGGGTGCGGGTGCGCAGGCCGGCCGCCTCGTCGGGGGTGGGCTCGCGGCCCTGCTCGGCCGCGAACTCCGCCACCGCCTGATCGATGGCGGCATTGAGGAAGTAGGCCAGAATCGTCGGCGCGGGACCGTTGATGGTCATGGACACCGACGTGGTGGGCGCGTCGAGGTCGAACCCGTCGTAGAGCGCCTTCATATCATCGAGGGTGGCGATGGACACCCCGGAGGTGCCGACCTTGCCGTAGATGTCCGGCCGCTCGGCCGGGTCGTGCCCGTACAGCGTGACCGAGTCGAAGGCGGTCGAAAGCCGTTTGGCCTCGGCGTGTTCGGAGAGCACCTTGAACCGTCGGTTGGTGCGGAAGGCATCGCCCTCGCCCGCGAACATGCGCGCCGGATCCTCGTTGTCCCGCTTGAACGGGAACACCCCGGCGGTGAACGGGAAGCGTCCCGGCAGGTTCTCCGACCGCAGGAACCGCAGCAGCTCACCGTGATCGGTGAAGCGGGGGAGCGCCACCCGGGGAATCGAGCTGCCGGACAGTGTCGCCCGGCGCAGCACGGTCCGCAGCTCCCGATCGCGGATCCGCACGACCTGTTCGTCGCCCCGATACGATTCCGCGACCGCGGGCCATTCCGCCAGCAGCGCGGCGGTTTCCGGTGTCTGGTCGGCGCGCGCCTGCGCGAGCAGCTCGCGCAGGACCTCCCCGGCAGCGTCGGACGCGACCGCATCGGACGCGACGGCATCGCCGGTGGCCGGGAGCGCACCGCCTCCCGGCAGCTCGGCGAGCACCTGCTCCAGGCGCTGGACGCGTCGCGCCGCATCCATCGCGCGCGCGGTCCCGGCGTGGTAATCCCTTACGGCTTCCGCGATTTCGGCCAGATAGCGCACGCGGGCGGGGGGAATGATCTGGGCGAAGCGGGTGGAGGTGCGGGTGGCCACGCGCGGCAGCGCGCCTTCCTGCAGCGGCAGCCCCCGCTCGGCGAGCAGGCCGCCCAGGTGCTGGTAGAGCGCCGTCACCCCGTCATCGTTGAACGTCGCCGCGCTGGTGCCGAAGACCGGCATGTCCTCGGGCATCGCGTGGAACTCCTCCCGATTCCGCACCAGCTGCCGCGACACATCGCGCAGCGCGTCCTCGGCCCCGCGCCGCTCGAACTTGTTGATGGCCACCACATCCGCGTAATCGAGCATGTCGATCTTCTCGAGCTGGGAGGCCGCGCCGAACTCCGGCGTCATCACATACAGCGACACGTCCACGTGCTCGGCTATGGCCGCATCACCCTGGCCGATGCCTGGCGTCTCCAGGATCACCAGATCGAATCCCGCGGCCTTGCAGGCGATCACCATGGTGTCGATATCGCGCGGCAGTTCCCGCTCACCCCGGGTGGCCAGCGACCGGAAGTAGACCCGTTCGCCGTCGAGAGCGTTCATCCGGATCCGGTCGCCCAGCAGCGCACCCCCGCCGCGCCGTCGGGTCGGGTCCACCGCCAGCACTGCGACGCGCAGCTTGTCCTGCTGATCCGTACGCAACCGCCGCACGAGTTCGTCTGTGAGAGAGGACTTTCCGGATCCTCCGGTGCCGGTGATGCCCAGCACCGGCACGTGCCGCCCGGCCGCCGCGGCCGTCAGCGCCGCCCGGTCCGCTTCCGGTAGCATCCCCTGCTGCAGGCAGGTGAGGGTCCGCGCCAGCGCCGCCCGATCCCCGCTCAGCACCGCCTCCACCGACGCGGGCGTGTGCGAAAGGTCCACGTCGCAAGCCGAAATCAGGCGATTGATCATCCCGGGCAGCCCGAGCCGCTGCCCGTCTTCCGGCGAGAAGATGGTCACCCCGGACTCGGCCAGCCGCGCGATCTCCTCGGGAATGATCACCCCGCCGCCCCCGCCGAAGATCTTCACGTGCTCGGCCCCGGCCTCTTTCAAGGCCGACGCCAGGTACTCGAAGTACTCGATGTGCCCGCCCTGATACGAGCTGACCGCGACGCCCTGCACGTCCTCGGTGACGGCCGCGTCCACGACTTCGCGCACGGCCCGGTTGTGCCCCAGATGAATCACCTCGGCTCCCTGGGCCTGCAGAATTCTTCGCATGATGTTGATGGCCGCGTCATGGCCGTCGAACAGCGCCGCTGCGGTCACGAACCGCACTGGATGAACCGGGACATGCAGATCGGGCATGCGGTTGCTCCAACTCTCGGAGGCTCTCTAGGTGCTGTGAATTATCCCACAGCCAATACTTGGATGTCCAACTATAGGATCGCCACAGACCGCGCAATCGGCGCGCAAGCATCGAGACAGGCTGAGAACTTGGAGATTGGCATGGTCCGCGAACTGACTCACCTCGTAGGCGGGAAGCACGTCCCGGGAACTTCGGGCAACTTCGGCGATGTGTTCAACCCCAGCACCGGACAGGTTCAGGCGCGGGTGCCGCTGGCGAGCAAGAGCGAGGTCGAGGCGGTCATCGCGAATGCCGCCGCCGCGCAGCCGGCCTGGGCCGCCATGAACCCGCAGAAGCGGGCCCGGATCCTCATGAAGTTCCTGACCCTGGTGCAGGACGAGATGGACTCGCTGGCCGCGCTGCTCTCCAGCGAGCACGGCAAGACCATCGCCGACGCCAAGGGCGACATCCAACGCGGGCTCGAGGTCATCGAATTCGCCGTCGGCATCCCGCACCTGCTCAAGGGCGAGTACACCGAGAGTGCCGGTACCGGCATCGACGTGTACTCCATGCGGCAGCCGTTGGGCGTGGTCGCGGGCATCACCCCGTTCAACTTCCCGGCCATGATCCCGCTGTGGAAGGCCGGACCGGCGCTGGCCTGCGGTAATGCCTTCGTGCTCAAGCCCTCCGAACGCGACCCCTCGGTGCCGCTGCGCCTGGCCGAGCTGTTCCTCGAGGCCGGGCTGCCCGCGGGCATCTTCAATGTGGTCAACGGCGACAAGGAAGCCGTCGACACGCTGCTGCACGACGAGCGCATCAAGGCCGTCGGCTTCGTCGGCTCCACCCCGATCGCGCAGTACATCTACGAGACGGCCTCCGCCAACGGCAAGCGCGCCCAGTGCTTCGGCGGCGCCAAGAACCACGCCATCGTGATGCCGGACGCCGACCTCGACGATGTGGCGGACCAGCTCATCGGCGCGGGCTACGGCTCCGCGGGCGAGCGCTGCATGGCCATCTCGGTCGCCGTGCCGGTGGGCGAGGAGACCGCGGATCGCCTGCGCGCCAAGCTCATCGAGCGCATCAACAAGCTCAATGTCGGCGTCTCCGACGACCCGGGCGCAGACTTCGGCCCGCTGGTCGGCCGCGACGGCGTGGACCGGGTGAACAACTACGTCCAGATCGGCGTCGACGAGGGCGCGGAACTGGTGATCGACGGACGCGGCCTGGTGGTCGAGGGCGGCGAGGACGGATTCTTCGCGGGCGCTTCGCTGTTCGACCGCGTCACCCCGGAGATGCGGATCTACCAGGAAGAGATCTTCGGCCCGGTGCTGGCCCTGGTGCGCGCCAAGGACTACGAAGAGGCGCTGCGCCTGCCCAACGAGCACGAATACGGCAACGGCGTCGCCATTTTCACCCGCGACGGCGACACCGCCCGCGACTTCGCCGCCCGCGTGCAGGTCGGCATGGTCGGCATCAACGTGCCGATCCCGGTGCCGATCGCCTACCACACCTTCGGCGGCTGGAAGCGCTCCGGCTTCGGCGACCTCAACCAGCACGGCCCGGACTCGATCCGCTTCTACACCAAGACCAAGACGGTGACGCAGCGCTGGCCTTCGGGTCGAAAGGAGGCTGTGCTTCCGGGCGGCTCCGCAAGCTCCGCCGCCAACGCCTTCGTCATCCCGACCATGGACTGACGCATGTTCGTACTTGACGAGGACGAGAAGGCGATCGTCGAGACCGCCCGCTCCTTCGCCGACGAGCTGCTCGCGCCCAATGCCCTGGAATGGGACGAGCGCAAGCACTTCCCGGTGGATGTGCTGCGCAAGGCGGGCTCGCTCGGCCTGGGCGGCATCTACGTGCGCGAGGACGTGGGCGGCTCGGAGCTGCGGCGGCTGGACGCCGTGCGCATCTTCGAGCAGCTGGCCACCGGCTGCCCGGCCGTGGCCGCCTACATCTCCATCCACAATATGGCCACGTGGATGATCGACACGTACGGCGATGAGGCGCAACGCAATCGGTGGCTGCCGGGGCTGAGCTCCATGGACCTGCTGGCGTCGTACGCGCTGACCGAGCCGGGCGTCGGCTCCGACGCGGCGGCGCTGAGCACCAAGGCCGTCCGTGACGGTGACGATTACCTGCTCACCGGCGTCAAGCAATTCATCTCCGGCGCGGGCAGCACCGACGTGTACGTGATCATGGCGCGCACCGGAAACGAAGGGGCGCGCGGGATCTCGGCGTTCATCGTCCCGGCCGATACGCCCGGGCTGTCCTTCGGGGCCAACGAGAAGAAGATGGGCTGGAATGCGCAGCCCACCCGGCAGGTCATTCTCGACAATGCCCGGATCCCGGCGGCCAACCTGCTGGGCGCGGAGGGCAACGGCTTCCGCATCGCCATGAACGGCCTCAATGGCGGGCGGCTCAACATCGCCGCCTGCTCGATGGGCGGGGCACAGGCCGCCCTCGACCGGACCGTCGCCTACATGGCCCAACGCAAGGCTTTCGGCTCGCGGCTGCTGGACAACACCGCCCTGCAATTCGAGCTGGCGGATATGCGCACCTCGTTGGAGGCCGCCCGCACCCTGCTGTGGCGGGCCGCGGCCGCCCTGGACGCCGACGCCCCCGACAAGGTGGAGCTGTGCGCCATGGCCAAGCGGTTCGCCACCGACGCCGGGTTCGAGGTGGCCAACAAGGCCCTGCAACTGCACGGTGGCTACGGTTACCTGGCCGAATACGGCATCGAGAAGATCGTCCGCGACCTGCGGGTGCATCAGATTCTCGAGGGCACGAACGAAATCATGCGGGTGGTCGTCGCCCGCTCGGTGGTAGGAGCAGCATGAGCGCTGAGGCATCGAAAAGCACGGTGCACGAACCCGAGGTGTTGATCGAGCAGCGCGACGGCCTCGGCCTGATCACGCTCAACCGGCCCCGGGCCATCAATGCGCTCAATCACCCGATGGCGCTGACCATCCTGGACGCGCTGCGGGCCTGGGCGGACGACGACGAGGTGCGCGCTGTGGTGCTCACCGGGGCGGGCGAGCGCGGGCTGTGCGCGGGTGGTGACATCGTCGCCATCCACAATGACGCCAAGCACGCTGTGGCCCAGGGTGATTCGCCGGAGGTGGCCGCGGATTCCCCGAGCGGCACGTTCTGGCGCGACGAGTACATCCTCAATGCCCTCATCGGCCGCTATCCGAAGCCGTATGTCGTGGTCATGGACGGCATCGTCATGGGCGGCGGCGTCGGCCTGTCCGGGCACGCCTCGCACCGCATCGTGACCGAGCGGTCCATGGTCGGCATGCCCGAGACCGGCATCGGCTTCATCCCGGATGTCGGCGGCACCTACCTGCTGGCGCACGCGCCCGGCGAGATCGGCACCCATGTCGCGCTCACCACCGCGCGCATGTCCGCCGGCGACGCCATCGCGGCCGGGTTCGCCGACTATTTCGTTCCGTCGGAACACATTCCGGCGCTGCTGGACGCGCTGACCACCGCCGAGGTCGACGTGGCCATCGCCAAGTTCGCACAGCCCGCACCGGTCTCGGAGTTCGTGGCACAGCAGGAGTGGATCGACTCCTGCTACAGCGCGGACACCGTCGAGGAGATCGTGCACCGGCTGCAGCTCGACGGCCGGGCCGAGGCCGCCAAGGCCGCCGCCGACGTGCTGTCGAAATCGCCGGTGGCGCTGAAGGTCACGCTGCGCTCGCTGCGCGATGCGCGCTCGGCTGCCGACCTCGAGACGGCGCTGAACCAGGAGTACCGGGTCTCCGTCGCCTCCCTGAACACCCACGACCTGGTGGAGGGCATCCGCGCCCAGGTCATCGACAAGGACCGTAACCCGCAGTGGTCGCCCGCCACCCTGGCGGACGTCACCGACGCCGACGTTGACGCCTACTTCGGCGCGCTCGGCGATCGTGAATTGGGTTTGGCCGCACCTGTTTCAGGCGAATAGAGCGCCGCAGCTGTTTCAGGCGAATTGAACATTGAAGGACGAGCAATGAGCAACAACACCAAGGTCGGGTTCCTGGGGCTGGGCCACATGGGTGGACCCATGGCCGCCAACCTGGTCGAGGCCGGATACGACGTCCTCGCCTTCGACCCGGTGCCCGCCGCACAGGATCAGGCCCGCCGGGACGGGGCGACCGTGGTCGCCACTGCCGCGGAAGCGGTTTCGGCCTCCGACATCGTGATCACCATGCTGCCCAACGGCCGCACCGTGCTCGACCTCTACGCCGAGATCCTCCCGGCCGCCAAGCCGGGCACCCTGTTCGTCGACTGTTCCACCATCGACGTCGCCGATGCCAAGCAGGCCGCGGAACTCGCTGCGGCCGCGGGACATCGGGCACTGGACGCCCCGGTCTCCGGCGGTGTGGCGGGTGCGGCGGCGGGCACCCTCACCTTCATGGTGGGCGGCGCGGAGGCCGACTTCGCCGACGCGCTGCCGCTGCTGGAGGTCATGGGCGGCAAGGTCGTGCACTGCGGCGGCGCGGGCGTGGGTCAGGCCGCCAAGATCTGCAACAACATGCTGCTGGGCATTTCCATGATCGGCCTCTCGGAAGCCATTGTGCTGGGCGAGAAGCTGGGGCTCACCCACGACAAGTTCTTCGACGTGGTGTCCACCGCCTCGGGGCAGTCGTGGGCGCTGACCTCCTACTGCCCGGTGCCCGGGCCGGTTCCGGCCAGCCCGGCCAACAATGACTACCAGCCCGGCTTCGCGACCGCGCTCATGTCCAAGGATCTGGGTCTCGCGGCGAACGCGCTGCGGGCCAATGGCGTCGACGGGCAGATCGGGCAGCTGGCGGCGGAGATCTACAGCCGCTTCAACCAGGACGAAGCGGGTAAGGACTTCTCGGCTATCGTCACCGATATCCGCAAGCGATCCGAGGGAGAGACGGCGTGACAGACTTCGAGACCATTCTGCTGGAGCGCAAGGGGCGGGTCGCCCTCATCACGCTGAACCGGCCGAAGGCCCTCAACGCGCTGAACTCGCAGGTCCTGGCCGACATTTCGGCTGCCCTCGACGAGCTGGAGAACGACAACGAGGTCGGCGCGGTCGTGCTGACCGGGTCCGACCGGGCCTTCGCCGCCGGCGCGGACATCAAGGAGATGCAGTCCAAGTCCTATATGGACATGTTCCTGGCCGACCACTTCGCCGGTTGGGACCGACTGGTCGCGTTCCGTAAGCCCATCATCGCCGCGGTCGCCGGCTACGCCCTCGGCGGCGGCTGCGAGCTCGCCATGATGTGCGACATCCTGCTCGCCGCCGACACCGCCAAGTTCGGGCAGCCCGAGATCAAGCTCGGCGTCATCCCCGGCATGGGCGGCTCCCAGCGCCTCACCCGCGCTGTCGGCAAGGCCAAGGCCATGGACCTCATTCTCACCGGCCGCAATATGGACGCCGAGGAAGCCGAACGCGCGGGCCTGGTCTCGCGCATCGTCCCCGCCGCCGACCTCGTCGCCACCGCCATGGAGGTCGCCGAGACCATCGCCTCCATGTCGCTGCCGTCGGTCATGATCGCCAAGGAAGCGGTCGACCGCGCCTTCGAAACCACCCTCACCGAGGGCCTGCGCTTCGAACGCCGCGTCTTCCACTCGCTCTTCGCGACCGAGGACCAGAAGGAAGGCATGACCGCCTTCGTCGAGAAGCGCCCGGCGAACTTCACCAACCGGTGAGCGAATTCCATTACTGCTGAATGGGGTTCGGGGACCAGGTCCCCGAACCCCATTCGCTGTCAGCCGTGAATGGTTGCGGTCAGCCGTGTTTCGGCGGGCCGACGACCTCTACGGTCGGGGGCTTGCCGTCGGTGTGGTCGCCGCCGTCGCGGTTCATGGCCAGCGCGCCCACGATGGTGCCGCCCAGCGTGGCGGTAACCGCCACTGCCGCAACGAGTTTGCGGCGGGAGACGGGGGAGGTGGCGGGGGCCTCGTGGGAGGTGGCGGCCGGGGTCAGGTGCATGCTGCGGATGCTGCGGGCCGACGGCCGCTCGGCGGCCAGCAGGACCGCGCCGCGGGTGGAGACGAATTCGGGTTCGGGATCGTAGATGAGCGGATAGCCCAGCTGCTGTTTCAGCTCGTCCCGGATGCTCTTGTTGCGGGTACAGCCGCCCAGCAGCGCCATCCCGGTGGGCTGGATGCCGGTCTCGTCGATCATGTGGCGGACGAAGGACGCCGAGTGATGAATGCCCGCTTCCACCAGTTCGGCGAAATCACTGCGGGTGACCACGGTGCGCTGCCCGGTGATCGGGTCGCAGACGGCCAGGACGCGCTCGGAGGCCAACGCCTCCTTCTGACGGCGGGTGGTGGCCAGATCCACGGTGACCCCGGCGCGGGTGAGCAGCCAGCGCAGCAGGGCGTCATGGCCGTCGCCGCCCAGGACGGTGCTGCGCTTGGTGGCGAGGACAGCATCGTTGCGGCAGTCGATCTGGGTGAGGGTCAGTCCCGACGCGCCCAGGTCGTAGAGCAGAACCGAACCCTCGCTGGGTAGCTTCCGGGTGAATCGGAGATATCGGAGCTGGGCCACCGGCTCATCGATGACCGTGAGGGGGTTGCGGCCCGCGGCGGTGCGGATGGCCTCGGCTTGAGTGGCCGAGCGGCAGGTCACGGCGATGCCGGTAATGAATTCGTCGCGCTCGGCGGCCGATGTGCGCATCTGCTGGATGGCCTCGAAGACGGGGTCCTCCATGCCGCGATCACCGGTCCGGCGCTGGACCTTGCAGCGGTCGATGGGAGGCAGGTGAGGCTGGTCGGAATGGGTGAGCATGGCGCGTGCGCCAGCAGCGCCCGCCGACACCCCGAGGACCAGCACCATGGCCTCAATGGTGAACCTTTTGCGAGCCGAATCCAAGACTATGACGCAGGAAATTGGCTGCTGGGTCGCTGACCGGTTACTGACCGGCCCATCGTGTCGGCGCGCTACCCGGATCGAAGTCGCCTGCGCTCTGCCGGAACTCGGACAGCAATTGCAGCAGCAATTGCAGGCGTTCCGGCGGCAGTCCGGCCTCGGCGAAAACTCGCCGGTTCAGCTCGGTGGTGGCCCTGGCCACCAGTTCTCTTCCGGCATCGGTGATTTCGATCAGCGTCGCCCGCCGGTCACTGGGATGTGGCACACGTTTCACCAAGTGCGCCGCCTCCAGCCGGTCCGCGGTGTTGGTGACGGAGGTGGGGTGCACCTGCAGGCGGGCGCTGGCCACCGCCATCGGCAGCGCGCCGGTTTTGCTGAAACTCAGCAGCATCAGCAACTCGTACCGAGAAAAGGTCAAACCGGACGGCCGCAGGGCTTCGTCCACCCGCGCCATCACGATTTGCTGCGCCCGCACCAGCGAAGTCACCGCCGCCATTCCGTCGGCCACGTCCCCCCAGCCGTGCTCGATCCACTGACGGTGCGCCTCCTCGATCGGGTCGAGTGGCAGTGGACGTGGTCGAGACATGACCCGATCATCGCACGTCGCGAACGGGTTGGTCGCAACGCCGAGCCGATTCGCGGGGCGTATAGAAATCACGGTGATTCAAAACCTCGGCCGCAGGCCCGATTCGCCGCACTATTGGGTACACCCTGCGGCTGTGTCCGAGTTGGTCAGGAGCAGGCCTGCAAAGCCTGTCACACGGGTTCGAGTCCCGTCGGTCGCTCCATCGGAGAACGCCTCCCGTGCGAACACGGGAGGCGTTCTCGCATTCAGCTCGCGGTCACGCCGGAAAGATCGCGCGGCACCACGAAATTGCGGTCGGCGGTCGTGCCCAGCGTGTATTCGGGCAGCAGACCGAAGTATTCGCCCCGTGACCGCGTACTCCAGCGCCGCGCGGCCTCGGTGCGGGTCTTGTAGAAATTCAGCATGTAGCCGCCCTCGTAGAGGCGCAGCAGCGTGTAACCGCCCGGATATTCCTTGACCGCCGCCACTTCCAGGAATTCGACCGGAATGGGCAGATCGGGCCGCGTGCGGCGGTTGCGGTGGGTGTGCCCGGCATGGTGCAGGAAGACGCCGGGCGCCGAGCGGTAGATCGATTGCAGCTCGGCGGCATTCGCGGCATCGAGAATGAAGCTCGGTCCGGCCAGATTGGACCAGCCGGACTCGGTGGTGACCGGGTGATGGCCGAAAACGAGTGTGGGACGGTCCGGGTCGCCGGTGAGCCGGTCGCGCAGCTCGTCGAGCTGCGACCGGTCCACGGTGCCGCCGGGGGCGTCGAGCTGGGTGGTGTCCAGGGCGATCAGGCGCAGCTCGCCGACCTCGAAGGCCGCCAATTGCTGTCGGGCGGTGAAGGAATCACCCCAGCAGTCGTGGTGGTCGAGGTAGGGGCCGCAGTTCGCGTAGTCCGAGCCCAGGTGCGGGCGGTCGTGGTTGCCGCGGGCGGCGAACCAGTCCCGGCCCGGCGCACCCCAGTTCGCGAGGTGGGTGTGGACGCCACGCACCTGGTCCGGGGTGGCCTCGGCGGTGAGGTCACCGGCGAGCAGCAGATGGTCGACGGCGCGATCGGGGCGGTGCATATCGTCGAGCAGCGCGGTCAGCATGATCTCGGGATACGGTGCGAGACCGGGCTCCTGGCGCACGCCGGGCGGCAGGCCCGCGGTGATGAGCCCGCTGACCTCCTCGCCGAAGTGAATGTCATTGGACAGGGCGAGGGTTCGCAGCAGCCGGCCCGGCGGCGGCACCAGCGTGGTGAAGACCCCCTGCGCCTCCGGCGTATTCGGCAGGCCGGTGGCGACATTCGGCGCGGGCGCGGCCGCGATGCCCTGCGAGCGCGCCTCGAACCGATAAGCGCGCCCGGGCTCGAGCCCGGTGACCTCGGCGTAGTGATAGGCGGTCGGCTGCGGGTCGCCGAAGACCAGCCGCAGCCCGCTCCCGTCCGAGGGAGCGAGCCAGACTTCGCTTTCGGTCTCGACCGGAACGGGGTTGCCATCCGCGTCCGGGCCCAGCGTCGTCCAGGTGAACACGGCCGACTGCTCGGTAATGGTGACGACCTCGAGATCGGTCGCCACCAGCGAACCCGGCTGCGCCCGAGCCGGACTCGGCGCAGCCAGCGGCAGGGCCGTCGCCGCCGCCAGCAGGCTCAGCAGCTGCCGCCGGTTCGGGCCGCAGCAGCTCATGACCGTCCTACTTCGCGTCGGTGGAACAGACCTTCCATACGCCGTCTTCCTTGCGCAGGTGTTCATCGGTGGAACGCTTGCTGTCGGCGGTGCCGGGCAGGGTGAGGGTGCCCAGGGTGACCGCCGTGGCGTGGTCGCCGGTGATGGTGATGCCCTGCACCGAATCGACCTTCATGGAGATCTTGCCCTGGTCCATGGCCTTCTTCTGGGCTTCGGGCAGCGCGTCGTACTGGGCGCGGTCGCCGGCGCAGGTCTTGCCGACGGCCTGCGACGCGCCCCCGGTGGAGAGCGCGTCGTAGAAATCGCGCACCGCGGTCTCGACGCGCTTGTCGTCGCTGGGTCCGGAGTCCTTGCCGTTCAACGTCACCGCGGCGGCGATGCCACCTCCCACGAGCACCACGGCGGCCACGCCGAGTCCGATGGTCAAGGGGGTACGCCGCTGCAAGCTCATCGAGATCCTTCGACTCCGGCCGATCTTCGGTTGCTGTCCGTCCGGGGCCGTACCCGGGAACGCACGCAGACTACAGCGATTCCGTGTCGATTGGTGGGGTGGCATTTGAACCCGCGACCTGGGACGGTACGTTGGTTAGGCAAACCTCATAGGCGAGGCTGGGCAAGGGAAAGGACGGTCATGACGGCGGCTCGATGGAAACTGGTGTCCGGTGCACTGGCGGCGATCGCGGTGCTCGGCGCGACCACTGCCTGCTCCAGCTCGTCCGAGAAAGACAACGAGATCCTGGTCTACAACGCGCAACACGAATCCCTCACCAAGGAGTGGGTGGACGCGTTCACCAAGGACACCGGCATCAAGGTGACCCTCCGCAACGGCGGTGACACCGACCTCGGCAACCAGATCGTGGCCGAGGGCAAGAACTCGCCCGCCGACGTCTTCCTCACCGAGAACTCCCCGGCCATGGCAGTGGTCGAGAACGCCGGCCTGTTCTCCGATGTCGACAAGGACACCCTGGCGCAGGTGCCGGACCAGTTCCGCCCCTCCACCGGCAAGTGGACCGGAATCGCCGCGCGCTCCACCGTTTTCGTCTACAACACCGCCAAGCTCCCGGCCGACCAGCTGCCCAAGTCGCTGCTGGATCTGCAGCAGCCGCAGTGGAAGGGCCGCTGGAGCGGCGCCGCCTCCGGCGCGGACTTCCAGGCCATCGTCGCCGCCCTGCTCGCCCAGAAGGGCGAGGACGCCACCAAGGCGTGGCTGAAGGGCATGAAGGACAACGCGGTCATCTCGCAGAACAACACCACCGTCATGAAGGGCGCCAACTCCGGCCAGTTCGAGGGCGGCGTGATCTACCACTACTACTGGTACCGCGACCAGGCCAAGACCAAGGAGAACAGCGGCAACACCCAGCTGTTCTACTTCAAGAACCAGGACCCGGGCGCCTTCGTCTCTCTTTCCGGCGGCGGCGTGCTGAAGTCGAGCAAGAAGCAGGCCAACGCCCAGAAGTTCCTGAACTTCATCACCTCCAAGCAGGGCCAGGAGGTGCTGCGCGACGGTGACTCCATGGAGTACCCGGTGGCCTCCGACGTCGCTGCCAACCCGGCGCTGCCGCCGCTGGCCTCGCTGGACGCGCCCAAGATCGACCCGAGCAAGCTGGACGCCAAGAAGGTCACGCAGCTCATGACCGAGGCGGGTCTGCTCTAACCGTGGCTGTTCGGACCGCTGTACCCACCCGGGCCGCGAAGGACCTGCCCAGCAGGGCCTCTCTGGCAACGGCCATCCGGCCCGGGGCGATCGTCACGATCGCCGCCCTGCTCATGGTGGCGGCCACCTTCGTGCCGCTGGGGTACATCGTGTCCACCCTGGTCTCGACCGGATGGCACGAGACCGCACAGCTGGTGTTCCGCCCGCGCGTGGCCGAATTGCTGCGCAACACCGCCGAACTGGTGGTGCTGACCGTGCCGATCTGCGTGGCGCTGGGCGTCGGCCTGGCCTGGATCGTGGAACGCACCGACGTGCCGGGCGCGGCCTGGTGGGGCCCGATCTTCGCGGCCCCTCTCGCGGTTCCGGCCTTCGTCAACAGCTACGGCTGGGTCAGCGCCATCCCCTCGCTGCACGGGCTCTGGGCGGGCGTGCTCGTCTCGACGGTCTCGTACTTCCCGTTGGTGTACCTCCCGGCAGCGGCCACCCTGCGACGGCTGGATCCCGCCGTGGAGGAATCGGCCCGGGCCCTCGGCTCCGGGCCGGTCGCCGTCTTCGCACGCATCGTGCTGCCGCAGCTGCGGCTGGCGATTCTCGGTGGCGGACTGCTGATCTCGCTGCACCTGCTGGCCGAGTACGGCGCCTTCGCCATGATCCGGTTCGACACCTTCACCACCGCCATCTTCCAGCAGTACCAGTCCAGCTTCGCGGGCGCGGCGGGCAGCACGCTCTCGGGCGTCCTGGTGGTGCTGTGCCTGGTGCTGCTGGCCGGTGAGGCCACCGTGCGCGGCCGGGCCCGCTACGCCCGGATCGGCGGCGGCGCGCAGCGGGGCGCGAACCGGATTCGCCTGGGACTGACCAAGATTCCCATGTTCGCGCTGCTGGCCGCCGCGCTGGCGGCAACGCTGGGCGTGCCGCTGTGGACCATCGGACGGTGGCTGAAGATCGGTGGCTCGGCGGTGTGGAACACCACCGATATCGGCGAATCCCTCGGTCAGACCATCGGTCTGGCCGCCACCGCCGCGGTGATCACCACCCTGTGCGCCTTCCCGGTGGCCTGGGTCGCCGTGCGCTCCACCTCGCGGTTCGCGCGGATCATCGAGGGGGCCAACTACATCACCAGTTCGCTGCCGGGCATCGTGATCGCGCTGGCGCTGGTGACCGTGTCGATTCGCTGGCTGCCCGCGCTCTATCAGACGGCGGCGACCATCCTGGCCGCCTACACGCTCATGTTCCTGCCGCGCGCGCTGGTGAGCGTGCGTGCCGGGCTGGCGCAGGTACCGGTCGGGCTGGAGGAGGCCTCGCAAGCGCTCGGAAAGTCGCCGGCCGCCACCTTCTTCCGCGTCACCCTGCGGCTCACCGCGCCCGCGGCGGCCGCGGCGGCGGCCATGGTGTTCGTGGCCGTGGCCACCGAGCTGACCGCCACCCTGCTGCTGGCCCCCAACGGCACCAACACCCTCGCCATGCAGTTCTGGCAGCTGTCGGGCGAATTGGACTACGCGGCCGCCGCGCCGTACGCGCTGATCATGATCATCGTGTCGGTGCCGGTCACCTATCTGCTGTTCACCCAATCCAGGAAGGCGGCGGGACTGTGAGTCGTCTTGTCGTAGACCAGGTTCGCAAGACCTTCGGACCGGCGCCGGTGCTCGACGGCATCAGCCTCGACGTCGCCGACGGCAGCGCCACGGCGGTGGTCGGATCCTCCGGATGCGGCAAGACCACGCTGCTGCGGGTGATCGCCGGATTCGAGAACCCGGACGCCGGAACCGTATCCATCGGCGGGGAAACCATTACCCGCCAAGGCTTCTCGGTGCCGTCGCACCGGCGGCGAATCGGCTATGTGGCGCAGGACGGGGCGCTGTTCCCGCACCTGACCGTGGGGCAGAACATCGCCTACGGGCTCGGCGGGGGACTGGGCGCGCGGCGCAAGCACCGGCAGCACGTCGCCGAACTGCTCGACATGGTCTCGCTCGACCCGTCCTACGCGGACCGGCGGCCGCATCAGCTCTCCGGCGGTCAGCAGCAGCGCGTCGCCCTGGCCCGCGCCCTGGCCCGCAAACCCGACCTCATGCTGCTGGACGAGCCCTTCAGCGCCCTGGACACCGGACTCCGCGCCGCCACCCGGCAGGCCGTCGCCGAGACCCTGCGCGCCGCGGGCATGACCAGCATCCTGGTCACCCACGATCAGGAGGAGGCGCTGTCCTTCGCCGACCAGGTCGCGGTCATGTGCTCGGGACGGTTCACCCAGGTCGGTACGCCGGAGCAGGTGTACGCGGCCCCCGCGGACCTGTTCACGGCCGGATTCCTCGGCGACACAGTGCTTCTCGACGCCACCATCGGCACGGAGACCGCACAGACCGTGCTCGGCCGGATCCCCGTGCAGGTGAACGCGCCGACCGGTGCGGGCGCGATCATGATGCGGCCCGAACAGCTGCTGGCCCGCGCGGCCACCGACGGCCACACCGGCTGCGCCACCGTGCGCGCCCTCGAATTCCGGGGTGCGGATGTCCTGCTCACCCTCGACCTCGACGGCTGCCCCGAACCCATCCAGGTGCGCCGGGTGAGCGTGGACGCGCCCGCGGTCGGCGACCGGGTCGAGCTCGAAGTCCTCGGCGCGGCAGTCGCTTTCACCTCCGAGCAGTGCGCCGCCGCGGGCCGGACACCCGGCGCGGCCGCCGTGAGCCGGGCCGGCGCGGTCTCCGCGGTCTGAGCCATCGGCCCGTCCGGCGGGCGGAATGCGACCGATCGGACCGGGGAGTCCCTATAGTGGCGCGGAGGCCGATTCGTCGGCCGCAGAGGCGAACTGCCTCAGCCCGTCCCGAAGGAGACCCGGTGCGCCGCACGCTGCTCGTCATATCCGTTCTCGCCGCCGCGTGCGCCCTGGCCCCGCTCGCCGCCGCGGAACCGCCCGCCGATCCCGCGCTGAAGGTGCAGGCGGTGTACGGCCCCGAACAGTTCCCCATGGCGGGCGTGGCCGCCGACATCGCGCCCTGCGGTGGCGGCGCGAATGTGGCGACCCTCACCACCGGCACGGACGGCACGGCCGTCTACAACGGAGCAGTCGGCTGCTACCGGGTTCAGGTCAGCACCCCGATCGGCTGTGCGCTGGACAGTGATTCGGCCGTCCAGGTCACCTCGGCGACGGGCGTCACCCCGCTGGCGACCTTCCGTTTCCGCTGCGCCTGACGGTGTCTCGGGCCCGCTCCCGGCCCGCCCGCGGACTGTGACCGACTCCACTTCTCAGAATTTCCACATACCGCAGCTGTTAATGTCGCGAGAGATAGCTGCTCGTTATTGCTGTAACGCGAAAGGCGTCGCATCACCGAGGGAGTAGGTGACGAGATGGGCGCGAGGTTCGCGTCGGCGCACCCGCCGGGCAGGACCGCGCCCCTGGCGCTGCGACGCTACGCGGTTCCGATCGAGGCGATGGCCGCCCTGCTGGGAGCGGCGGTGGCCGGTCTGCTGCTCATGGCCCCACTCGATCTGGGCTGGACTTCCGAAGGCCCGGTGCTGCAGCTGGATCTGCTGGTGCTGAACGTGCCGCGCGCGGCCGCCTCCGGCGCGGCGTTCGCGGTGGTCTCGGCGGCGCTGGTGGTCGCTCTCGGGCGCAAGACGGCCTGGATCGCCTCGTGCGGCAGCGCGGTGGTGCTGGTGATCGACCAGCTGTGGAATCGGGACGCGGCGACCGCGGGAAACCTGACCACCGCCAACTACATCGACTCCATCTTCAGCGGCATCCTGCTCGGTGCGCTCGCGGTCGCCGTATTCGGCAAACCCGTCGCAACAGGTGCGTACCTGATCGGCGCCCTGTCCGCGATCCTGATCGGCGACCAGACCTCGCTGCCCCCCGCCGGCGGCCGGGGCAATCCCCTCATCCAATGGGCGTCGGCCGGAACGCCACCGGTGTGGCTGCTTGTGCTGGCCGGGGTGCTGCTGGTCGCGGGGATCGCAGTCCAGCAGCCGGAACCCGCGGGCGAACACGAGAACACCGATCTGGCGATCGGACCGATCCTGTCCGCGCTGATCCTGGTCATCGCGACCACACTGTCGACGGAGTGGTTCGTGCGGCACGCCGGCACCGTCGTGCAGATGGGGGTGGCCGCGGCCATCACCATCGGCGCGGCGCTGATCGCGGCGCTGCTGCTGCCCGGGCGCGAGGGCACCCTGGTGCTGCTGGCGGTCGCGGTGGCCAATGCCGGCAGCGCGATCATCGCGGTGCCCCGGCCGGATTGGACCGCGCCGTTCCCGGTCCTGGCCGTGGTGGCCGGGCTGGCGGCGGGACGCCGGTGGCGCGCGCCCTGGATCGCGCTGGCCGCGACCGCAGGGCTGGCGGTATTCGCGGCAGGCACCGCGGACATCGCGCACGAGTATGCGGTTGTCCCGGTGCTCGGTGTGATCCTCACCGCGCTGGCCATCGGCTTCTGCTTCGGCGCGGCGGTCCCGAAGACCGCGGGCAGCGCCGTGGTGGCGCTCGCCGTGCTGGTGGTGCCGTGCCTGGTGGTGGCGCTGCGGGGCAGCAATTTCGGCCGGGTCGCCTACTCACCGCGCTGGTACCGGGATCCGCACGGGGCGGTCTCCACGGTTCCCGGCACGGTGGCCCTGGTGATCACCCTGGGCTGTGCGGCCGGGCTGTACCTGCTGTTGCGGATCCGATCCCCGCAGGCCGCATCCGCGTCGGAACCCGATCTCCCACCACGGGTGATCGCCGTGCCCGATGGGGCACGGAACGTCTTGCCGCAGGGCTAGTCTGGCCGCATGGCCGACAAGTCACCGGTGGACCCGACGATCGATCTCCTGGAGCGGGCCGTCGCCCAGATGGGCGATGTCATCGCCGCCGTCGCCCTGGACCAGGCAGCCCTGCCGACGCCGTGCGAGAACTGGGACGTGCGCGGGCTGCTGGACCACATCGTGGGCCAGATCCTGCGCGACTTCACCATCGCCGCGCGCGGCGAGATGCCGGACTGGGGCGCACCGCACGACCCGGTAGGCGCGGACTGGGCCGCCGAGTTCCGCACCGGCGCGCAGCCGTTGCTCGAGACGTGGCGCGCCGCCGATCCGGAGCGGCTGGTGCCCGGCATGGGCGGGGAGTCCCCGCTGCGCGGTCGTGCCGATCAGCAGATCACCGAATTCGCCATGCACGCCTGGGATCTCACCCGCGCCACCGGTCAGGGCCGCACCCTGGATCCGGAGCTCGCCGAGCACGGCCTGGCCTGGTCCAGGCAGCTTCTGAAGCCCGAATTCCGCGGTCCCGGAAAGGCTTTCGGGCACGAGGTGCCGATCGCCGCCGACGCGCCCGCCTACGACCGGCTGGCCGCCTGGTTCGGCCGCGATCCGGGCTGGACGCCCGCGGCCTGACGGCTACCGGCCGAACCGGGTATCAACCCAGGCCAGTGCGTCATCGCACGACGCGTCGAGCACGCCGCGGTGATCCGCGCCCGGATAGCTGTGGCACTGCACCGGCTGGCCGCCCGCGCGCTGCTGCACCACGCCGCCGAACCCAGCAGCTGCAGCTCCGGTGCCCACTGCTGGGCCTGGGCATTCGTGAAGAGCAGGGCTGCTCGCACTGCGAACGAGTCGGCCGTGTGCGCGGTGCCCACAGCCGGCTATAGCGGGCGTATCGGGGATCGATCGAAAACGGATCGCGGATCTATGAATTCGCCCCGCACCATTCCGATCGGCAGAAGCCCACCCGAATCCAGCAGAATGCGAGCCCAGCCCATGTCCACCGCGTACTACATCGTCACCGTCCTGGCCGCCCTCTGGGTGGGCTTCTCGGCCGTCTCTCTGCTGCGCAGGGCCAAGTTCGTGGCCGAGCCCCTCGTCGAGTACGGCGTGCCCGAATCCTGGTGGCCGTGGCTGGGCCTGGCCAAGGCGGCGGGCGCCATCGGCCTGATCGCCGGGCTGTTCTACCCGCCGCTCGGCGTCGCGGCCGCCATCGGCATCGTGCTGTACTTCACCGGCGCCATCATCACCATCGTCCGCGCCAAGTCCTACGGCCACGTCCCGTTCCCCATGCTCTACATGGTCCCGGTGATCGCGGCCATGGCCCTGGAATACGCGGCCTAGCTGCCTGGTGCGTCGCGGCGGTCGTATTCCCTACGCGCCGCCTCGATTTCGCCGATGCGCCCGTACGCCCAGGCCCGCAGCCCGGCCACCGCACCGGCCGGGCTGCGGCCCAGCGGCGTGAGCTCGTACTCGACCGTCACCGGCACGGTCGGATACACCGGGCGCTCCACCCATGAGATCGCTTCCAGTGCAGGAGAATTCGACATCGTCCTGGAATCGGTCAGCGGCGGCACCTGCGCCGCGGCCCTGGCCCGCCCGGTTACCGGCGGCACCCTCGTCTGGTTCGGTCAGGCCGGGCGCGAGCCGGTGACCCTCGATTTCTTCGCCCTCTTCGGTGCGACCCCGTTCACCCTGCACCATTTCCCGCACCGGGTATCCGGCACCACCGACGCCGAAGACCTCGCCGAACTGGTTGGCCTGACCGCCGCGGGCCTCATCCACCCCGAACGGGGCCGCACCGCCGACTGGTCCGAAACCGTCGGCGTCCTCACCGATCTCGTTCACCGCCGCATCCGCGGCAACGCGGTCCTGACGGTGGCCTGAAACTCTGATCGTGGCCCGGAAAACGCGATCGCGGTGTCCGGCTGCCTCCTGCACAACCGGACACCGCGATGCGCAGCTACTACCTTTGTCCCCGAGTCCTCGAATCGGAATCCCAATCGGTCACGATGGCACGATAAGTCAGTCATCCGGTGCGGAAACGGCTCGCCGCTCCCGTGAACGAGTAAGGCCCCGACCGTGATCCACGGTCGGGGCCTTACTGTGGTGCCCTCGGCAGGATTCGAACCTGCGGCCTTCTGCTCCGGAGGCAGACGCTCTATCCCCTGAGCTACGAGGGCGGGGATGGTCCCGTCCGGTCTCCCGGTCGGGCTGGGACAGCGTATCGCATCGCTCGCGCTGCGCCAAAAACGAACACGGACCGGGCGTTTCTGTGCGCGGTCCGGGTTCGTCGTAGGTGCTCGGTCAGTTCATCGGCAGTGGTGCGACCTTGCGCTCGGCCAGCATCTGGGTCATCAGATCGGCCTCGCTCTTCTGGGTCTTGGCCATGCTCTCGGCCAGCGAGCGCACCGCGTCGGTGTCCGCGCGCTGGGCGGCGTACTCGATCATCGGCATGCCGCCCTGGTGGTGGCGCAGCATGAGCTGCAGGAAAAGCACATCCAGGGCCGGACCGGTGGCCTGGCCGAGGGCGGCCATCTCCTGATCCGACGCCATGCCGGGCATGGTCTGCACCGCGCCGGAGTGCATGGCGGTGCCGGAGTGCTCATGGGTGGACATGTCGGTCATCCAGCCCATGTAGCCGTCGGGGGAGATGAGCGGCTTGTCCCACTGCTGCAGCCAGCCCTGCATGCGGCCGGCCTGATTGGCCTGCGTGGTGAGAATGTCGTAGGCGAGCCGCTTCACCGCCGGGTCCGTGGTCCCCGACAGCGCGATGCTCGACATCTGCACCGCCTGCGTGTGATGCACCGACATGTCCTGGGAGAAGCCGACATCCACCACGCCCGGCGTCTCCGGACCGTGATGCGTGGCATTGCCCACCAGCAGTCCGGCCATGAAACCGATGAGCAGCACCGCGACCACCCCGATGGCCAGCAGGGCGGGCCGCTGGTTGCGGTGCGTTTGCGGGACTGGTTCGGCGGCGGGATCGGGCTCGGAGCTGCGGTCTGGAATGTCGGACATGAACGGCGGCACTACTGGGTCGGAGCCGGCTGATCCGGCTGGGTCGGGCCGTCGGTCGGGGCCGGGATGGACGGGATACCGCCGGGCAGGCTCGGGCTACCGGTGGGCAGACCCGGCACGCCGTTCGGGAGACCCGGGATACCGCCGGCGGGCATACCCGGAATACCGCTGCCGCCACCCAGCTCGCTCGCATCCTGCTGCAGGCCCTTACCGTCCATCGGCACCGCGTCGGGGCCGGGCGGGGTCGGGTCGAACGCCGGCGGGTTGTCGGTGTTGAAGGTCGGGTTCGCGCAGTCCGCGCCGACCTCCGGGTAGGCGTACTGGTTCAGGCGCAGCGCGGTGATGAACTCGCCGACGCGCTTGTCGTCGGCGCTGTTCAGCTTCAGCTGGTGACCCCACGACTGCAGGGAGATCGGCGTGTCCAGGCCGGGGTAGGGCGACATCAGGCTGTAGTTCTTGCCCTTCACCTTCGACTTCAGGGTGTCGATGGCGGCCTGATCGACCTTGTCCGGGTTGTAGGCGATCCAGATCGCGCCGTGCTCGAGCGAGTGCACCGCGTTCTCGGTGCGGATCGCCTTGGCGTACACCACGCCGGTGCAGGCCGCCCACGAGCCGTCGTGCGGACCGCCGAAGGGCGGGGACTGGTCGTAGTTCACGCGCTGGGTGGCCGCGACGTGCATGCCCGCCGCGTAGTCCTTCTTCACCACGCCCGGAATCTGATCCGAGGGATCCTTCTTCTGGGCGGTCGGCGTGTACTTGTCCTGCTCCTGCTTGTCCTGGATCTTGGGTACCAGCACCCAGGCAATGCCGCCGATGAGGGCGAGGATGCAGACCACGGCCCCGATCATGAGCCACGGGATCTGACGCTTACCGCCCAGGCTGCCGCCGCGACCGCCCTTCCTGGACGATCCGGCCGACTTGCCCGCGGCCTTGATGGCCTTGGCCGACTTGGCACTGGTCTTGCTCGGCATGCTTGTTGTGCTCTTTTCGACGTGTCGGACAATCAAACGACGCGGCCGCATCGTTTGCTGGGCACCTGCCCGGTGGTGCCCGCTCGCGGCGTTCACCTGCTCAGACCATAGGATAGTGACTCGTGACTCCAGCTGACCTTGCAGATCTCCTTCGTGCTACCGCGGCGAAGGTACTTGTCGAACGCGGATCAGACCCTGCGATCCTGCCCGACGAGGTCAAGGTGGAGCGTCCCCGCAACCCCGAGCACGGTGACTATGCCACGAATGTGGCCATGCAGGTAGGCAAGAAGGCGGGAATGAACCCCCGCGATTTCGCAACGCTGCTGGCCGAGGCGCTGTCGGCCGCCGAGGGCGTCGAGGCTGCCGAGGTCGCGGGACCGGGCTTCCTGAACATTCGGCTGGCCAAGGCCGCGCAGGGCGCGATCGTCGAGAAGATCCTCGAGGCCGGTGAGAAGTTCGGCACCGCGGACGCTCTCGGGGGCACGAAGATCAACCTCGAATTCGTCTCCGCCAACCCGACGGGCCCGATCCACCTGGGTGGCACCCGCTGGGCTTCGGTCGGCGACGCGCTGGGCCGGATCCTGGCGGCCCAGGGTGCGGACGTGACCCGCGAGTACTACTTCAACGACCACGGCGCGCAGATCGACCGCTTCGCGAACTCGCTGGTGGCCGCCGCGCTGGGACAGCCGACCCCCGAGGACGGTTACGCGGGCGCGTACATCAGCGAGATCGCCGACACCGTCGTGAAGGCCAACCCGGGTGTGCTGGAACTCCCGGAGGCCGAGCGGCCCGAGCTGTTCCGCCGCGAGGGCGTCGAACTCATGTTCGCGCACATCAAGAAGACGCTGCACGACTTCGGCACCGACTTCGACGTGTACTTCAACGAGAGTTCGCTGTTCGCCTCCGGCGCGGTCGAGCAGGCCATCGAGACGCTGAAGGCGTCCGGCAAGCTGTACGAGAAGGACGGCGCCTGGTGGATCGCCTCCACCGAATACGGCGACGACAAGGACCGCGTCGTCATCAAGAGCGACGGCAAGTCCGCCTATATCGGCGGTGACATCGCCTACTTCCAGAACAAGCGCTCGCGTGGTTTCGATCTGTGCATCTACATGCTCGGTGCGGACCACCACGGGTACATCGGCCGTCTCAAGGCCGCCGCGGCCGCGTTCGGCGACAACCCGGACACCGTCGAGGTGCTCATCGGCCAGATGGTGAACCTGGTGAAAGATGGTGCCGCCGTTCGCATGTCGAAGCGCGCGGGCACCGTCGTCACCCTCGACGACCTGGTCGAGCAGATCGGCGTGGACGCGGCGCGGTACTCGCTGGTGCGCTCCTCGGTGAACTCCAGCATCGACATCGACCTGGACCTGTGGACCCGGCAGGACAGTGAGAACCCCGTCTACTACGTGCAGTACGCGCACGCGCGCACCAACCAGATCCTCGGCAACGCGGCCGCGTTCGACTACGCCTCGGTCGCACCGGATTTCGCGCTGCTGACCGATGACCGCGAGGGCGCGCTCATCCGCACGCTGGGCGAGTACCCGCGCGTGGTGGCCACCGCCGCCGAGATGCGGGAGCCGCACCGGGTCGTGCGCTACCTCGAGGAACTCGCCGGGGCCTACCACCCCTTCCAGTCCGACAAGACGCTGCGCGTCATCCCGCAGGGCGACGACGTGGTCACCCCGCTCAATGCCGCTCGCCTCGAGCTCGTCAAAGCCACCCGTCAGGTTCTCGCCAACGGCCTCGGCCTGCTCGGCGTCAGCGCACCGGAGCGTATGTAGATGAGTGCCCACCCCGCAGGACCCCGCCACGCGGACATCCCGCACGCGCCCACGCTCGCCGAGCGTCCCAGCGCACCGGCGCAGATGATCGAACTGCCCGCGAATGTGTGGCCGCGCAACGCCTCTCGCGACGCCGACGGCGTGGTGCGGCTGGCGGGCGTGCCGGTGCACGAGCTGGCCGCCGAGTACGGCACCCCGCTGTTCGTGATCGACGAGGACGACTTCCGCTCCCGCTGCCGGGACATGGTCCGCGCCTTCGGCGACGGCGCGCGAGTCCACTACGCCTCCAAGGCCTTCCTGTGCGGCGAGGTCGCTCGCTGGATTCGTGACGAGGGCCTGCACCTGGACGTGTGCTCCGGCGGCGAGTTGTCGGTGGCGTTGCACGCCGGCTTCCCCGCCGAGCGGATCGCCCTGCACGGCAACAACAAATCGGTGCCCGAGCTGGAGATGGCGGTCGGGGCGGGCGTCGGCGACGTGGTCGTCGACTCGCTGATCGAGATCGAGCGCCTGGAGGCCGTGGCCAAGCGCGCCGGCAAGGTGGTGGACGTGCTGATCCGCGTCACCGTCGGCGTGGAGGCCCACACCCACGAGTACATCTCGACCGCGCACGAGGACCAGAAGTTCGGCTTCTCCGTCGCCGGCGGCGACGCCATGCAGGCCATCGCCCGGGTCTTCGAGTCCGACAATCTGCGCCTGGTCGGCCTGCACTCGCACATCGGCTCGCAGATCTTCGAGATCGACGGCTTCGAGATCTCCACCCGTCGCATGCTGGGCCTGCTGCGCGAGGTCGCCGACAAGTTCGGCATGGAACGCGCCGAACAGATGCGCGTGCTGGATCTCGGTGGCGGCCTGGGCATTTCGTACCTGCCGCACGAGGATCCGCCGGCCCTGGACGGCTTCGCCGCCAACCTGCGCCGCATCGTGGCCGAGGAGGCCGAGCGGGCCGGGCTGCCGGCGCCGACCATCGCGGTCGAGCCGGGCCGCGCCATCGCCGGTCCCGGCACCGTCACCATCTACGAGGTCGGCACCATCAAAGATGTTGTGCTCGACGGTGGTAATCGCCGACGCTATGTGAGCGTCGACGGCGGCATGAGCGACAACATCCGTCCCGCCCTGTACCAGGCCGAGTACGACTGCCGCCTGGTCTCGCGCTCCAGCGAGGCCGGTCCGGTGGTCGCGCGAGTGGTCGGAAAGCATTGCGAGAGTGGGGATATCGTCATCCGTGACACCTGGCTCCCGGCCGACGTGGGCCCGGGCGACCTGGTGGGGGTGGCCGCCACCGGCGCGTACTGCTACTCGATGTCGAGCCGCTACAACATGCTCACCCGGCCCGCAGTGGTCGCGGTGCGAGATGGCAAGGCGCGCTTGATCCTTCGCCGCGAAACGGTGGAGGACCTACTCAGCTTGGAGGTGAAGGCATGACCGGGTCCACGGCGAGCCGTGAATTGGGTTCCGGCAGGAACGGCGTGTGGGGACAGGACCATCCCATTGGCGTGGCCGTCCTGGGCATGGGCACGGTCGGCACCGAGGTGGTCCGCATCATTCGTGACCACGCCGACGACCTGTGCAACCGCGTCGGCGCCCCGGTCGTGCTGCGCGGTGTCGCGGTGCGCGACCTGAGCAAGGACCGCGGCCTGCCCGCCGAGTTGATCACCACCGATGCCGAGGCCCTGGTCACCCGCGACGACGTGGACATCGTGGTCGAGGTCATGGGCGGCATCGAACCGGCCCGCGACCTGATCAAGTCCGCGCTCACCAAGGGCAAGTCGGTGATCACCGCGAACAAGGCGCTGCTCGCCGATTACACCGGTGAGTTGGCCGCCGCGGCCGAGTCCAACCGTGCCGACCTGTATTTCGAGGCCGCTGTCGCCGGGGCCATCCCGGTGATCCGCCCGCTCATCCAGTCGCTGTCCGGTGACCGGGTCAATCGCGTGGTCGGCATCGTCAACGGCACCACCAACTTCATCCTCTCGGCCATGGCCGAGACCGGCGCGGACTACTCCGACGTGCTGGCCGAGGCCACCCGCCTGGGCTACGCCGAGGCCGACCCGACCGCCGATGTCGAGGGCTACGACGCCGCCGCCAAGGCCGCCATCCTCGCCTCCGTCGCCTTCCACACCCGGGTCACCTCCGGTGACGTGTATCGCGAGGGCATCTCCAAGATCACCTCCGAGGACCTGGAGACCGCGGCGGCCGTGGGCTGCACCGTGAAGCTGCTGGCCATGGCCGAGCGTGTCACCGGCGACGGCGGCAAGGAGAAGATCTCCGTGCGCGTCTACCCGGCCCTCATCCCGCGCAAGCATCCGCTGGCCACGGTCAACGGCGCGTTCAACGCCGTGGTCGTGGAGGCCGAGAACGCCGGTCGCCTGATGTTCTACGGTCAGGGCGCCGGCGGCGCGCCGACCGCCTCGGCCGTCATGGGCGATCTGGTGATGGCGGCGCGCAACAAGTTCTATGGTGGCCGCGCCCCGGGCGAATCGGTCTATGCTGAGCTGCCGATCGCTTCGATCGGCGACACCCCGACCCGCTACCACGTGAACCTGCAGGTGGCCGACCGCACCGGTGTGCTGGAAGCGGTCGCCGGGGAATTCGCCAAGCACAGTGTGAGCATCTCGACGGTCCGTCAGGAAGGTCACGACATCGGCGCGCGCCTGGTCGTGGTGACCCACCATGCGCAGGAATCCGCGCTTGCGGATACCGTTGCCGCATTGGCCGAACTGGACTCCGTCACGTCCGTGACCAGTGTTCTGAGATTGGAAGGCACCGAGGAATGAGTGCAACCGCACGCGCGACAGCCGTGCATACGCCGTGGCCGGGTCTGATCGACGCGTACCGCGATCGGCTCGCGATTCCCGCTGACTGGGAAGCCGTCACTCTCTTCGAGGGCGGCACCCCGCTGGTGCCCGCGCACCACCTCTCCGAGCTGACCGGCTGTGAGGTGTACCTCAAGGTCGAGGGCGCGAACCCGACCGGTTCCTTCAAGGACCGCGGCATGACCATGGCCATGACCGATGCCAAGTACAACGGCAAGACCGCCGTGCTGTGCGCCTCCACTGGCAACACCTCGGCCTCGGCCGCGGCGTACGCCACCCGCGCCGGTCTGCACTGCGCGGTGCTGATCCCGTCGGGCAAGATCGCCATGGGCAAGCTGGCCCAGGCGGTCATGCTGGGCGCGAAGATCATTCAGGTGGCCGGCAACTTCGACGACTGTCTCGAGCTGGCCCGCAAGGTCACTGCGGACTTCCCCGAGGTCGGCCTGGTGAACTCGGTCAACCCGGCCCGCATCGAGGGCCAGAAGACCGCGGCCTTCGAAATCGTGGACGCGCTGGGCAAGGCGCCCGATGTGCACGTGCTGCCGGTCGGCAACGCGGGCAACATCACCGCGTACTGGAAGGGCTACAGCGAGTACTACGCCGACGGCATCATCACGTCGCGCCCGCGCATGCTGGGTGTGCAGGCCGCCGGCGCCGCACCGCTGGTCAACGGCGCTCCGGTCGCGAACCCGGAGACCGTGGCCACCGCCATCCGGATCGGCGCGCCCGCGTCCTGGAACGGCGCCATGAACGCCAAGGCGGAGTCGGGCGGCGCGTTCCGCGCGGCTACCGACGAGGAGATCCTGGCCGCGTATCACCTGGTCGCGGCCAAGGAGGGCGTCTTCGTGGAGCCCGCCTCCGCCGCGTCGGTCGCCGGTCTGCTGGCCGCGCGCGCCGAGGGCTGGCTGGATTCCGGCCTCACCGTGGTCTGCACGGTGACCGGCAACGGCCTCAAGGATCCGGACAACGCGCTCGCGGGCATGCCCGAGGTGACGCCGATCGCGGTCGACCCGGTCGCCGTGGCCCACGAACTCGAGCTGGCCTGAGTTGAATTCTCGCGATGGTCAGCTCCGTGAGCGAGCGGAGCGAGGGAACAATGTCACAGCCGCTTCGCGGTACGCCGGTGCCGAGCACCAGCAAGGTACCGGCGTGACGCGAACGCTGCCCGCCGGAATCTCCGTCACCGTGCGGGTTCCGGCGTCGAGCGCCAACCTGGGCCCGGGTTTCGATTCCCTCGGAATCGCTTTGGGGCTGTACGACGAGATCACGGTGTCCACCACCGACTCCGGGCTGACCATCAGGGTGGAGGGCGAGGGCGCCGACGATGTGCCCTGGGGCCCTTCGCATCTGGTGGTGCGCGCCGTCGAGCGCGGCCTGCAGGCCGCGGGCGTCTGGGCCGACGGCCTGGACGTGGTGTGTCGCAACGTGATTCCGCACTCGCGGGGCATGGGCTCGTCTGCGTCGGCCGCAGTGGGCGGCCTGGCGGCCGGGCGCGGGCTGGCCGCGAAGTTCGATCCGGAACTGGCCTTCAGCGATGACGTGCTGGTCCAGCTGGCCGGTGAATTCGAAGGCCACCCGGATAATTCGTCCGCCAGCATCCTGGGCGGATTCGTGGTGTGCTGGACGGAAACCGACCGTTCGGCGGATGAAAACGGTAGTGCCGACGCGCATCACGCCCGCCTGTACCGTGCGGTGCGGCTGGAGCCGCATCCCTCGCTGCGGCCCGTGGTGCTCATCCCCGAGGAGCGTTCCGCCACCGCGCACACCCGCGGCCTGCTCCCGGAAACGGTTCCGCACGTGGACGCGGCCTTCAATGCCAGCCGGTCCGCGCTCGCGGTAGTCGCCTTGACGCAGCGGCCCGACCTGCTGCTTCCCGCCACGGCCGACCGGCTACACCAGGGTTACCGCGCCTCGGCCCTGCCGCTCACCACCAAATGGGTGGAACGATTGCGTGCCGCTGGCATCGCGGCCACCGTCTCGGGCGCGGGCCCGACCGTGCTCGCCTTCGCGACCAGCGAATTCCCCGAAGAACTGCGTGAACTCGCGATCGCAGACGGCATGCGCGTTCTCGAGCCGGGCATCGCCGGCGGCGTCTCGGTGGATTGACAGCGCGCCTGCCTTGCCGATGTAAAGGGTGGGAGCTATCCTGAGCGAGTCCGTACATCGTGCGCGTCAGACGCCGGTGCTTCATCAGGGCAAATCGCTCCAGAGGCTCCTTGCTCGGGCTCGAGGCTTGAGGCTCGAAACTTGGGGGTAGCCAGTCAACTGGAATGATCTCTCCCACCTTGTCAGTTGGATGAGCACCAGCACTCGGTGGCGAAGCCCACGTGGTGGCAAGCCCACCGGCCCGGCGGGACAGGCGATACGGCATCCGAGTCCGGCACGAGACCGGACTGCAGGAGGAACCCTCGAACAGGCACACGGCGGTCGAGGGAAGGAAAGGATTTCCGTGACAGATACGGACCTGCTCGCGACACCCGGGACGGATAGTGATTCAGCGTCCTCGGGTAGCCGCGAAAGTGACTCCGGACAGATTTCGAAGATGAGCGAACAAACTGACGTCGCACGATCGGGGCTGACTGGAATGTTGTTGCCGCAGTTGCGTGCGCTTGCGGGAGAACTCGGTATCCGAGGCACTTCCGGGATGCGTAAGGGTGATCTCATCGCCGCTATCAAGGAGAACCAGGCCGGGGGCGCCAAGCCCGTTGCCGCGACCGGCGGCAAGCCCACGCGGAGCGCGAAGGCCAAGGCCGAGGAAGCGCCGAACGGCGGGGAGTCCGTGTCGGCCCCTGCGCGCGAGGTGAAGAAGGCCGCTGCCGTTGCCGACTCCGCTCCGGCCCCGGCCGAGGTGAAGGCGGAGGCGAAGGCCGGTCACGCGGACAAGGTCGAAGCGCGCAAGGCCGACACCGAGTCGCGCCAAAACGCTTCGGAGACGCGCGAATCCAAGCGCGAGGAGGGCGAGAACGCCCGCGCCGAGGGCGGCGACGACAGCCGGGACGGTGGCCAGCGTGGCCGCGGTCGCCAGCGCCGGGGCCGCGAGCAGCGCGGCGCCGCCACAGCCGAGACCACCGCCGAGGCTCCCGCCGCCGACAAGGGCGAGCAGGAGGGCGGCGAGCGTCGTCGCGATCGTGGCAACCAGGGCGATCGTGGTAATCAGCGCAACGACCAGGGCGAGCGCAACCAGCAGAGCCAGAACGGCGCCGGCCGCAGCAATCAGCGTGATGATCGCGGCGGTGACGACGAGGAAGGCGGCCGCGGCCGCCGGGGTCGTCGCTTCCGTGAGCGTCGTCGCGGGCGGGACCGCGAGGGCGCCGCCGCCGGTGGCGAGGCCCGCGAGATGGAGATCCGCGAGGACGACGTCCTGCAGCCGGTCGCCGGCATCCTCGATGTGCTCGACAACTACGCGTTCGTCCGCACCTCCGGCTACCTGGCCGGCCCGAACGACGTGTACGTCTCGATGAACCTGGTCCGCAAGAACGGCCTGCGCCGCGGCGACGCCATCACCGGTGCGGTCCGCGCCCCGCGCGACGGCGATCAGAGCAATCAGCGGCAGAAGTTCGATCCGCTGGTGCGGTTGGACACGGTCAACGGCGCGGACATCGAAAGTGCCAAGCGCCGACCGGAATTCAACAAGCTGACCCCGCTGTACCCGAACCAGCGACTGCGGCTGGAGACCCAGCCGAACAAGCTGACCACGCGCATCATCGATCTGATCATGCCGATCGGTAAGGGGCAGCGCGCTCTGATCGTGTCCCCGCCCAAGGCGGGTAAGACCACGATCATGCAGGACATCGCGAACGCGATCTCGGTGAACAACCCGGAGTGCTACCTGATGGTTGTGCTGGTGGACGAGCGTCCCGAGGAAGTGACCGATATGCAGCGCTCGGTGCGCGGCGAGGTCATCGCCTCCACGTTCGACCGGCCGCCCAGCGACCACACCTCGGTCGCCGAGCTCGCCATCGAGCGGGCCAAGCGCCTGGTGGAGCAGGGTCAGGACGTCGTCGTGCTGCTCGACTCGATCACCCGATTGGGCCGTGCGTACAACAACTCCTCGCCGGCCTCGGGCCGAATCCTTTCCGGTGGTGTGGATTCCACCGCGCTGTACCCGCCCAAGCGGTTCCTCGGCGCGGCCCGCAATATCGAGAACGGCGGCTCGCTCACCATCATCGCGACCGCGATGGTGGAGACCGGTTCCACCGGTGACACGGTCATCTTCGAGGAGTTCAAGGGCACGGGTAACGCCGAGCTCAAGCTGGACCGCAAGATTGCCGAGCGCCGCGTGTTCCCGGCGGTCGACGTCAACCCGTCCGGCACCCGCCGCGATGATCTGCTGATGTCGCCCGACGAGGCGGCGGTCCTGCACAAGCTGCGCCGCGTGCTCTCCGGCCTGGATTCACATCAGGCCATCGACCTGCTGGTCGACCGGTTGAAGAAGACCAAGAGCAATGTCGAGTTCCTGATGACGGTCTCCAAGACCGCCCCGGGTGCGCTCGACGAATGAGCCTGTAGCGCAAGGCTCCCCCGCCTCCCCGGGACTTTCGCGGACCAGTGGGAGCCGGGAGAGTTGCGTCGCCGACCGGCGGCCAGGTGCGACACCGATTCAGGGCGTTCCCGGGGAGTTACCCCCACGGGCGCGAAATCAGTTGTCGCCCTTGGGATCGGAATAACAGCATGCGCGGCGGCTCCGTTTCGACGGGGCCGCCGCGCTGCCGCTTGCGGGCTGAAGAAGGCTCGTCCGATCAGCGCCGCGCCGGCGATCATGAAGCCGAGGATGAGCGCGGTCACGGCACCGGACACGTCCGCTGCCGTGACCGCTGTGTAGGTGAGGGTGGCGTCCCCCAGCGGCGGGATGGGGGTCGGGTTCAGGGAGCCCACCGCGTTGCCGGACTCTCCGGGAGCCATCCACCAGCCCGCTACCGCCAGAAGTGTCAGTGTGACCAGGATCGCCCCCGCGACGAACTCCGCGCGCCGCCGGTCTGCCCTCCCGGCCTCGGCGTGCACGGTGACGGGGAACAGGCCCCCGATCGTCGCGTCCTTCCTGGTCACGGCTGTCCTTCCGGTAGTCGCGGGCCTCTCACCTGGACAAACTCTATGAACACGAGTGTTCGTATTCTTGAGTAGCGAGCTACTCGACTTCCAGCCTCACCGGAATACACGAAATATGCGTGCCCGTAGTTTCGTGGGGGAACGGCTGGGAACAAATCGGCCCAACCACCTGTTCAGGACGGTGTCACCCCTCGTGACGACCATTCGGTCGCGGCACATATACTGTTCCGTCGGCAACCATGCCTAGTCGGTTCCGGTTCACGTCTCGCATCGCCAGGCGACCCGGAGCCTTTCGAAAGGACACCCATGAAGGCAGGAATTCACCCCACGTACGTGGACACCACGGTCGTGTGCGGCTGCGGCAACACCTTCCAGACCAAGAGCACCAAGGAGTCGGGCCAGATCACGGTCGAGGTCTGCTCCCAGTGCCACCCGTTCTACACGGGCAAGCAGAAGATTCTGGACACCGGTGGCCGCGTGGCTCGCTTCGAGGCCCGCTACGGCAAGCGCGACAAGGCTGCCAAGTAGCTGTCCCGCCGACGCCCGTCCTGCGCACCGCAGGCCGGGCGTTGGTGTTTAATTGCCGCTGCGTTTGATTGCCTCCGCTTCGCTCCGGCTGTTTCGCGGCCCTGCAAGCTCGATTCTTCCCTCCTCCGCTCCTCCGCTTCGCTCCCCCGCTCCGTCAGTCCAGAATCGAGCCGGGCCGCGAACCGTGGGCGGTTCCTCACTCGCTTACATCCAGAGCCAAGTTCTTGAAGGAGCCCACACGCCATGGCCGACAAGCAGGCGGCCCCGTCCGCGATCGATGACATCCTGGCTGAGTACACGGGTCTGGAAACTCAGCTCGCAGACCCGGCGCTGCACAACGATCCCGGAGCGGCACGGCGCGTGGGTAAGCGTTTCGCCGAGCTCGGCCCGATCATGGCCACCTACAACAAGCTGAAGACCGCGCGTGAGGATCTGGCCGCCGCCGAGGAGCTGGCCGCCGACGACGCGTCCTTCGCGGCCGAGGTCCCGGGGCTGCAGGAGCAGGCGGAGGAGCTGGACAAGCAGCTCACCGACCTGCTCGCGCCGCGCGACCCGCACGACGCCGACGATGTCATCCTCGAGGTGAAATCAGGTGAGGGCGGCGAGGAATCGGCGCTGTTCGCCTCCGATCTGGCCCGCATGTACCTGCGCTACGCGGAACGGCACGGCTGGAAGGTCGAGGTGCTCGGCGTCACCTACTCCGATCTGGACGGGTACAAGGACGCCAGCTTCTCCATCAAGAGCAAGGAAGCCACCCGCGATGGTGTGTGGTCCAAGCTCAAGTTCGAGGGCGGCGTGCACCGCGTGCAGCGCGTGCCGGTCACCGAATCCCAAGGGCGCATTCACACTTCGGCCGCGGGCGTACTGGTGTACCCGGAGCCGGACGAGGTCGAGGAAGTCGAGATCGACGAGAAGGACCTGCGGATCGACGTCTACCGCTCCTCCGGCAAGGGCGGCCAGGGCGTCAACACCACCGACTCGGCCGTGCGCATCACCCACCTGCCCACCGGCCTGGTGGTGACCTGCCAGAACGAACGCTCGCAGCTGCAGAACAAGATTCGCGCCAAGCAGGTGCTGGCGGCGCGGCTGCAGGCCCTCGCCGAGGAACAGGCCGATGCCGACGCGGCCGCGGGTCGTGCCTCGCAGATCCGCACGGTGGACCGCTCCGAGCGCATCCGTACCTACAACTTCCCGGAGAACCGCATCGCCGATCACCGCATCGGTTTCAAGGCGCACAACCTGGACTCGGTGCTGGACGGCAACCTCGATGACCTGTTCAACGCCCTGGGCGAAGCCGACCGCGCCGCCCGCCTGGCCGCCGAGTAACAGGACCGGTAGCGCTGCGCCACGCCCGATGATCCGGGCGCGCGGGGCATTGGGCGGGAGCAGGTTCGGGACGCCCCGTTTCGTGCGAGCATGTGGGTGGGAGAAAGGCTGCGAACCGTGAGTCGTGCACCGTTGCGCCCCGCTGTCCGGGAGGCCGTCGAGATCCTGGCCGCGGCCGGGGTCCACAGCCCCCAGGCCGATGCGGAACATCTTGCGGCACATGTGCTGGGCATCGATCGCGGGCGCCTGGCCCTGATGCCCATGCTCACCCCCGACCAGCTGGAGGAGTACCGCAAGCTGGTCGCCAGGCGGGCGGAACGCGTTCCGCTGCAGCACCTTACGGGCATCGCGGCGATGGGGGAGATCGACCTCGCGGTCGGCCCCGGCGTCTTCGTCCCGCGCCCGGAGACGGAATTGCTGTTCGCCTGGGCGCTGGGTCAGCTCGAAGCCGTCGGCCACGAGCACCAGCCGATCGTGGTGGACCTGTGCACGGGTTCCGGTGCCCTGGCCCTGGCCATCGCCCACGCCCGCCCCGACGTCCAGGTGCACGCCGTCGAACTCGACACCGAAGCCCTGGCCTGGGCCCGCCGCAATGCGCGGCAACTGGCCGACGAGGGCGACACCGCGATTGACCTGCACGCCGGCGACGTCACCGACCCCGCCATCCTCGAGCAGCTCAACGGCCGAGTGGACGTGGTCGTCTCGAACCCGCCTTATATCCCCGAGGACGCCGAACTCGCTCCCGAGGTGATCGACCACGATCCGCACCGCGCCCTCTTCGGCGGCCCCGACGGCCTGTCCGTCATCCGCCCCATGACCGCCACCATCGCCCGCCTCCTGCGCGAAAACGGCACGGTGGCAGTCGAACACGACGACACCAACGGCGCGGGCGTCGCCGCCCTCTTCACCGCCCACGGCGGCTTCACCGACATCGTCGAACACCCCGACCTCGCCGGAAAACCCCGCTTCGTCGTGGCCCGTCGCACCGCCGACTGACGGTTACTCGGGACTACCCTCGATCTCAACGCCGTGCCAGAACGCGACATGATCCTTGATCTTGCGCGCCAGCGGGCTCGGCTTCGGGTAGTACCAGGCCGCGTCCGGATTCTCCTTCCCGTCCACCGTGACCGAGTAATAGCTCGCAATGCCTTTCCACGGGCACACGGTGTGGTGGGAACTCCCGCTGAAGAACTCCCGCTTCAACGACTCCACCGGAAAATAATGATTCCCCTCGAGCTCCACGGTCCGGGGAGCCTCGGCGATAACGGTCCCGTTCCAGATCGCACGCATCATGAGTCGTGCCTCCTTCGTCGCCCCCGAGCCTACGTTCGCCCGGCCTCCCCGCAATCCGTACGAAGAGTGTCGATCCTGCGAATTCACGCCCCGGGACGCTTGTCGTGTCCCGAGCCAGCGGCCGTAGGGCCTTTTCCGGTGCCTGCGGCCGTCGCAATTACCCCGGGGCGGTGTCCGAGGCCGGGGCTCGAACGCTCGTCGGGGCTTCGTGGCCCGGGCTCCAAGGGGTCGTCGGGGGCCTTCGAGGGCGGAGCGCCCGGGATTCTCAGGGTTTCCGGGGCTTGCCCCTGAGAGCTATCGACAGTTGATCCGTGCCAAGATGTCAGCCGTGAGTACCGTCTACGACTGTGCCGATCCCGACTCCCGCGCCGCCGGCCTGAGTGCCGCGCGCAGCACGCTGAAGTCCGGGCGATTGGCCGTCATTCCGACCGACACGCTCTACGGACTCGCTGCCGACGCGTTCGACAGTCAGGCGGTGAGCGCGCTGCTGGCCGCCAAGCGGCGCGGGCGGGACATGCCGGTGCCGGTGCTGGTCGGGTCGTGGAACACCATCGACGGACTGGTCTTCTCGGTGCGCCCGCAGGCCCGCGAGCTGATCCGCGCCTTCTGGCCGGGTGGGCTGAGTCTGGTTGTGCAGCAGGCCCCTTCGCTGGCCTGGGATCTGGGTGACGCACGCGGCACGGTGATGCTGCGCATGCCGCTGCACCCGGTCGCGTTGGAGCTGCTGCGCGAGGTGGGTCCGCTGGCGGTGTCGAGCGCGAACGTGTCCGGGCAGCCGCCCGCCACCACGGTGGCCGAGGCGCAGGCGCAGTTGGGCGATCTGGTCGGGGTGTACCTCGACGGCGGGCCGGCCGATCACGCGGTGGCGTCCACCATCGTCGATCTCACCGCCGACACCCCGCGCATTCTGCGCGAGGGCGCGGTGCCGGTCGAGAAGATCGCGGAGGTGCTCGGCATGTCGCCCGAGGAGCTCCGCCAGGCGGGCGCGCGGTGACGGCCCGTTAAATGCTGCTGAGTCAGGGCGTATTCAGCCAGGGCGCAGTCGTCCCGCTGCGGGAGCTGCTGCTGGTGCTGCTCGTCGCCACGGTCATCGCCTACCTGACCACCGGTGGAATCCGGGTGCTGGCCATCGCCTTCGGCGCGGTGGCGATTCCGCGTGAGCGCGATGTGCACGTGAAGCCGATTCCGCGGATGGGCGGGCTGGGCATCTATCTGGGTCTGCTGGCGGCCGTGCTGTTCGCCCACCAGCTGCCGGCCCTGCGCCGTGGATTCGACTATCCCAAGGACATTCCGGCGGTGCTGGCCGCGGCCACGCTCATCGTGCTGGTCGGCATCATCGACGACCGCTGGGGCCTGGACTGGCTGACCAAGCTGGTCGGCCAGATCACCGCGGCGGGTGTGATGGCGGTGATGGGCCTGAGCTGGGTGGCCATCTACAACCCCTTTACCAACGAGACCGTGGTGCTGGATCCGCTGCAGGGCGGTCTGGTCACGGTGGGCATCACGGTGACGGTCGTGAATGCCATGAATTTCGTGGACGGCCTGGATGGTTTGGCCGCGGGACTGGGGTTCATCGCGGCCGTCGCGGTCTTCGTGTTCACTGTGGGTTTGCTCTATGAGGTGGGCGGTTCCACCGACACCTATCCGCCGGCATTGCTGGCCGCGGCACTGGCCGGTGCGTGCCTGGGATTTCTGCCGCACAATTTCTCTCCGGCCCGCATTTTCATGGGTGATACCGGGTCCATGCTCATCGGATTGATGCTGGCCGCGGTGTCCACCGGCGCTTCCGGGCGAATTCCACTGCAGGGTTACGGCCCGCGCGACATCGTGGGTCTGCTGTCGCCGTTGTTGCTGGTGGGTGCGGTGATGTTCATTCCGGTACTCGATCTTGTTCTGGCGGTGGTCCGTCGCGTTCGCGCAGGTGTGAGTTTCTCCACTCCTGACAAAATGCATCTGCATCACCGTTTGCTGCAGATCGGGCATTCACAGCGCCGCGTGGTGCTGGTGATCTATCTGTGGGTGAGCGTGCTCGCATTCGGCGCGGTCGGGACCTCGCTGATCTCGGATCGGCGCATGGTGGTGCTGCTGTTCGCCGCCGGACTGGTTTTCGCGTTGATCGTCACCGCGGTGCCGTCCTGGCGGGAACTGAAAATCAACTCCGTCCGCAAACCGCCCCGCGATCGCGATCACGCCGCCGGGTAGAGTTGCTGACCGTGAGCACGCCTTCCGATCCCGGTCCCGACGCCCCGCTGCGCGCGGCACTGCGCTACGGCATCGCCGGTTTGGCTGTGCTGGTTGTGGTTTCGGCCATCCTCTCGACCGTCTTCGCGGGCCTGCCCGGCCTGTGGGGCGCGTTGATCGGCGCCGCCCTCGGCGGCGCCTTCATCCTCACCACCGCCGCCTCGGTGTTGTTCAGCGCCAAGATCGAATCCGGCCTGCAGGGCATCGTGCTGCTCGGCAGTTGGGTCGGAAAGCTGCTGCTGACAGTGATTGTCGTCGCAGTGCTCCGGCAGTACGACTTCTACAGCCGCGGCGCCCTGTTCTGCACCGTGGTCGGCGCGCTGCTCATAGTGCTGGGCGCGGAGACGTACGGTCTTCTGCGCCAACGGGTTCCGACCGTGCAGGTGGATCGCGACCTGTAGCCCGGGACCCCCGCGGCGACCTCGCGAAACACCGTTCGTCACGCGTTTCCGCGACCCCCTACGCATTGTCGTAGATAACTTGATAAACTCTTTACCTGTAGCCAACCGAATCAACAGGGGGGGGTCACCTTGGACCCGCCTGGGAGCAGGTTATGCTTACAGCCGTACCGGGCCCTTAGGGTCACGGTTCTGCACCGTCGACGATGTCGCCGACGCGCGTACAGACGCCAGGGCGTGATGCCACAGCTGCTGACGAACTTCGAGCCGACCTGAGTCGACCCACCAGATCGTCAATGTCCGATCGAACCGCAGGAGAAAACTATCTCCTGCGGCCGACCACGGGAGAGAACGCTGAGCGTCACCACTCTGGCGGGCGAGTTCCACGCGCCGTCACTCAACGACTTCTTCCCTCCAGCAGTGCTGTTCGAGGGGACGCCTTTCGAGCTCGACCGTTTGATGCTGATTCGCATCCTCATGTCGGTCGTTCTCCTGGCCGTGATGTTCGCCGCTTTCCGTCGGCCGCAGCTGGTTCCGCGCGGACTTCAGAATGTCGCCGAATCCGGTCTGGTGTTCGTCAAGGAGCAGATCTGCGACGAGGTGCTCGGCAAGGAATCCGGCAAGAAGTTCTTCCCGCTGATCGCGTCGATCTTCTTCGCCGTGCTGTTCCTGAACATCTCGGGTGTTATTCCGGGCCTGAACATCTCGTCGAACGCGCGCATCGGCATGCCGCTCGTGCTGGCCGTCGTCGCCTACATCACCTTCAACTATGTGGGCATCAAGAAGTACGGCTTCTTGAAATACATGCGCTCGTCCATCGTGGTGCCCAATGTGCCGCCCGCGCTGCACGTGCTGCTGATCCCGATCGAGTTCATCTCGACCTTCCTGCTGCGTCCGTTCACGCTGACCGTCCGTCTCATGGCGAACATGCTGGCCGGCCACATCATGTTGGTGCTGTTCTTCAGTGCCACCCAGTTCTTCCTGTTCGATGCCGCCTCGTGGATGAAGGTGTTCTCGCCGTTCTCGCTGCTCGCGGGCTTCGGCTTCACCCTCTTCGAACTCTTGGTGGTCTTCCTGCAGGCGTACGTGTTCGCGCTGCTGACCGCTGTGTACATCGGTCTCGCGCAGCACGCCGACTCCCACTGACCGACACCGCACCAACACCACAAACCTGCCACACACGCCGCCTCGGCGGGTGGGCGACAGAAAGGGAATAAACACCAATGAGCAGCACCATGACCTTCCTGGCTGATACCGCTCCCACGGTCAAGGGTTACGGCGCCATCGGCTACGGTCTCGCCGCCATCGGCCCCGGCATCGGCGTCGGCATCGTCGTCGGTAAGGCCATCGAGGGCATCGCCCGTCAGCCCGAGCTGCAGGGCACCATCCGGACCAACATGTTCCTGGGTATCGCGTTCACCGAGGCCCTGGCGCTGATCGGTCTCGTCGCCGGCTTCATTTTCTGATTCCGGCCAAAGACTAGGAATCAACGATGAACAGCACCTATCTGCTCGCGGCTGAGGGGTCTTCCGACGTGAACCCCCTCATCCCGGAGCCGTACGACATTTTCTGGTCTGCGGTCGTCTTCATCGTTATCGCCTTCGTTTTCACCAAGTACGTCGTTCCGCGCCTGACCAAGGTGCTCGACGAGCGTTCTCAGAAGATCGAGGGCGGTATCGCCAAGGCCGAGGCCGTGCAGGCCGAGGCGCAGGCCACCCTGCAGCAGTACCAGGAGCAGCTGGCCGAGGCTCGCCTCGAGGCTGCCCGTATCCGTGAGGAAGCCCGCACCCAGGGTGCGGCCATCCTGTCGCAGATGCGTACCGATGCGCAGGCCGAGGCCGACCGCATCGTGGCCGCCGGTCACTCGCAGCTGGAGGCACAGCGCCAGCAGATCGTGACCGAGCTGCGGTCCGAGCTGGGCCGTACCGCGGTCGACCTGGCCGAGAAGATCATCGGTCAGTCGGTGGCCGACGAGGCCAAGCAGTCGGCGTCGATCGACCGGTTCCTCGCGGAACTGGACGCGAACGCCGGCATCGGGGTCGGAAGGTAACGAGCCGAAAGTGGGAAGCATGTACGCAGCGAGCCGCGAGGCGAGTTCCCGTGCGCGGGAAGCTCTTCGGGCCGCTCTGACCGGTAGCGACACCGTCGCGGCTACTACGGGGTCGGAACTGTTCGCCGTTGTCGCCGTCCTCGACGACCAGCGTTCGCTGCGTGTGGCGCTCGCGGATAAGTCGGTGTCGAGTTCGGCGCGCGCCGAGCTGGCCGAACGCGTCTTCGGCGGCAAGATCAGCGGCACCACCCTGGCCGTGCTGACCACGGCGGTGGCCCAGGACTGGTCGCGGGCCCGCGATCTGGTCGACACGCTGGTCCTGCTCGGCCGCGAAGCGCTGCTGCGCGCCGCGGACGAGCGTGGCCGCCTGACCGCGGTCGAGGACGAGCTGTTCCGGCTGGCCCGGATCATCGACGACAACCCGGACCTGGAGCAGGCGCTGCAGGACCACGGCAAGCCGGCGGAAGCCAAGCTTGCCCTGGTGCAGCGTCTGCTCGCGGGCAAGGTCGAGGACATCACCCTGCAGCTGGTCGAGCAGGCCGTGCTGCGCCACAAGGGCGATACCGGCGCGGCCATCGACGAGCTGTCCGACCTGGCGGCTTCGCTCCGGGAGCAGATCGTGGCGCATGTCCGTGCCGCGGTGGCCCTGACGCCGCAGCAGCGCGAGCACCTGGCGGCTTCGCTGCAGCGCATCTACGACAAGCCCGTCACGGTGCACGTGCAGGAAGACCCGAGCCTGCTGGCCGGCGTCGTCGTGCGCGTGGGCGACGACGTGATCGACGGCAGCGCCGTCGGCCGCCTCCAGCGCTTGCGTCAGTCTCTCGCTTAGAGACGAACGCCGAACTGCGCAGCATTGCCGGCCAGCCGGCGAGGCACTTACACACCGACATTCGAGACCACAGCGAGAGCAGGAAGAACATGGCGGAGCTGACGATCTCCCCCGATGAGATCCGTAGCGCGATCGAGAGCTACACCCAGAGCTACACCCCCGAGACCTCCATCGAAGAGGTCGGTCTCGTCACCGACACCGGCGACGGTATCGCCCACATCAGCGGCCTGCCGTCCGCGATGGCCAACGAGCTGCTGGAGTTCCCGGGCGGCGTCCTCGGCGTGGCGCTGAACCTGGAGGACACCGAGATCGGTGCCGTCATCCTGGGTGAGTTCGACACCATCGAAGAGGGCCAGCAGGTCCGCCGCACCGGCGACGTGCTCTCGGTTCCCGTGGGCGACAAGTTCCTCGGCCGCGTCATCGACCCGCTGGGCGCGCCGATCGACGGCCTGGGTGAGATCGAGGCCGACGAGCGCCGCGTGCTCGAGCTGCAGGCCGCGACCGTGCTGGAGCGTCAGCCGGTCGGTGAGCCCATGGCCACCGGCATCACCGCCATCGACGCCCTGACCGCCATCGGCCGCGGTCAGCGTCAGCTCGTCATCGGCGACCGCAAGACCGGCAAGACCGCGGTCTGCATCGACGCCATCATCAACCAGAAGGCCAACTGGGCCACGGGCGATCCGTCGAAGCAGGTGCGCTGCATCTACGTCGCGATCGGCCAGAAGGGCTCCACCATCGCGGGTGTGAAGTCCGCGCTCGAGGCGCACGGCGCGATGGAGTACACCACCATCGTCGCGGCGCCCGCGTCGGACTCCGCCGGCTTCAAGTGGCTGGCCCCCTACACCGGTTCGGCCCTCGGCCAGCACTGGATGTACCAGGGCAAGCACGTCCTGATCGTGTTCGACGACCTGTCCAAGCAGGCCGAGGCCTACCGCGCCATCTCGCTGCTGCTGCGTCGCCCGCCGGGCCGCGAGGCGTACCCGGGTGACGTCTTCTACCTGCACTCGCGTCTGCTGGAGCGTTGCGCGAAGCTGTCCGACGCGCTGGGCGCGGGCTCGATGACCGGTCTGCCGATCATCGAGACCAAGGCCAACGACGTCTCGGCGTTCATCCCGACCAACGTCATCTCCATCACCGACGGCCAGGTGTTCCTGGAGTCGGACCTCTTCAACAAGGGTGTCCGCCCGGCCATCAACGTCGGTATCTCGGTGTCCCGAGTCGGTGGCGCCGCGCAGACCAAGGCCATGAAGAAGGTCTCCGGTTCGCTGCGTCTGGAGCTGGCCTCCTACCGTGAGCTCGAGGCGTTCTCCGCCTTCGCCTCCGACCTGGATGCCGCCTCGCTGGCCCAGCTGGAGCGTGGCGCGCGCTGGGTCGAGCTGCTCAAGCAGGACCAGTACGCCCCGGTTTCGGTCGAGGACCAGGTCGTTTCGCTGTTCCTGGTGGACGGCGGCTACTACGACTCCGTCCCGGTCGGCGACATCCGCCGCTTCAACGCCGAGCTGCTGGAGAGCCTGCACGCAGCCGTGCAGTCCTCCTTCGACGCCCTGCAGGGCGGCGCCAAGGTGCTCGAGGGTGAGGCCGCCGACGCCATCAAGGCCGCGACCGACAAGTTCAAGCAGGGCTTCCTGGCGTCCGACGGCACCCGCGTCGTCGAGGCCGAGGCCGGCCAGCTGGACCACGAAGAGGTCGAGTCTCTTTCCGTCACTCGCAAGCACGTCGAGAAGTAATCGAGACGAGCACATGCGAATGACCGAATCGACGAATGAAGGGAGTGTGAACCGCTAATGGCAAGCGTGCGCGAATTGCGCTCCCGTATTCGTTCCGTGAGCTCGATCAAGAAGATCACCAAGGCCCAGGAACTGATCGCCACCTCGCGAATCAGCAAGGCGCAGGCCCGAGTTGCCGCCGCCAAGCCGTACGCGGAAGAGATCACCAAGGTGCTCGCCGAATTGGCCAGCGCCAGTGGGAATCTCAACCACCCGCTGCTCACCGAGCGTGAGAACCCGCGCCGCGCAGCGGTTCTGGTCATCACCTCCGACCGCGGTATGTGCGGTGGCTACAACTCCAACGTGCTCAAGCGCGCCGAGGAGCTCATGACCACGCTGCGCACCGAGGGCAAGGAGCCGGTGCTGTACGTGATGGGCGCGAAGGGCCTGACGTACTACACCTTCCGCCGTCGCACCGTGAACGGTTCCTGGCTGGGCTTCTCCCAGCAGCCGAACTACGTGGACGCGTCCGCCGCGTGCAACCACCTGGTCGAGGCGTTCATGGCCGGATCCGACGGTGAGGTGCCGTCCCCGAACGGGGTCGGCACCATGGCCGGCGTCGACGAACTGCACATCGTCTACACGCGTTTCGTGTCGATGCTGTCGCAGCAGCCGGAGGTGCGTCGCCTGGCGCCGATCCAGGTGACGTTCGTGGACGAGAACTTCGAGATGGGTCCGGACAGCTTCACCGACGGAAACTCGGCGCCGGTCGCCCAATACGAGTTCGAGCCGGACGCGGATCGTCTGCTGGGCGCGCTGCTGCCGAAGTATGTCAACACTCGGATCTACTCGTCGCTGCTCGAGGCGGCGGCATCGGAGTCGGCTGCGCGCCGCACCGCCATGAAGGCCGCGACGGACAACGCCACGGAACTGGTCAACTCACTGACCCGGACCGCGAACTCGTTGCGCCAGGCACAGATTACGCAGGAAATCACGGAAATCGTCGGTGGCGCCAACGCGCTGGCGTCGAGCTCGGACCGCGACTAAGGCCCAGGAAGAGAACCAATGACCGCAGCTACTGAAACCCGGGTCGGCACTGGCCGTGTCGCCCGCGTCATCGGACCCGTCGTGGACGTCGAGTTCCCGCGCGGTTCCATTCCCGACCTGTACAACGCCCTGAACGTGGACATCGCGCTCGCGTCCGTGGCCAAGACCCTGACCCTCGAGGTCGCGCAGCACCTGGGCGACAACATCGTTCGCACCATCTCCATGCAGCCGACCGACGGTCTGATCCGTGGCGCCGAGGTGCGCGACACCGGCAAGCCGATCTCGGTGCCCGTCGGTGACGTCGTCAAGGGCCACGTGTTCAATGCGCTCGGCGACTGCCTCGACACCCCCGGCCTGGGCCGGGACGGCGAGCAGTGGGGCATCCACCGCCAGCCGCCCGCCTTCGACCAGCTCGAGGGCAAGACCGAGATCCTGGAGACGGGCATCAAGGTCATCGACCTGCTCACCCCGTACGTGAAGGGTGGCAAGATCGGTCTGTTCGGTGGTGCCGGTGTCGGCAAGACCGTTCTGATCCAGGAGATGATCACCCGTATCGCGCGTGAGTTCTCCGGTACGTCCGTGTTCGCGGGCGTCGGTGAGCGCACCCGTGAGGGCACCGACCTGCACCTGGAAATGGAGGAGATGGGCGTCCTCCAGGACACCGCCCTCGTCTTCGGCCAGATGGACGAGCCGCCGGGGACGCGTATGCGCGTCGCCCTCTCGGCCCTGACCATGGCCGAGTACTTCCGCGACGTGCAGAACCAGGACGTTCTGCTGTTCATCGACAACATCTTCCGCTTCACCCAGGCCGGTTCCGAGGTCTCGACCCTGCTGGGTCGTATGCCTTCGGCCGTCGGTTACCAGCCGACCCTGGCGGACGAGATGGGTCAGCTGCAGGAGCGCATCACCTCGACCCGTGGTCGCTCGATCACCTCGATGCAGGCGATCTACGTCCCCGCGGACGACTACACCGACCCCGCGCCGGCCACCACCTTCGCGCACCTGGACGCCACCACCGAGCTGTCGCGTCCGATTTCGCAGAAGGGCATCTACCCGGCCGTCGACCCGCTGTCGTCGACCTCGCGAATCCTCGAGGCCTCGATCGTCGGTGAGCGTCACTTCCGGGTGGCCAACGAGGTCAAGCGAATCCTGCAGAAGTACAAGGAACTCCAGGACATCATCGCGATTCTGGGCATGGACGAGCTCTCCGAAGAGGACAAGGTCCTCGTCGGTCGCGCCCGTCGCCTGGAGAAGTTCCTGGGCCAGAACTTCATCGTGGCCGAGAAGTTCACCGGCCAGGAGGGTTCCGTCGTGCCGCTGGAGCAGACCATCGACGACTTCGATCGGGTCTGCAAGGGCGAGTTCGACCACCTGCCGGAGCAGGCGTTCAACTCCTGCGGTGGCCTGGACGACGTCGAGGCTGCTGCGAAGAAGATCGCCGGGAAGTAGTCCACCATGGCGGATATGTCAGTTGATCTGGTCGCCGTCGAGCGGCTGCTGTGGTCGGGCCGGGCGAAGTTCGTCTCGGCTCAGACCACGGAGGGTGAGATCGGCATCCTGGCCGGCCACGAACCGCTGCTCGGGCAGCTGGTCGAGGCCGGCACGGTGACCATCGTGTCCGACGACGACGAGCGTGTGGTCGTGGCCGTGCACGGCGGGTTCTTCTCGGTCACCGCCACTTCGGTGCGCGTACTTGCCGAATCCGCCGATTTCGCCTTCGATATCGACGAGGCGGCCGCCAAGGCCGTTGTCGCCGACCCGGATGCGAGCCCGGCCGCGCTGGCCAAGGCACAGGGCCAGCTGCGGGCGGTCGAGAAGGCGGCGTCTGCCTAGCCTTCCGGCGCTGAAACCAGGAGCGGCGGTCCCAGGGAATATCCCTGGGGCCGCCGCTCTTTCGCGTTCACATCGAACCACACCCACGCCCGGCATCAGCCGGGCGCGAGTGTGTTGTTCTCACTGGAAGGTGAGAATTGGCTTGATCGTGGTGCCGTGGTGGGCGTCCGCGACCGCGGTGTCGATATCGGTGAAGGCGTAAGTCTTGCTGATCTTCTCGATCGGGAACTTGCCTTCGGCATGCCATTGCAGCAGTTGCGGAATGAATCGCTGCGGATCGCCACTGCCCTCGATGCAGCCCCGGACGGCCTTGCCGTTGCCGGTGAGGTGGCCGATTTCGAGGTCCATGCTGGCCTCGCCCAGCCCGACCAGCACGAGGGTGCCCATGGGGGCCAACGCCTGCAGGCCCTTGGCGATGACGGCATTGTGGGCGGTCGTGTCGAGCGCGAAGTTCGCGCCACCGTTGGTCGCCGCGACGATCTGCGCCACCACGTCCTCGGCCGCGCCGTCGATGGTGACATCCGCGCCGAGCTCCTTGGCTACGGCCAGCCGATCGGCGGAAAGGTCAATGGCGACAATGGTTCCCGCGCCGATGGCGCGGGCCGCCATGAGGGCCGCCATCCCCACGCCGCCGACGCCGAAGATGGCCAGTGAGTCGTTCGGCCCCGGCTTCATGACATTGGCGATCGCGCCCGCACCGGTCTGCACACCGCACCCGAACGGGGCGGTGGCCACCAGGTCCACGTCCTTGTCGACCACCACGACACTGCGCGCCGGCACCAGTGCGTGGGTGGCGAAACTCGATTGCCCGAAGAACGCGCCCATCACGCGTTCGCCATTACTGCTCAGTGGAGAGGTGAAATCCGCGCGCCCGCCCGAGGTGTTCAGAATGACGAAATTCTCGCAGTAGGGCGGAAGCCCGTTTGCGCAACGCGAGCAGGTTCCGCAACTGGCATAGGTGAGCAGAACATGGTCGCCGACTTCGATTCCCGTTACCTCCGAGCCAATCTGTTCGACGATCCCGGCGCCCTCGTGTCCGAGCACGATCGGCAAATCGGCGGGAAACACGCCCTTGGTGACCAGATCGGTGTGGCAGACCCCGGACGCGACGATGCGCACCAGCACCTCGCCCGGTCGCGGTTCCTCCAGGGTGAGGGTCTCCATCGAGAACGGCACGTCCGCTCCTCGGGCCACCGCAGCGGTAATTTCCACGGAATCTCCTTCCAAGACATCTCAGTTGCCCGGAGCATAAGAACGTGTTCCAGTTTACGGCCATTGTCGATCCCACTCAGCGGGTCGCCCGTTCGGCTTGTGCGGCCGGGATCTGGTAAGCGGCCGGCGTTTTCGGTTACTTCGTGCAGTAATCAAGACTTTGGTTACCCGATGCAGTCGAATGCTCTCGCCGGTCTCCGGATGTGATCAAAACCATCCGGCAAAGTACCGGCTATTCCGGCACTTGCGGCTCTACCTCCACGACGCACACCGCGTTGCCTACGCCTGCACACCGCGTTGCTACTGCACGCCGGATTGCCGATGGAATGCACACCGCACGATGAGCGAGGGGTTGCCGGGCGGGCTTCGAATTGGCAAATGAGGGGTGGCTGTCGCTGTTGTCGCCGTCGCCCTTGGCTTCGTCCCGCCGGGTGCGGCATCGGCGGATACCGTCGTCCCGCTACATCGTCAACCATCTGGACACCCCGATGGAGATTCCGGGCGGCGGCGGGTACGCGCAGGCGCGCCAGGTCTCGGTGGTCGAGGTCGACAGCTCGACCTATACCGGCAACCTGGTGCTTCACGGTGAGCCGTTCACCATGGGCTGATATATCTTCTGCACCCTGCTGATCAGCGCATACGTCACATTCGGTGGATGGCCGGACCTCGCCATTCCGCGGTCGCTACTATCGACCGAAAGCGGGGCCCCGGCCGTCGGCCGGTCAGTGATCGACAGCAACGCGGATGTGAAGGGACGGAGCGGCATTGCAAACCGGGATGTGGCTTCTGATCATTCTGGTGTTGCTGCTGGTCGGCCTGGCCCTGGCCTCGACGTATCGTCTGGTGATGCTGCGCCGCGGCGGGACCGCCGCCCTGTTGCGTGTGCTGCCCGCGCGGGGTCATGGCGGGGGCTGGCGGCACGGCCTGATCCGTTACGACGAGGACACGCTCCTCTTCTACAAACTCTCCAGCCTCAAGCTCGGCCCGGATTCCACCATGCGCCGGCTCGCCATCGAGGTGGGCCCGCGGCGGTCCCCGCAGGACGACGAGTACGACATCATGACCGACGAGGTCATCGTCCAGGTCTCCGACGGTCACGGCAGTTACGAGCTGGCACTCGACCGCGGCGCCATGGCCGCCTTCCTGTCCTGGGTGGAATCCCGCCCCTCCGAGCGCATTCGCCGTCGCCGCGCCGGATAGTGTGACCCTGTGAGCGTTCACTTGACGCGGATCTACACGCGGACCGGCGACGACGGCACCACGGGGCTGAGTGATTTCTCTCGGGTGGCCAAGACCGACCCGCGGCTGATCGCCTACGCCGACTGTGACGAAACCAATGCCGCACTGGGTGTCGCCATCGCCCTCGGACAGCCGGACGAGCGGATACTCGGTGTGCTGCGTTCCATACAGAACGATTTGTTCGACGCCGGTGCAGACCTGTCCACCCCCGTGGTCGCGGAGCCCAAGTACCCGCCGCTGCGCATCACCCAGGTCTACATCGACCGCCTCGAGAAGTGGTGCGATGAGTTCAATGAGCCTCTGGCGCCGTTGAATTCGTTCATCCTGCCCGGCGGCACACCGCTGGCGGCACTGCTGCACACCGCCCGCACCGTGGCCCGACGCGCCGAGCGGTCGGCGTGGGCCGCGGTGGCGGCGCACCCGGACGATACGAACGCACTGCCCGCCAAATACCTCAACCGCCTGTCCGACCTGCTGTTCATCCTCGGCCGGGTCGCCAATCCGGACGGCGACATACTTTGGCGGCCGGGCGGAGACGCCGCGAGCGCGGGAGAGGACCACTAGGCTGACCACCGTGAGTGAACGGTTTCTGGTGACCGGGGGCAGCAGGCTCGTCGGTGAGGTCGCGGTAGGCGGCGCGAAGAACAGCGTCCTCAAGCTGATGGCCGCCGCGTTGCTGGCCGAAGGGACGACCACCATCACGAACTGCCCGGACATCCTCGACGTGCCGCTCATGGCCGAGGTGCTGCGTGGTCTCGGATGTGACGTCACCGTCGACCACGAGACCGTGACCATCGCGACGCCTCCGGAACCGAAGTACCACGCCGACTTCCCGGCCGTCACCCAGTTCCGCGCCTCGGTGTGTGTGCTGGGTCCGCTGATGGCGCGCTGCAAGCGGGCCGTGGTGGCGCTCCCGGGTGGTGACGCCATCGGTTCGCGTCCGCTGGATATGCATCAGGCCGGTCTGCGACTGCTGGGCGCGACCTCCGAAATCGAGCACGGCTGCCTGGTGGCGCGCGCGGAGGAGCTGCAGGGCGCCCGGATTCGCCTGGACTTCCCGTCGGTCGGCGCGACCGAGAACATCCTGATGGCCGCGGTGCTGGCAGAGGGGGAGACGGTCATCGACAATGCCGCGCGTGAACCGGAGATCGTGGATCTCTGCAACATGCTGGCGCGGATGGGCGCGAAGATCTCCGGCGCGGGCACCTCGGTGCTGACCATCGAGGGCGTGGACAAGCTCTCGCCGACCACCCACCGGGTGATCGGCGACCGCATCGTGGCCGCGACCTGGGGTATCGCTGCCGCCATGACCACCGGCGACGTGCGGGTGACCGGTATCAACCCCAAGCACCTGTCCCTGGTGCTGGACAAGCTGCGCTCCGCCGGCGCGCGAATCTCGTTCGAACCAGATGGTTTTCGTGTGGTGCAGGCGGATCGCCCTCGCGCCGTGAACTTCTCGACCCTGCCGTTCCCCGGGTTTCCCACCGATCTGCAGCCGATGGCCATCGGCCTGGCCGCGATCGCCGACGGCACCTCGATGATCACCGAGAACATTTTCGAAGCGCGCTTTCGCTTCGTCGAAGAGATGATCCGCCTGGGCGCGGATGCCCGCACCGACGGGCATCACGCTGTGGTGCGCGGGATTCCGCGTTTGTCCTCGGCGCCGGTGTGGTCCTCCGATATTCGCGCCGGCGCGGGTCTGGTGCTCGCGGGTCTGGTCGCCGACGGCGTCACCGAGGTCCACGATGTCTTCCATATCGACCGTGGCTACCCGGATTTCGTGGAGAACCTGCGCTCGCTCGGAGCCCAGATCGAACGCGTCGGAACCGCGGACTGAACGGCCGGTGTCGGGACGGGTTCGCGAAAACCCGTCCTGAACAGGCGATTTGACATGCGAACAACCAACACGTAACTTATTCCAGGTCAGAGCGACACGGACACCGACTCCGGTGAGACGAGCTTCGCCTGATGATCACACTAGCTCCCAGCCGACCTGCGGATTTGGTTCTGCTGCGCGGACGGGGCTAAGCTTGACAAGTTGCCTCACGATCAAGCGGGACTAAGAGCCCGGGAGATCGTTTGTGCGTGTGTTCTTTGAGAACTCAATAGTGTGTCGATGAATGTCAGTGCCAAATTTTGAAATTTGGTTCCGATTCTCAC
>NZ_JBEYYI010000033.1:0-97947 GCF_040645495.1 Nocardia sp. NPDC046763 | reverse complement strand
GTGTCTTGCTTTGATTTTTGGGGGGGGGGGGGGGGGGCCCCCCCCCCCCCCCCCACCACCCCGAGAGATTCGCCCGCGTTCCGCAGAATTCGGGGGTTCTGGAGGTCCTGACGGTGTGAATGGCCTGGTCATCGGGTTGAGGTGCGGGGTTTCGGCCCAAATCCCCTAGAGACGCGGTTTCTAACGCTCTGGTCGTCCCGGGCAAGCGGGTCCCTACTGCCCGAGTTCGGTGTCGGACACTGACGCTGCCTCAACGGCGATCACCGAAAATCGCTCCAGTGCAGGCGAATCGGGCGGCGTCTCGAGTTCGGGTGTGTCGTCGTCGATGATGGGCAGGCAGTCGTCGCCGATCGGTACGATGCCGCTTTCGGTGTGCAAGAACCCCAGCGGTCCGCCTTCACGCCCCGGATCGCGGTTCACGTCACGACCTCGGAACGTCGAGGACAGTGCGCCCGCGGCGGCTGGCGACGTAGCGTGCCCCTGCGGAGGTCAGGGTCCAGGCGTTTCTATGCAGGCCAGTGTTGCCCACGGCGAAGCCTTTCTTTGCGAGCGACCGGGCGCCGGTCTCAGCGCTGCGAACGGAAATCTCTGCGTTGCGGGCGATCTGGTCGATGGTGAGCTGGCTACCCGGCACCAGGGTGGCCAGAACCCTGGCTTCTGTTTCGGTCACCGAAGGTCCCCTCCCGAATGTGTTGGCCATAGTGGAGGCGGCGGCCCGGCGGCTGAGAGTTTGGACCCGCTTCAGTTGACCGCCGGGCCACCCGTGGCTCGCGGCCACACTCTGAGGGTGCGACAAACAAGGGGGGTGAACTCCTACAATTTGTGGCACCCTCGGGATCAGATGGCTAGTGGAATTGAGGCCGTGATGATTGACGATTCGGCCGGCGTCGCGGAGCGCGTTGCTCAGGCCCGGAAGCTGAAGGGTTGGTCGCAGCCGCGTCTGGCCATGGAGACGCAGATCTCTGTGGCGCTGATTCGGGCTGTCGAACAGGGGCGACGGCCGGCTACTCCAGCGTTCGCCTCGGCTTGCTCGAAAGCCCTACGAGTGAGCGTGGCGGAGCTTCTCGGGCAGCCCTTCGCGCCGACGACCGCCGAGGACCGCGAAATGCATGCATCGATCGCGCTATTGCGGACCGAGGTGGCTGCGTGGGATATGCCCGCTCCGGAGATTGAGGCACGGCCGATGGCCAAGCTGTCCGAGGATGTGCTTGCCTCGCGGAGGCTTCGACGTGATGCCGCGTCACCGAAGCTCGCTGCTGCCCTTCCGCCGCTCCTGATCGAAGCGCGCGCACTGGTCCACCGCAGCACAGGCCACGTGCGCGAGCAAGTGTGCGCCCTGCTCGCCGAGCTGTACTACAACGCGCGCTCGCTGGCGCACAAACTCGGGTATCAGGATCTCGCAGCACTGGCTATCGACCGAATGACCTGGGCGGCCGGGGAATCCGGCGACCCGCTGTGGATTGCTGCCGCCCAGTTCCACCGGGCGACGCTGCTGACCAATGGAGGCGATTGGAAGACTGCGCAGGCGTATCTCGAGCGTTGCCGCGCGCAGATCGAAAACCAGCTCGGTGTCGGCGACGAGCCGACCCTAATCGCTTGGGGCGGACTGCATCTCCAGTCGGGTCTCGCCGCAGCCCGGGCCGGTCAGCGAGAAATGGCTGATATCCACCTTGCGGAGGCGACGGCGACGGCCGATCGAATCGGTCACGACCGCGACCAGATTCTCGTATTCGGGCCGACCAATGTTGGCATTTGGAGTGTCGCGCTTGCGGTCGAGGCTATGGATAGCGCCGAGGCCATTCGTCGGGCCAAGAATCTTCACATACCGTCGGATACACCGCGATCGCGATCCGGCCATCATCAAATCGATCTCGCCCGTGCATATCAGCTCCAGGGGAATAGGGCGCTGGTAATGGATTCATTGATGGCCGGTCGCTTGCTGGCACCGTCGATGGTCCGTTATCACCCGATGGTGCACGAGACCATCCGAGTCCTTGCGCGCGAGGATGCTCGCCGGACGGACAGCATCCGAGGGTTCGCGGCGTGGTGCGGCGTCACCCTGTAACGAGCACCGTTCGTAAGCAACAGCCGAAACGAGAAAGGCCCCTCCGGTCCAGCGTTTCCGCTGGCAGGAGGGGCCTTTTCTGTGCGCCATCAGGGACTCGAACCCCGAACCCGCTGATTAAGAGTCAGCTGCTCTGCCAATTGAGCTAATGGCGCGTGTCACTCCGCGGGGGGCCTGGGCTTTCGCTTGGGCCGCTCTGCGGTGCGAGAAGAACATTAACAGGGTGGAGTGCGGAAAGTGAAATCGCGTGTCTGAGCTGCGGGTTTGTGGGGGGTTGGGGAGTTGTTAACGCGGCGGGGGTGATCGCGGATGTTTCGGGGGAAGCCCTGTGGGCGGGACGCTTGGTTGGATGCCGGGGCGGTTGTGACTGGCAGGGCGGGGGTCTCGGTCGGATGGGGCGGGCGTGGTGGTCGAACAAGCGTGCTGCGCGCCGAGACGTGAAGCGGGGTTGTGATGAGTGCAGGTCGGGGTCGGCGACGATACGGGCGGCTGCTGGTCGTCGGGGGCGTGGTGTCAATGCTGGCGTTGGCGCTGGTCGGGTGCTCGTCGGGGGATAAGAGTCAATCCTCGACGGTGGCAATCGATTCCAATCCGATCGGCGAGCTCATGAAGCCGAAGCTGATCTCACCGGTGAAGGACGGCGACAAAGGGGTGTCGCCGGGGGAGTTGGCCTTGAAGGTGGAGGACGGTCGGCTCACGACCGTGGCGCTCACCAATCCGGACGGCAAGCCGGTGTCGGGTGAGCTGGCGGCGGACGGTCGTTCGTGGCGGCTGACCGAGCAGTTGGGGTTCGGGCGCACCTACAAGTTGAGCGTCGACGCGATCGGCCTTGGCGGCGCGACCAATTCGACCATGAGTTTCACCACTATCACGCCCAATAACCGCACCCACCCGTACCTGCTGCCGGCGGAGGACGACGTGGTCGGTATCGGCCAGCCGGTGGCCGTGCAGTTCGACGAGAACATTCCGGATCGCAAGGCCGCCCAGGCGGCGATCAAGATCACAACCACGCCCGCGGTGGAGGGCGCCTTCTACTGGGTCAACAATCGCGAGGTGCGCTGGCGGCCGCAGAACTTCTGGGCCCCGGGCACCAAGGTCGACATCGCGGTGAACGCCTACGGCCGGGATCTCGGCAACGGCCTGGTCGGCGACAGTGACATCCACTCCAGCTTCACCATCGGTGACGCCACCGTCTTCACCGCCGACGACGACACCAAGATGGTGACCGTCGAACGCAACGGCGAGGTGATCAAGACCATGCCGACCTCGATGGGCAAGGACTCCACGCCCACCGACAATGGCGTCTACATCGTCGGCGACAAGTTCGACAAGATCATCATGGATTCCTCCACCTACGGCGTCCCGGTGAACTCGCCGGGCGGCTATCGCACCCCCATCGACTGGGCGACGCGGATCTCCTACTCCGGCATCTTCTTCCACTCGGCCCCGTGGTCGGTGGGCGCGCAGGGCTCGGTCGACACCAGCCACGGCTGCCTGAATCTGAGCCCGGCCGACGCCAAGTGGGTGTACGACAACGTCAAGCGCGGCGACATCACCATTGTCAAGAACACCGTCGGTGGCACGCTGTCGGGCCTGGACGGGCTGGGCGACTGGAACATTCCGTGGGAGCAGTGGAAGGCCGGCAACGCCGACGACAACCGCTGATCCCCGACGCCCGCCGCTGATCGCGGACGCGCCGAAGGGGCATCAGCGTGTTCGCCGATGCCCCTTGGGACGCGCTCGATCTCGGGGGAGCGGGTGTCAGCCGATGGTGCCCGGCCCGATGCCGCCGCCGCCATTGAGGTTTCCGCAGCCCAGCCCCGCGTAGCCGGCGAGTGCCGCGGCACTGCCGGCGACAGTGCAGCCGCCCTTCGAGGAACCCGTGGTCGCCGAACCGGTCGCGCCGCCGAGCTTGATGGCGGAGGATCCGAAGTTCACATCGGACTCGATCGGGTTGTCGGCGGCTGACGGGTCGGCCGTCGTGCCCGGGGTGGTGGTGCCGGGCGTGGTGGCGCCCGGGGTGGTCGTCGTGGTGCCGGGCGTGGTCGTGGTGGTCTGCGAAGCGTCGGTGAGGACGATTTCCGCGGACGCGACGGGCGCGGCGGCGATGACAGCCGCAACGGCTAGCAAAGTGGTTACGGCACAACGATTCACGTGCAATGTCCTTCGGATCGAGCATGGGTCGGGGGCCCCGACGTCCCCGGTGTCCAGAGCAGTCTACGAAGATCGCGTGACCTGCGCCGCAAAATGCGACACACTGGTGTTTCTGTAACACTCCGAGACGCGCTCGATCAGGCCCCGATGCATGCCACGGCGCGGACCGGAGCGCCATCCGCGCCGGGCAGGTTGAGCGGAAACATCGACACCTCGACCCGCTGCCCGGCCTCCTGCGCCGCGAGCGCCTCACCCAATCCGGTCAGATTCTCGGCGATGACGGCGTGCGCCCCGCACAGAATCCGGTGCACCGGGATCTCCTCGGTGGGTGTCGGGTCGACACTGAGCGCGTCGATCCCGACCGTCCGCACGCCCGCCGCGACCAGATACTCGGCCGCCTCCACGGTCAGATGCGGATGGTTCAGGTACGCGTGGGTGCCCCAGTGCCGCGACCAGCCGGTGGCGATGAGCACGATCTGCCCCGCCGTCACCCGGTCCGCGAAGTACTCGCGCCCGATCACCCCGCCCGCGCCGGCCGCCCGCGCGTCGATGACCACGCCCGGACCGGTGAACAGGTCCAGCGGCAGCTCGTCCAGCGTCGGCAGCGAGTCGTCGATATGTCGCGGCGCGTCCACGTGCGTGCCCGTCTGCGACCCGAGATCCAGGTGCAACACGTTCACCCCGTCGGCGGCCACGGTGAGCGCGGGCCGGATGGTGACCTCCGGATCGCCGGGATACACCTGCATACCGGACCGAATCGGTACCGAAAGATCGATGATGCGCACTTCCGCCTGCCTCCCTGTGGATTTCGCGCGATGATGACGTCAGCAAGATCGAATACAGTCGCCGATGAGGAATTCGAGAATCGCTATGCCTGCCATACATATTGCCGTGTTGAACCGCAGTACCGTACTGACCGACGCGCAGGTTTCTGCCGTGGTCCCGGCGTTGCAGACGCAGGTGCACCGGGACTGGGCCCCGGTGTGGGGGAGCGACGCCGATCTGAGTTTCGTGGCGACCGACGCGCAGCCGCCGGCCGGAGCGTGGTGGCTGGTGGTGTCCGACGACTCCGATCAGGCCGGGGCGCTCGGCTATCACGATCTCACGAATGAGGGTCTGCCGATGGGAAAGGTGTTCGCGCGCAGCGATATCAATGCCGGCCTGCAGTGGTCGGTCACGGCCAGTCACGAGCTGCTGGAGATGCTCGGCGACCCCGATATCAACCTGGCCGCCTACGTGTTCTCCAGCGCCACCGCCGGACGCATCTACGCCTACGAGGTCGCCGACGCCTGTGAGGCGGACCAGTACGGGTACGCGATCGATGGAATCCAGGTGTCGGACTTCGTGTTTCCCGCCTGGTTCGAGAACTTTCGTACGGCGGGCAGCACCCAGTTCGACTACGGCAATCACATCACCGCGCCGTTCCAGTTGCTGCCCGGCGGATACATCGGCGTGTTCGACATCAACGGCGGCAGCGGCTGGCATCAGCTGACCGCGGAGAGCATGCCCGCGCAGTACGCCATGCGTGCCCGGGTCGGCAGTCGCCGCGAGCGCCGCCGCACGCCCCGCGACCAGTGGCTGCTCAGCGAAGTGCGATGAGATCCGCCATGTTCCGGAGGCTCGGGCATCCCGGCCGCGGCTGGGAGCTCTCGCGATCCATCAGCGAGCCCGGGCGTCGAGCAGCCAGCAGGCGGCGGTGAAGCGGGCCTCGTCGCCGTGCACGAAGGGTTCGAAGGCGGCCCGCACGGTCTCGATGACCCGCTGCCGGGTGGGTTCGTCCACCTCGAGCAGGGCCAGGCCGACCGGTCCCAGCCGCGAGAGATAGCCGACGAGCGCCGGTTCGGGCATGACGCAGTCGACATCGAGCGGGCGGATATCGATCTCGGCCCAGCCGCTCGCCGCCAGCATCCCGGCCACGTGATCGTGGTCGGCGAGGGCGAATTGGCCTGGTGAACCAGGGATTCGGGGTTCGAGATTCGACAGCAGCGGCGCCGCGGCGCGTTCGGCCGCGGTGAAGAACGGATTCTCCTCCGGATCGCGCCAGACGATGCAGCCGAGCCGGCCGCCGGGCCGGGTGGCTCGGCGCAGGTTGGTGAAGGCGGCGACCGGGTCGGCGAAGAACATCACTCCGAACCGGGAGGTGATGAGGTCGTAGGCGGCGGATTCGAAGGGCTGGGTCTGGGCATCGGCGCGAATGAAGTCGACGGGCTGGCCCGCTCGCTCGGCGTTGGCGCGGGCGGCGGCGATCATCGGTTCGGCGATGTCGACGCCGGTGCAGTGCGCGCCGGTTTCCCGCGCGAGGGCGAGGGTGGTGCCGCCGGTGCCGCAGCCGACATCGAGGACGTCCCGGGCGCCGGTGTCGCGCGCCAGCGCCACCAGGATGTCCTGGAGTGGTCGCATCACCTGGGCGATGAGGTCCTGGGTGTCGACCCAGGCATTGCCGGAAGAGCCGTTCCAGCGGGCGGATTGGTCATTGTCGAGCGGTGTCGTCATGGTCGCTGTCCTTCGTCGGTGGACGGGCCGGAGAGCTACACTGTCCCAATTCAAGTCGGCTTGAAGTCAAGGCCCGAGGTGATCCCGTGAGCAGTCTGGATATCGCTGAGGTCGTCCGCCGATCGGGCGTCCCGGCCTCGACATTGCGCTACTACGAGGAGCGGGGCCTGATCGCCTCGACCGGCCGGCACGGGCTCCGCCGCCAATTCGACGAATCCGTACTGGAACAACTGGCACTGATCGCGCTCGGCCGCACCGCCGGTTTCTCCCTCGATGACATTGTCGTCGCCTTCGGTCCCCAGGGCGACCTGCGCGTGGACCGTGCCGCGCTCATCGGCAAGGCCGACGAATTGGACCGCACCATCGCACAATTGACCGCAGTACGTGACGGCCTGCGGCACGCGGCCGCCTGCCCGGCTCCGAGTCACGCGGAGTGCCCGACCTTCCGACGCCTGCTGGGCGAGGTCATGGCGGGCCGGATCGCCACCATCGACGCACTGACCCCGTGACAACCGCCGCGCCGCAATGCCGTCCCTTCGGGGTCAGCGCGCCGAACGAGCGGCGGTGGCCCACTTCGGGTCCCCGCCGCTCGGCGTTTCCGGAGGCCGGTAACTTTCGGCGGGCGCGGCTCGTCATATGGGTATGAGCACCGAGGATCGGCCGGACGACGCCTTCGCCGGAGCCTGGCGGCGGCATCGCGCCTACGTGGTGGACCTGGCCTTCCGGCTGCTGGGCGATATCGGGGCGGCCGAGGACGCCGCGCAGGAGGCGTTCACCCGGCTGGCCCGCATGCGACCCGGCGAGGTGAGCGACGAGCGCGCCTGGCTCACCGTGGTCACCAGCCGCCTGTGTCTCGACGAATTGCGCAGTGCGCGAGCGCGTCGCGAGCAGGCCGGGGATCCGGGGCAGCTGGAGGCCGAGACACCGGTCGCGCACGCCATGCCCCTCGACCCGGTCGACCGCATCACCCTCGACGAGGAGGTGCAGCTGGCGCTGTACCGCATGCTGCAACGCCTCGCGCCCGCCGAGCGGGTGGTGCTGATCCTGCACGATGTGTTCGCGGTGCCGTTCGAACTGGTCGCGGACACCGTCGGGCGTCCGGTCGGCACCTGCCGGCAACTGGCGCGCCGGGCGCGGATCAAGATGTCCGAGGCGCGGCGGCCCGACGGGCCGGTGGCCCCGGCAGAACACCGGGCGGTGACCGAGCGGTTCATCGCCGCCTGTGCCGGTGGGGATCTGGACGAACTGCTGGCGGTGCTGGATCCGGAGGTCTGGGGCACCGCGTCGTTCCGGCCGGACTCGCCGATCGTGGCGCGGCCGAGCCGCGGGCCGGAGATGGTGGCCGCCAATATGATCGCGTTCTGGGGGCCCGGGGTCACGCTGGTCACGCATTCGGCGTTCGGGCGGCCCGCCCTGCTGGCCTATCGGGACCGGGAGCTGTTCGGCGTGCTGGTGCTGACCATTTCGGGCGATCGGATCGTGAGCATCGAGGCGACCGTGGATGTGTGAGGTAACTTTCCGGGCCGGCGTCCCGTCTTGAATTCATGACTCACAACAGGATTCGTGCACGGCACGGAAAACTCGTGGTAGCAGCGCTGTTCGGAATGATGCTGACCTGGAGCGTGCCGGGCGCGCACGCCGATCGGGCGGCCGATGTGGACCGATACCTCGGCGTCTGGAACTACGAGCAGCCCGACCGCGCGGATGCCACCGATATCGCCTCGGTTGGGCAGTTCGGCCTCGAGCCGCTGACGTATCCGCAAGTCGGCACGGTGGAGTTCGCCAGGGGTGCGGACGGGGACATCACCGGCCACACCGATCAGGGCTGTACGTGGCACTTCCGGGTGAACGGCGACGCCCTGGATCTGACCAGCACCGACCAGTACTGCTTCAACTCGGTGATCGGCTCGGGCTACAACATCTACTACTGGCACGTCACCGTGCGCGACGGGCGTGAGCAGGAGGTGATCCGCGCCAACAGCTATCTCCCGTACGGCACTTTCGATTTCGAACTCGCCAACGGCAAGCGAACCAGAGCCGACGCCGCCGATCCGGGTGACGCGGTACGGTTGTTCACCGGCTCCTGGGCGTACGACCCCACGAATCTCGCCTACCTGAACAACCTGACCTCCCCGGGATACCAGCCGAAAACCGGTGTGGTGCAGATCGATTCGAGTGCCGGACAGCTGACCGCCCATACCGGAGACGGCTGCTCCTGGACCCTGGACGGCCACGGCAATACCGCCGAACTCGCACCCGCGGGTCAGACCTGCCAAACGCCCGGCGGCACCGTCATCATGTCGTTCTGGTCGATGGCCAGCGACGGCACCCACCTGATCTCCGTCATGAACAGCACCGACCCTGAGAACGGCGAGTACTTCGTCGGCAGCGGCAGCTCGACGCGACAGTCCTGACCCGCCCGACTCCGTCCGGCCCGCGGGCTAGCGGACGGCGGCGACGGCTTCCTTGGCGAGGGCGGCGACCAGCGGATTGTCCGATGCGGCAGCCTGATCCGGCTTGGTGGTCAGCACCAGGATCACCAGTGGCGCGGCGCCGCCCGCAGGCCAGGTGACCGCGATGTCGTTGGCGGTGCCGTAGTCGCCGCTCCCGGTCTTGTCGGCGGTCTTCCAGTCTGCCGGGAGCGCGGCGCGAATGCGGGCATCGCCGGTGGTGTTGGCGAGCAGCCACGCGGTCAGCTGCGTCCGTTCGGGTTCGGCCAGTGCGTCGCCGAGTACCAGTTTGCGGTAGTCGTCGGTCAGGGCGGCCGGGGTGCTGGTGTCGCGTTCGTCGCCGGGGATATTGGTGTTGAGCTCGGTTTCCCAGCGATCCATGCGGGTGGTCTGGTCGCCGATCGAGCGCAGGAAGGCGGTGACGGCCGGCGGCCCGCCGAGCAGTTCGAGGATCTGATTGCCCGCGGTGTTGTCACTGTGGGTGATGGCGGCCTGGCAGAGTTCGGCCACGGTCATGCCGGTATCGACGTGGGTGCTGGTGATCGGCGAGTTCGCCACCAGCTTGTCGGGGGTGAAATGGATGACCTGGTCGAAGAATCCGCTGCTGAGCGGATGCGCGTGCAGCAGTGCGCCGCACGCGAGCGGTTTGAAGGTGGAGTCGAAGGCGAACCGTTCGTCCTGCCGATAGCCGACGGTCTTACCGGTGCCGGTATCGATGGCGACCACGCCCGCCCGGGCCCCGTGCTGCTGTTCGAGCGCGCGCAGCGCCGCGGTGTCGGTGACCGCGCCGGCGGTGGTGGTCGGTCCATTCACCGCCGCTTCGGTTTTCGAGTCGCTGCCGCAGCCGCTGGCCAGCGGGGCGAGGAGCAGGAGGGAAACCAGTGCACCGTATTTCATGGTCGACAAAACAAGCCTCTCAATCGTTTTCGAGTGCTGAAGGGGGTATTCGGCTCGCGCCGTGTGAAAGCCGATCAGACCTGCCAAACCCCCGGCGGCACAGTCACCATGTCGTTCTGGTCGATGGCCAGCGATGGCACGCACCTGATCTCCATCATGAACAGCACTGACCCACAGAACGGTTCGTACTTCCTGGGCAGCGGCAGCTCGACGCGGCAGCGCTGACTCGCGCCGATCGGCCGGGCTCGCGGGCTAGCGGACGGCCCCGACGGACGCCTTGGTGACGGCGGCGACGAGGGGGATGTCAGGGGCTGCGGTCTGCTCCGGCTTGTCGGTCAGCACGGCGATGACCAGTGGTGCGGAACTGCCTGCGGGCCAGGTGATGGCGACGTCGTTGGCCGCGCCGTAGCCGGCGCCGGTGCCGGTCTTGTCGGCGGTCTTCCAGTCGGCGGGGACTCCGGCCCGGATGCGATCCGTGCCGGTGGTGGCGGCGAGCAGCCAGTCGGTGAGCTGGGCGCGCTCGGGTGCGGCGAGTGCGTCGCCGAGCACCAGGGCGCGGTAGTCGGCGGCCAGGGCGGCGGGGGTGGTGGTATCGCGTTGGTCGCCTGGGATATTGGAGTTCACATCCGGTTCCCAGCGATCCATGTGGGTGACCTGATCGCCGATCGACCGCAGGAAGGTATTGAGACCCTCCGGGCCGCCGATCAGTTTCAGTACCTGGTTGCCCGCCGTGCTGTCGCTGATCGTGATGGCCGCGTGGCAGAGCTCGCTCACGGTCATGCCGGAGTCGACCCGGGTTTTGCTGATCGCGCTGGCGGCGATCACGTCGTCGGCGGTGAAATGGATGACCTGGTCCAGGAATCCGCTGGCCAGTGGATGCGCGTGCAGCAGCGCGCCGCAGGCCAGGCCCTTGAAGGTCGAGTCGAAGCCGAAGCGCTCGTCCTGGCGATGGCCGAAGGATTTCCCGGTGCCGGTGTCGACGACGAACACGCCCGCGCGAGCGCCGTGGTCGCGCTCCAGAGTCGCGAGGTCGGCGTCGGTGTTGTTGATCGAGGTGGAGTTGTTCTGTGCGGCTTCGCTTTTTGTCGCGGACGTGCAGCCTGCGGCCAGCGGCGTCAGCAAGAGGAGGGAAATCAGGGCGCCATATTTCAGGGTCGGCAAAACAAGCCTCTCAATCCGTTTCGAGTGCTGAAGGTGTATTCGGCTCGCGCCGTGTGGAATTGGTCTCGTGGGGAACGGGTCAGTGCGGTGCGCGCAGCATGCGGCCCGCGGCCTGCACGGCGGGCTCGGAACTACCCGCGTCACTGATGAACACGGCGAACGCCAGATCCCCGTCGATGCCGACGAACCAGCCGTGCGCGTGCTTGTCATCGATGTACTCGGCGGTGCCGGTCTTGCCCAGCAGGCCGGGAATATCGCGCAGTTCCGTGGCGGTGCCGCCCGTAATCGTCTCCCGCATCATGGATTTCACCTGATCGGCAATGCCCGGCGGCAGCGTGGGCGGCTGCCTGTCGGGCTTGCCGGGCCGGCCCTGGACCACCGTCGGCGGCTGGACCGTGCCCTGCGCCAGCGCGCCGGCCAACAGCGCCATGCCGAATGGGGAGGCGGTCACCGTGCCCTGCCCGATGCCCTCCTCCACCCGCAGCGCGGGCGTGTCGGCGGTGGGCACCTTGCCGGTGACGGTGGTCAGTCCGGGCGTCACATAGTCGATGCCGAGCCCGAGCTGGGCGGCGGCATTGGTCAGCCCGTCCGGTGCGAGCTGGACCGCCAGCCGGCCCATGGTGGTGTTGCAGGACTTGGCGAAGGCGGTGTGCAGCGGCACCTGGCCGAGGTCGAAGTTGTTGTCATTGGGGATCTCCCGGCCCTCGATGTTCTCCTTGCCGGGGCACGCGACCATGGAGTCGGGAGTGACCTGGCCGGCCTGCAGGGCGGCCGAGACGGTCACCGTCTTGAAGGTCGAGCCCGGCGGGTACAGCCCGGTCAGCCCGATCGGGCCCTGCGCGTCACCGGCCGCGTTCTGCGCCATGGCCAGCACGTTTCCGGTCGACGGCTGCACGGCGACGATGGCGGCCGACGTGGTGATCGGGGCCAGGGCGGCCGTGGCGGCCCGCTGCAAACCGATATCGAGGGTGGTGTGAATATCGGTGACCGGCTTGGGATCCGGGCCGCCCACCCGCTGGGTGCCGTCGCTGCCCTGGGCGCGGACGGCCCAGCCGGCGTCGGCGTCGGCCTGCTGCTGCCACAGGTCGGAGAGGCCCGAGAAGGTCGGGGAGGACAGGGCCTTGTCGACGGTCAGCAGCCGGGTCTGCTGGGCGGTGGTCACATTCGCGAGGTTCGTGAGGGCGGCCTGGACCGTGGCGTAATCGGATTCACGCAGGGCGACCGCCGTGATCGGTTTGCCCTGGGCCGCGGCCATGTCCGATTGCAGGCTCGCGGCCGTGACATCCGGTGCGACCGGTTTCAGAGCCGCGGCGACGGCCGCCGTGTCGGCGCCGGGCACGACGTTGACCAGGGTCACCACCTGCTGGGTGAGCAGATCACCGCCGGCGCTGTCGAGGACCTTGGCGGGGTCGGGGTAGACGAGGCTGTAGGACAGCGGGCCGACATCGAGGCCGGGCGCGACGGTGGCGGGATCCCACTGGATCTTCCAGTCGCCGCCGGACTGTGTGGCCCGACCCGAGGTGGTGTACGTCCACTCGTTCTTACCGTCCTTGCCCAGCTTCCAGGTGGCGGCCAGCGTGAACGTGCCGCCGTTGTCGGTCTTCTCGATGTTGCTCGCCTCGAAATGCACCTGCTTGCCCAGGCTGTCGTAGAGCGGGCCGAGTGCGGCGGAGGCTTTGGCCGGGTCGCTGGTGGCGTTGGCGGCGGCCGGTACGTCGTCGCGGTTGAGGGCGTCCGTGAAACCGTCGACCGTCTTGGACAGTCCGGACGTGGCATCCGATCCGGAGCATGCCGTCGCCGTGACCAGCATGGCCGCGGCGCAGACACCGGTGAGGGCCTTCCTGCTGAACTCTGCCATGACAGCCACCCCAGCACGGATCACCGGTGGCTGTCCAAGACCAACACGGATGAGAACCGATATAGCGATCGGTATCGTTGCAGCGTGCACGGTGTCGCGGGGCGGCGTCACGGGCGGTTGACGGGCCGATCGGGGCACCGGGGATGCTGGGGGAGTGGACGAGATCTTCCGGACGGCCGGTGTCGAGGGCCGGGTGCATGCCCGCTGTTTCGACTGTGATGGCGAATTCGGCTGGGCCGCCGACGAACCGGTGGTGCTGTCCTCGGTGGTGAAGGTGCCGCTGGTGCTGGAGTTCGCGCGGCAGGTGGCGGCGGGGCAGCTCGATCCGGCCGACCGGGTGCGGGCCACAGCGGCGGACCGGCTGGGCGGGGTCGGCACCGCGGGCTGCCACGACGATGTCGAATTCAGCCTGCGCGACGCCGCCTATTTCGCGCTCACCGTGAGCGACAATACCGCCGCCGACCTGCTGTTCGATCGGGTCGGCGTGGACAATGTGCGGTCGCTGGCGCGGGAGCTCGGGCTCACCGGCACCCGGATCATGGGCTCGCTGCGCGACATCCTCTACAGCATGGCCGAGGACATCGGTGCGCGTGACCTGCACGAATTCGCCCGGCGCTATCCGGAATCCAGTGCGGCGGAGGTGTTCGGGTCGCGGGCGGTGGATCCGCTGCGCACCACGGCCGGGACCGCGCGCGATATGACCCGGCTGCTGTGGCTCATCGGCGAGGATCGCGCGGGTTCGCCCGAGGCATGCCGGTTCGTGCGGGATCTCATGCGGCAGCAGGTGTACGGGCAGCGGCTGCCGTCGGCGTTCCCGCCGGGCACGGACATCTGGTCCAAGACCGGGACGCTGCCCGGGATCCGCAATGAGATCGGGGTGGTCGGGTATCCGGATGGAAGCCGATACGCGGTCGCGGTTTTCACCGCGTCACACAGCCTGGCCGGGCGGCAGCCCGCGGTGGATCGGGCCATCGGCGCGGCGGCGCGGCTGGCCGTCGAGCGCATCGATCACGGCCTGCCCGCGACCACATCCCACGGCCGGCGCTGTGGAGCATCCTGAATCGGGGCCGGACGGGACGCGCCGTCACCCTGCACCACGGTGACGATGAGGTCGGCGAGTTCCCGGACCAGCGGGTGCGGGGCGGCAGCCGGCCAGGTCAGGGCGAGCCGCCAGCTCAGCGTGCCCTCGGGCAGCGGCCGCCACACCACGCGCGGCTCCTTCTGCGCCACCAGGCCCTGGTCGAAGGCGACGCCGCGCCCGGACAACACCATGCCGAGCACGAATTCGGGATTGCGGGCGTGCTGCACCGAGGTGGGGCGGAAGCCGTGCTCCCAGCAGGTGCGCAGGGTGGCGTCGTAGAGGCCGGGCGCGGCGGCGCGCGGGAAGATGACCAGTCCGTGCCCAGCCAGATCGGCCAGGGTGAGTGTGGCCCGCGCGGCCAGCGGGGAATCACGCGGCAGCACCACGCCCAGCGGGGTCTCCACCGCCGGGCCCGATTCCAGGCCGACCACATCCACCGGGTACTGCAGTAGCCCCGCGTCCAGTTGCCGATCCGCCAGCAGCCGCACCTGTTCGGCGGTGGTCAGCTCCTGGAGGTCCACCCGCACCTGGCGACTCTCGAACGCGGTGAGGATGGCGGCCAGCACGCGGCCCGCCAGCTCGGGCGGCACGCCCACCCGCATCGCGTCGATCTCACCCCGATGAGCCTTGCCGACCAGCGATTTCGCCCGCTCCCAGCGCGCGATCAGGTCACGCGCCTCCACCAGCAGGATCTGCCCCGCCTCGGTGAGCTCCACCCGCCGGCTGTCGCGTTCCAGCAGCCGGGCCCCGATATCGCTTTCCAGCTTGCGGATTCGCTGGCTCAGCGCCGGCTGGGCGATCCGTAGCCGCTCGGCCGCCCGGCCGAAGTGCAACTCCTCGGCCACGGCGATGAAGTAGCGCAACTGACGCAGCGGATCCATCCGATCGACGATATCGGTTTCCTTATCGCCGGGTCAGGCCCGGGCGCGAACCTCGAGAATCTGCAGGCACCGCCCGATCGGCCCGCGCTCGTCGTGCAGCACGGTCGAGCACATCCCGACCCCGTCCGGCCCGATCGAGGTCTGCACCTCGAGTCCGATCCACTCGCCCTCCGGCAGCCGGAACAGGTCGATCGTCAGGTCGGTGTTCAGGAACGTCCACTGATACGGATCCAGCTGCGCCCCAATCCCATTGGCCACATCCGCCACCGAGAACACCCGCACCAGCGGTGAAATCTCCTCCCCTTCGACCACCTCCACCAGGGGCCGCACCCACACCCGCCGAGTGATGTCGTCACTCTCCACCGCCCGGATGTCCACCGACTTCACATACCCGACATCCCACCCGTCCGGCACACCCCACCCGATCTCGGACGCCTCCGGCACCGCCGGCAGCGGCGCGTCGGCCGTATGCACCACCGACGAACTGTCCGACGTGGCAATCCGCCACGCCGAAGCCTTCGCCACCGCCCGCCGACTCCCATCCGCCTGCGTCGCAACCAATTCCGCCCCCACCAGTTCGACCCGCTTCCCCGGCCGCTCCACCCACGCCCGCACCTCGACCTCCCCCACCGGCACCGGCCCCAAAATCTCCATCGTCAACCGGGCCACCCGCGTCCCCTCCCGAGGCGCACACCGCTCCACCGCCCGAGCCAGCAACGCCGAGGGCGGCGCCCCATGCTGCATGGAAGCCGCCCACACACTCACCGTCGACCCGGTAGCCCCATACCGCTCGAACCCCTCGCCCCCCACCCCCTGCGCGAGGTAATACGCCTTGGTCCCGGCCTCGTCCGAGGCCACCTGCTCCACCGCTGTCACGTCATGCATCTGGGTCACCCAGCCAACGTATCAGCCCACGTCCGACGCACTAGACGCTGTACGACAAACACCCGATTGGACCGCCGATTCAGCGCGCTCACCGGAGGGTCAGGATGTCGCGATGAATCCGGTCGGCGATCGCCTCGGGACTCCAGCTCGCGTCGATGCGGATCTCATCGGCGAAGGACAGCGGCTGCCAGCCGTGGTACCACTCGGCCATCTGCTCCGGAGAGAAGTCCGCCGCCCGGGAGCTGCCAATGTGCCGGGTGACGGTCTCCTCGAAGGTGAGGTCGAAGCAGTAGTGCAGAGCGTGGTCCGCGGCGGCGGTGAGGCGCTCGAGCATCGACCCGTACCGCCCGGCGTTCAGGATTCCCTCGACGATCACCACCAGTCCCCGGGCCAGGCCGAATGTCGCAATGTGTTCCAGCAGTTCGATATTGGCGGCCCCGGCCGCATCCGGTTCCCGCAGCATCTGCCGGCGCACCACGTCCTGCGGCACGACGAGGCATACGCCCCGCGCGAACCGCTGCTGCACCGCGAGGGCGGCGGTCGACTTCCCCGAGGCCGAGTTGCCACGAATCACGACCAGCACGCTCATGCCACCGCAGGCTATCGGGCAGAAGGAACCCGTGAACAACGTTCGGACACAGCGCAACCCCGCGGGGCTCCGAATCAGGCTCAGAGCTTGTAGCCGATGGCGCGGAGCAGTCGGTGCCGGTCGGCTCGGTCGGTCTCGGTTTCGATCCCGAGGGGCGGTGCACCGTCGACGACGCCGATGATGCCGCGTCCGAGCGAGGTTTCGGCGATGAGGACCTCGACGGGGTTGGCGGTGGCGCAGAAGATGGTGCAGAGCTCGGGGATGTGGCGGATCGCGTTGAGGACGTTGACGGGGTAGCCGTCGCGAAGGAAGACGATGAAGGAGTGCCCGGCGGCGAGGGCTGTTGCGTTCTTGGTGGCGAGGTCGACGAGGTCGTTGTCGTTTCCGGACCAGCGGATCAGGCGGGGGCCGGAGGCTTCGCAGAAGGCCAGCCCGAAGCGGAGTTGCGGGCCGGTGCCGACGAGGGCTTCGTGCATGTCCTCGACGGTCTTGATGAAGTGGGACTGCCCGATGATGACATTGAGCTCATCGGGATTCTCGATGGGCACCGCTGTCAGTTCCATTGGGCTATCGTCCCTCGTTACGCGGCCGTGGAACAAGATCAGGGAGCTGTCGGAGTGGGAATTCGGGGAATTCCCACGGTGACAGCTCCCTGATCTTGTTGGGGCTGGGTCAGGACACGGGGTCGGGTGCGGGGATGGATTCGGCGGCCGGGATGGATTGCGCTCCGGGGGCTCGCTGCTTGCCCAGGATGGAGTGGCGGCGGCTGTAGGTGAAGTAGATGACGATGCCCAGGGCCATCCAGATGACGAAGCGGAGCCAGGTTTCGATGGAGAGGTTCAGCATCAGCCAGAAGCAGGCCAGGGCGGCGAGGATGGGGATGACGGGGACCAGGGGGACTCGGAAGCCGCGCTTCAGGTCGGGTCGGGTGCGGCGGAGGATCGGGACGCCGAGGGAGACCAGGACGAAGGCCACCAGGGTGCCGATATTGACCATTTCCTCGAGGGTGCCGAAGTCGACGAAACCGGCCAGGAGGGCGCAGACGACGCCGACGATGACGGTCAGGCGGACGGGGGTGCCGTGCTTGCCGGTGTGGGCGAGGCTGCGGGGGAGCAGGCCGTCGCGGGCCATGGCGAACAGGACGCGGGTCTGGCCGAGGAACATGACCATGACGACCGTGGAGAGGCCCGCGAGCGCGCCGATGGAGATGATGTTCTTCACCCAGGTCGCACCGTGCAGGGCGAAAGCGGTTGCCAGGGTGGCATTTCCGCTCGCGAGCTCGGTGTAGGGGACCATGCCGGTGAGGATCAGCGAGACGGCGACGTAGAGCACCGTCACGATGGCCAGCGAGCCGAAGATGCCGCGCGGGACATCACGCTGCGGGTTGCGGGTCTCCTCGGCGGTGGTGGCGACCACGTCGAAGCCGACGAAGGCGAAGAACACCAGCGAGGCCGCGGCCAGCAGGCCGTACCAGCCGAAATTCGTTCCGCCGGAACCGGTCAGGAAGGAGAACAGCGACTGGTGCACGCCACCGGCCTGCGCGGAGGGCTGCGCCGGCGGGATGTAGGGGCTGAGGTTGGACGCCTTGAAGTAGGTGGCGCCGACCACCAGCACGAGCGCGATCACGGCCAGCTTGATGGCCACCGCGACGGCCGAGACCCGCGAGGACAGTTTGGTGCCGGTGGCCAGCAGCACGCCGACGACGGCGATGATGACCACCGCGCCCCAGTCGAACGAGATGGATCCGACGTGCGCGACCGGATTCACCAGGCCGCCGAGCACCTCGCCGAGATACTGCGACCACCCCTTGGCGACCACCGAAACGGCAAGGGCGAACTCGAGAATGAGATCCCACCCGATGATCCAGGCGATGATCTCGCCGAAAGTGGCGTACGCGAACGTGTACGCACTGCCCGCCACCGGCACGGTCGAGGCGAATTCGGCGTAGCACAACGCCGTCAGCCCGCAGGCGATGGCCGCGAACACGAAGGCCAGCGAGACCGAGGGTCCCGCCACCGTGCCCGCGGTCCGGGCGGTGAGCGTGAAAATGCCCGCCCCGATGACCACCGCGACACCGAAGATGGTGAGATCCCTCGCCGTCAGATCCTTGCGTAGCTTGGAATCCGGCTCATCGGTATCCCGGATCGACTGCTCGACCGATTTGGTGCGGAACACTCCGCTCGCGAACGCCACTTGTCGTCTCCTCTCTGAAACTACGGTGCGGCGATCAGAGGGCCCGCGGGATGGCGTCCAGACGACGCTCCGCGAACCTGTTGGCCGCCGCTCCGGTGCCGATTCCCTCGGCCTTGGATTCCGCGATGATGTCGCGGCAGCGGTCGAAGATGCCCCTCACCGCATCTTCGACCTCGGCCGGCGCTGCCTGACGCAGCTCACCGGCCACCTGAATGAGCCCACCGCCATTGGCCACGAAATCCGGGACCCAGGTGATGCCTCGCTCGTTCAGGGCGTATTCCACTGCGGGCGTGGCCAACTGATTGTTGGCGGCACCGCAGACGAGTTTCGCCTCGATGGCCTCGGCGCTGGACGCGGTGAGCGTGCCGCCGAGGGCGCAGGGGGCGTAGACGTCGACCGGAGCGGTGGATACGTTGCTCAACAGTCGAACCGACGGATTGTCCTTCGAAATGCGTTCCAGCGCCGCCTCGTTCACGTCGGTCGCGCAGACCTCCGCGCCGTCGGCGAGCAGCAGCTGGATGAGTTCGCGGCCGACCTTGCCGACACCCTCGACGCCGACCGTGCGGCCCGCCAGTGTGGGTGCGCCCCACACTGATTCGGCACCGGCCCGCATGGCGTTGAACACGCCCAGCGCGGTGAGCCGGGCGCTGTCGCCGGAACCGCCCGCCGCGGTGCTGCGGCCGGTGACATGGCTGGTGTAGCGGCCGATGGCGTCCAGGTCATCGGTGTTGGTGCCCACATCGCCCGCGGTGATGTAGCGCCCGCCGAGGGATTCGACGAACCGCGCGTAGGCCGCGAACAGCTCCTCGCTCTTGTCGAGGGCCGGATCGCCGATGATGACGGCCTTGCCGCCGCCCAGGTTCAGACCGGCGGCCGCGGCCTTGTAGGTCATGCCCCACGACAGTCGCAGCACATCGTCCAGCGCCGCCGACTCCGAGGCGTAGGGGTACATCCGGGTGCCGCCGAGCGCCGGGCCCAGCGTGGTCGAGTGAATCGCGATGATCGCCTTGAGTCCGCTCTTGTCGTCCTCACAGAACACCACCTGCTCGTGGCGTCGAGCGCTCAGCTCGTGCGAGCGGCCGAAAACCCCTGCGTCGGTGTGCATTGCGGTCACAATCGATTCCTTTCGTGGACGCCGCTTGTGGCGGCTGGGTGGTGGCCGCGTGGTGGGCGGCCGGGTGTCGTGCCCGGATTTCGGGCACAGGTCACCGCGGTACGGCGGCGGGAACGATGCCGCCGTACTGCGTCGGGTTTGGAATTGGGGAGGTGAGCGGTCCGGTCAGCCGTCGAGGCCGAGCTCGCGGAGGCGGGCGCGGTAGAGCTCGACATTGCCGAGCTTCACGTCCTCGTAACCGCGGACCAGGTCGGGCAGGGCCGCCGCTTCGGTGGCGGTGGCGTAGCCGTCGGTGGTGAGCTCGCTCGCGAGGCGGTGGACCATGTCGGTGTAGTGGGACAGCAACTCCCGCTCCACCTTTCGGACGTGGGCGTAGCCGAAGGGGTCGAGCTTGGTGCCGCGCAGGGACTTGCCCTTGGCGAGCAGCTTCAGGGCCACATGGGATTTGGGCGTGAGGCCGATCTTCTTCTTGCGGCCGAGGGCGCGGAGCACCGGGGGATGCAGCTTGTAGGTGAGGTTCTTGCCGCCGGGGACCTGGGCCCGCACCTCGTCGAGGAAGGCCGGGTCGACCAGCAGGCGGGCCACCTCGTACTCGTCCTTGTAGGCGGTGAACTTGTACAGCCCGCGCGCCACGGCCTCGCTGAACTCGGTGCGCTCGGTGACCGCGCGCTCGGCGTTCCAGACAGCCTGGACGGTATCGATGTAGCGGCGGGCGACCTTGGCGTTCTGGTAGTCGACCAGTTCGGCGGCCCGCAGTTCGACCAGTCTCCGGACCTCGCCCTCGATGCTGGCGCCCGCCAGCAGCTCGGCGGGGGCGATCCGCGGAGTGCGCTGTGCCGCAGCAGTATCGGTGGCCGCGGCGAACGCGACCGGATCCGCGATGGCCACGCGGCCCCAGCGGAATGCCGCGATATTCGCCGATACCGCGACCCCGTTGATGGTGATCGCCTCTTCGATCGCCGCGGCGGGCAGCCGCAGGCCGCCGGTCTGGAACGCCGCGCCGACCATCAGGAAGTTGGCGGCGGCGGTGTTCCCGAACAGCTGCTGCGCGGCCGCCAGCGCATCGAAGTCGAACTGCGAATCCGACACCGCCGCAAGCCGATCCAGCAGCGGCGCGGTCTCCGGGTAGGTCACCGACTTGTCGTAGACCATGTCACCGGTCGGGGTCTGGCTGGTCGAGGCGACCACGACCGTCGCGGTCGGATTGCCGTACTGCAGGTTCTTGGGATCGGCGGCGGTCAGCAGATCGATGGCCATGATGCAGTCCGCGCTGCCGGGGGTGAGCCGGTTGGACGGCTCCAATTCCGTTGTGGAGAACCGCAGGTGGGACAGCACCGGCCCGGCCTTCTGGCTGAGCCCGATCTGATCCAGGCTCTCGACCGCGTACCCGGCCCGCAGCGCGGCGGTGGCCAGCACCTGGTTGACCGTCACGATGCCGGTGCCGCCGATGCCCGCGATGAGCACGTTCTGCGTGCCCAGCGGAGCGCCGAGTCCCGGATCGGTGACCATGGGCGGCTCGGCCGCCTTGACCATGGGCGGCTCGGCCGCCTTTCGCCGCTTCGCTGCGGCTCGCTCGGAACCCTTGCGCCCCTTGGTATCCGGGTTCAACTCCACCGTCACGAACGACGGGCAGTCGCCGTCCAGGCAGCTGTAGTCGGTATTGCAGGAGGTCTGGTCGATGCGCGTCTTGCGCCCGAACTCGGTCTCCACCGGCTGCACCGAAAGGCAGTTCGACTTGGTGCCGCAGTCACCGCAGCCCTCGCACACCGCCTCGTTGATCACCACGCGGGTATTGCGCACCGGCAGCGTGCCGCGCTTGCGCTGGCGGCGGGCGTCGGCGGCGCAGTGCTGGTCGTAGATCAGGACGGTGACGCCCTCGATCTCGCGCAGCATCTTCTGCGCCTCGTCGAGACGGTCGCGATGCCACAGCAGCGTGCCCTTGGCCAGCGCCTTCCTGCTGTGCCGCTTGGGATCGTCGGCGCAGATGACGATCTGCTTCACGCCCTCGACGGTCAGCTTGTGGGTGAGCTTCGCGACCGTCAGCCCGCCCTCGACGTCCTGCGCGCCGGTCATGGCGACGACCTCGTTGTAGAGCAGCTTGTAGGTGATGTTCACCCCCGCCGCCACGCACGCCTGGATGGCCAGCTGCCCGGAGTGGAAGAACGTCCCGTCGCCGATGTTCTGGAACAGGTGCGGCACATCGGTGAACGGCGCCTGCCCGATCCACTGGCTGCCCTCACCGCCCATCTGGGTCAGGCCGGTGACCGCGCTGTCGCTGCGTCCGGACAAGGTGACCAGGGTGTGGCAGCCGATGCCGCCACCGCCGATCGAGCCCTCGGGCAGTGCGGTGGAGCGGTTGTGCGGGCAGCCGCTGCAGAAGTACGGGGTGCGCTTGGCGGACAGCACCTCCAGTGAGAGCGCGGGCGGCGGAGCCTTCTTCAGCTCGACCCGCTCGCGCAGCGCCCGCCGCAGCGGGGCCAGCAGCCGGCCCGCGGTGAGCTCGCCGTCGAACGGCATGAGCGGCAGGCCGTTTCCGTCCAGCTTGCCGATGATCTGCGGGGCATCGACGGTGCCGTACAGGATTTCGCGAATCTGGGTCTCGATGAACGCGGTCTTGTCCTCGACCACGATCACCTGCTCCAGACCCCGGGCGAACTCGGTGACCCGCTGCGCCCCAACCGGATACGGCATGCCGATGCGCAGCAGGCGAATGCCCGTGCGGTGCATGGCCGCCTCGTCCACACCCAGATCGACCAGCGCCTGACGCACCGCGTCGAAGGTGGTGCCGGTGGCCGCGATGCCGATCCGCGCGTGTGCCGGATCCACCTCGATGACATCGAGATCATTGACCGCCCCGAAGGCGCGCACGGTGGCCCAGCGCGGCCCGTACAGGTCGGCCTCGGCCAGCACGCTGTCCGCGGGCGCCGCCATCGGCCGCTGCCGGTAGGCGAAAGTCTTTCCCTCCCACTGCACTTCGGGTACTGCGATGGGCAGCTCGGCGACCGAGGAATCCACCGTCCACGCACCGTCGGCGACATCCGCCACGATCTTCATGGCCACGATGCAACCCGAGGCCCGCGACAGCGCCACCCCCTGCATGCCCATCGTGATGATCTCGCGGGCATTGCGCGGGAACAGCACCGGCACACCCATGGCCGCCAGCGACCGCTCGCTCACCGCGGGCACGGTCGAGGACTTGGAGGCCGGATCGTCACCCACCAGCAGCAGCACGCCGCCGCGCGGATTCACCCCGTACATATTGGCGTGCCGGATGGCGTCGGTGGCCCGGTCGACGCCGGGCCCCTTGCCGTACCAGACACCGACGACGCCGTCGTGCGTCGCCGTCCCGGCGGGCAGATCCGCCTGGCTACCCCACACCGAGGTGGCCGCGAGCTCCTCGTTGAAGCCCGGCACGAAGGCGATGTCGTGTTCGGACAGCACATTCGGCATGCCCAGCAGCATCTTGTCGACCCCGCCCAGCGGGCTGCCCTGATACCCGGACACGAAGGTCGCGACCCGGCGGCCGGCGCGCATATCGCGGACATGCTGTTCCACCAGCAGGCGGGCGATGGCCTGCACTCCGGTGAGAAGGACCGGACCCGCGCCGGACCGGTATCGGTCGGCGAGGTCGTAGGGCGTAGCCGGTTCGGCCTGTCGTACAGGCGCGCAGGCAACGTCGGTCATGAACAGTCACCACACTCTCCACAGCCCAGATCGTGAGCTGCAAACCAAGGGACCAAAGCGATCGGTGCAGCGAAATCTGCCGTGATGTGTGATCTGTGTCAACAGACGCGCGAAAATTTGATCAGACTGCTCAAAAGTGATCTGGAACACTGTGACGCACGCAGCAGTTTGCTCGAGCGTCCTCGGCCCCGGCCCATCTCATGCTGCGCCTGGGCCGGTTCGTCAGTCGGCGGGCTGGCTCGTCAGATGCTCGACGAGCGGCAGCGACCGGTACTCCACCGGAGTCGCGAGGGCCAGCATGGTTTCGGTGTGCTTCACGCCGGGAATCGCATGCACGCGCTGAATGATGGACAGCAGATCCGGCTGGGACCGGGCCGCGATCCGCACCAGCAGATCCCCGCGCCCGGTCGTCGCGTGCACCTCGAGCACGTTCGGGAACTCCCGCAATGCCTCGACGATGTCGTTCATCCTGTTCTGGTTCACCTCGATGCCCAGGAACGCGTGCACCGCGAACCCGATGGCCTGCAGATCCACATCCGGTGGATACCCCCGCACCGCACCGGACGCCTCGAGCCGCTTCATCCGCGCCTGCACGGTGTTGCGTGCGATCCCCAGCCGCTGCGCCAACTCCAGAATCGGCACCCGCGGATCGGCCGCCAACTCCGCGAGCAGCGCGGAATCGAGGCCGTCGATCTTGATGCTCATGCCGCATTGTCGCACAGCGGCAGGCGGGGGCCGGCAGGCCGGAAACGTTGCTCCGGCTCGCCGTCCATGGCTCAGTTCAGGCCCGGGACCACGGCATTGCCGTCGTGATCGCACGTCGAGGTGGTGGCGTCGGCTACGCCGCGCAGGGAGGTGAGCAACGCGGGGGATACGGGGACGATCAGGTCCACGGTGCGATCGGCCGGGGTGCCCGCGGAGTGCGGTCCGCCGACCCGGGTGGGCTCGTTGAACGACAGTTCGCGATGCAGGGACGCGAGATCGAGCAGCTCCAAGCGCGGGCCGGGGCGCTCGGGGGCGGAGTGGTCGATCATGGTGGAGCGGATGATCAGATGATTCGAATCCTGTTGGGGGATGGACAGTTCCAGCAGGCGGGTCTGGCAGGGCCATTCGCACAGGCCGGAGGTGAGTACGTGCCAGAATCCGCCCGCGGCGTCCTCCGGCGGACCGGGACGGTGGCGCGGGGTCACCTCGTTGCGGTGCTCGTGCCCGGCGATCCACAGCACCACATTGCCGAAGCGGTGCAGCAGGGCCTCCAGATCGGCTGCGAGGTAGCGGGTTTCGCCGTCCGGGTCGGGTGTCGTATTGGTCAGCATGCCCAGCCCGTGGTGAGAGGCGATGATCACGACGCGGTCCCGGTTCCCGGTCCGGACGATCGCGCCGTCCTCGCCGCGATAGGACGAGTGCGCCGCGATCAGCCGACCGACCAGCCAATCCCATTGGCGTGCACCGATACTGCCGGTGACGTGCCCGGCGGGGTGGGTGGAGTCCAGCACGATCATCCGCACGCCGGGGACCGCGTCGTAGCTGTAGTAGGTGGTGCCCTCGGTCAGGTTCTGCTCGGTGAAGCCGTGGCCGCGCGGCTCGGTGGGGCTGTCCAGGTGGGCGCGCACGTATTCGGCCGGGCTGATGACCCGGCGGTCGGCCCGGGCGGCGATGGGTACGGCCGGACCCTGCGACAAGACGGTCGGATCGGGCAGATACCGCCGCATCGGATCGGCGGGCGGCTCGATGCCCAGCGCCGTGGGCGCGCTGTCGCCGGTGACCAGCGCCTGGTACTCCGGGGTGACGGGCGCGCGGCCCTGGACCAGGCAGTCGTGATTGCCGAAGCAGGCCAGCCAGGGCACACCCAGGCCGCGGGTGCGGAAGGGGCGGGCTGCGGCCGCCAGCAGGCCCGGAATGTCGGGGAATCCGTGCTCGCGCTTGTAGACGTCGCGGGATTCCGGTTCCGGGTTGTAGAACTCGGCCGAGACGGCGTGCGCGGGGAGCGTTTTGGTCTCGGTCGCACCGAAGTTCGGGTCGAGCACGGTGTCGCCGTCCAGCAGGGCGAACAGGGCCGACAGCTCGTTGGACTGCGCGCTGTCGATATTGTCGCCGGTGGTGACGACGAAATCGATGGTGTCCGTGCCGAGTTCGCGCAACGTGCGAACAGTGGCCTCGAAGGCCTGCAACGCCACCGGTTCCTGCGGGCGGTAGGCCGGGAACATGAACTCCCACCCGGGCCGGCCCGCCAGTCCGTGCAGGAAGGTGAGACGGCCGGGGGAGACCGGGTCGGCGATCTGGAAGTCGGTCAGCTGAACGAATCGCGCGATGGTCGCGCCAGGGTCGAGGGTGGCGCCGGGGGCGAGTTCGGTGCGGGCCGACCGCGGTTCGGCCGGACCGCGTTCCAGCCCCCGATACCGGCCGTCCGTGTCGAGTGCCGCGCCCGGCCGGATCGTGTGATCGGGAAAGGTCACTGGCTCAGCCCACGGATTCCGGTGCGGCCGAACCGGATTGCGTCCGGCCGGAGCCGGAGATCTCCGCCGAGAGCTCTTCCAGCGTGCGCCCCTTGGTCTCCGGGGCCAGGGTGGCCGCGATGGCGAGGCCGATGACACTCGCGCCCACGAACAGCCACAGCACGTGGTGCAGGCCCCACGACTTGATCAGCGTGGGCAGCCACAGGGTGCCGATGATCGCGCCGATCCGCGACACCGCGGTGCCCAGGCCGTTGGCGGTGGCGCGCACGGCGGTCGGGAAGACCTCGCTCGGATAGACCAGGTTCACGATGCCCGGGCCGGAATTGGCGAACAGCACCGCCGCGCCGAGCAGCACCACCAGGCCGGTCAGTCCCGGGTTCGGCCACAGCGCCAGCACCGTCAGCGCGAGGAACATACCGATGAAGCCGACGATCAGCAGCGGACGGCGGCCCACCCGGTCGACCAGGGCGACGCCGGTGAACGCGCCGGCGACGCCGACCAGGGCGATGATCAGCGATCCCGTATAGGTGCCGGTCGTACCGGTGGTGACCTGCCTGAGGATGGTCGGCGTGTACAGCGTGATGCCGTAGTACGACAGCGTGTACATGAACCAGAACCCGCAGCAGAAGAACGTGTAGCGCAGCAGCGGCATGGTCAGCAGCGTGCGCCACGGTGAATCATGCTGCGGTGCAGCGGGTCCGGACAGGCGTACGGTGGCGTCGCCGAGTCCGGTGAGCACGGCGTTCGCCTCCTCGCCGCGGCCCTGGGCGGCCAGCCAGCGTGGGGATTCCGGGATGCTGCGCCGCATCCACAGCACGATCAGCGCGAACACCGCACCCAGGACCAGCATGACGCGCCACATGGCGTCGCCCAGCGGGAGCAGGGCCAGCGCGAAGGCGTAGGTGGTCGCCGCGCCCACGAACCAGGTGGCGCCGAGGCGGCACATGAGGCTGCCGCGGCGTTGGGCGGGCGCGTATTCCGCGAGCAGCGCGGTGGAGATGGTGTAGTCCGCGCCCAGGGCCAGGCCCAGCAGGAAGCGGCAGGCCAGCAGTTGCCAGGCGTCCTGGGCCAGCGCGGCGACCAGGGCGAAGAAGACGAACCCGATGAGGTTCACCAGGTACATCTTCTTGCGGCCCAGCCGATCGGTGAGGCGGCCGAAGACCAACGCGCCTACGAACATTCCGACGACGGCGGCCGCGGAGAGCGCACCGGCCATGAAGCTGGACAGGTGCCACTGCTTGGTGACGGTCGGCAGCGCGACCGCGATCACCGTGATGTCGAAGCCGTCGAGGAACATTCCGGCGGCCGAGAGCACGGTCACCTTGCGGTGGAAGGTGGTCAGCTCGGTGGAGTCGAGGACTGAAAAGGCATCGCCGGACACGATGATCCTTCCTGGGGGGATCGAATTGCTCAATCGTTTTAGCAAAGGTAGAGGTGTTGAGGCGAGCATCCGCCTCGGACGTTGTCGAGAGTTCAGAGCGCGGTCATCCGAGTTCAGCCTCCGTTCGCTAGTGTTTCTCTCCGTGGTAGCCGGGAGCGAACCGATCACGCAGCGCGATGTGGCGATATCGCTCGGAGTCTCCATTTCGGCGGTCAGCCTGGCACTCGCCGGGCGGCCCGGCGTCAGCGACCAGCTGCGAGAGCGCATTCTCCAACGCGCCACCGAACTCGGCTACCGGCCCAATGCCTCCGCGGTCGCCCTGCGCACCCGGCGCACCCGGGTACTGGGACTGCTCATCCGCAACCTGCGCAACCCGCACTTCCTCGATGTGATCGACGGCTTCGACGAAACCTGTTCCGCCGCGGGCTACGACGTCATGGTCGGCTCCTCGCGCTACGACGCCGGCCGGGAGCGCCAGCTCCTCGACGCCTTCCAGCATCGGGCCGTGGACGGGCTGGCCATCGCACCCATCGGCACGAGTCCGCATGCGCGGGAATGGCATTCGGTCACCCGGCGGCCCGTGGTGCTGCTCGACACCGCCGACCGCGAGCGTCCCGGGCTCACCATGAGCGTGCGCTCGGACCAGGAGACCTCGGTCGATCTCGCGGTGCGGCATCTGCTCGGGCTGGGACACCGGCGGCTGGCCATGGTGGTCGCGCCACCGGAGAAGTCCCCGGATCCCGAACGGCTGGAACGCTTCCGGCGGCTCGGCGCCGAACTCGGATTCACCGCACTCCCGGTGACCACCGAACTCTCCGCCGACGCCGCCCGCGCCGCGGTCACCGCGGCCCTGCGGGCGCACCCGGACGACCGGCCCACCGCGTTCATCACCAACAGCGACTACATCGCCCACACCGCCTACCTGTCCGCCGCCGACTGCGGACTGCGTGTGCCCGAGGATGTTTCGGTCATCGGCCACGACGACCTCCCCACCTCCCCCTCCCTGTCCCCGGCCCTCACCACCCTGGCCGTGGACCGCCGCGCCATCGGCTGCCGCGCCGCCACCCTCCTGATCGACGCCCTCCACTCCCGCCCGATCGACCAGCCCAATATCGTCGTCCCGGTCCACCTCGAGGTCCGATCCTCAACCGCCCCGCCACCCCGAACCACCTAGATCGCGCCGCCGGGTCCGGCCATCTACTACGAGGACGACATACCCGACGGGCAGGAGGCATTCATCGCCGAGACCGGCGGTTCTTCGACGAGCCCATGCCCGGCCGCACCGAAGCGCTCGGCGGCGCCTTCCGGTTCGGCAAGGCGGGTGTCGACGCGCCGTTCGTGGCGGCGCATCAGGAGTAGGACTGAGCGCAGCCCGGCGAATCCCTTGTGGCAGAACGCGGTACCCGCCGACGGCATGCCGACGATCCCGTATCGGGACCCTGCCGCTAACGCCACTTTCCGGCACCCCGATGATCTAAGGGTGAAGCGTGCGCGGCGGGAAGCCATGAAGACCAGGTCACTGGCCATTCTCGCGATGGGCGCCGCCCTCGCGGCGGTGGCCACCGGCTGCGGGACCACCACCTCGACGGCCCCCACCTCCACAACCCCCACCTCGGCTTCCGCCGCCCAGCAGTCCGCCGCTCCGGCGGGCAGCGGCCACGGGCTCTGCCTCGACATCAATTCCGACCTGGCCCGGGCCGCCATCGCACGGCTGTCGCCGCCGCCGGTCGGCGGGTGGAAGGCGGGTCAGGCGGCCGATGATCAGATCTCCGCGGGTTGTGCCGGGGTGCTGTCCTGGATGACGGTGAATTCCGACACCAACCACCCGTACACCCACGTTCTGTTCTTCACCAACGGCACCTACCTGGGGACCGCCACCCCCGACCCGTACATGTACACGATGGTGACCGGCAAGACTCGTACCTCGTTGTCGCTCACCTACCACTGGCTCAACGGCAACGATCCCATGTGCTGCCCCCAGGGCGGACCCAGCGTGGTCACCTTTAACCTCACCGGCACCACTGTGAAGGCCGACGGCCAGCTCCCGCCGCACAATTGAACCGTCCGTAACCCGAGGAGACGTCCGGCGTGCGAGTTGGAATCCTGTCGTTCGCGCTGGTCGTCGCCACCGCGCTGCTGACCGCCGACAGCACGGCCGCGCCGCCGCGTCCGGCCCCGATCGCAGCGGTCGGCGGCCGGTTCACCCCGCCCATGGGCTGGAATTCGTGGAATTCCGGAATTCCGCTGACCGAGCAGAACATCCACGAGGTCATCGACACCATGGTCGGTTCCGGCATGCGCGACGCCGGATACCGCTACGTGAATCTGGATGCCGGATGGGCGGCGCCGAAACGCGACGCCGCCGGGAACCTGCGGGCCGATCCGCGGCGGTTTCCGCACGGCATGGCCGCGCTCGCCGACTACGCGCACGCGCGCGGCATGTATCTGGGCCTGTACTCGAGCCCTTACAACGAAACCTGTGGGCAGACGCCCGGCAATGCCGGGCGCGGGCACGAGACCGCGGATGCGCGGACCTTCGCGGGCTGGGGCGTCGACTTCCTCAAATACGACTGGTGCCGCGCCGACGCCGACCTCGCCGAGCAGGTGCCCGCCTTCACCGCCATGCGGGATGCCCTGCGTGCCAGCGGGCGCCGGATCGTCTACAGCATCAACCCGAACAGTTTCGGCAATCTGCACGCCGGCGGGGACTACGACTGGTCGACCATCTCGGATATGACCCGCAATACCGCGGATCTGATTCCGCTGTGGCACAACGGGTCGCCCGATCAACACCTGGCCACCCGATCCGGGCGGGGCCTGATCGGCGTCACCGACGAGCTGGGGGCCGCCGAACCGCTGGCCCGCCGAACCCGCCCCGGCTACTGGAATGACCCCGACATGATGGTGGTCGGACTGCCGCTGACCGAATTCATCAGCGCCCACCTGGCGGGCTATCCGGCCGATGTGCTGGCCGGGACGCTGACCACCCGCCAGATTCTGGAACTCGAGACGTCGTTCGATCTGTCGCCCGAGGTGATCGACCGCCTGCGCGATCCGCAGTTCAGCCTCGATCCCGAGGAGCAGCGCGCGCACTTCTCGCTGTGGGCCATGCTCGCGGCGCCGCTGATCGCCGGAAACGATGTGCGCGCGATGTCCGAGCAGACCCGCGCCCTGCTGACCAATGCCGATGTCATTGCCGTGGACCAGGATTCGCGGGTGGCGCAGGCGACGCCGCTGCCGGGGGACGGGCGAATTCTGGTCAAGCCGCTCGCCGGCGGCGCGGTGGCGGTGGCCGTGTTCAATCCCGGCGATCGGGCGGTGACCATCGAAACAGGGCTGGCCGCAACCGGATTGCGGCAGGCGGAGTGTTACTCGGTGCGCAATCTGTGGACGCACACCGACACCACGACCACCGGTGCGCTGAGCGCCGCCGATATTCCGGCGCACGGGGTGGCCATGTTCGAGGTCGGTTCCGGCTGCGCGGCAATTCCGTCCGGAGAGTAGACAGTAGAACTATCGGATAGTTACGCTATCCATTATGGATGCCAGTACTGAACCCGAATCCGCCGCCGAACCCGGCCCCGCCTCGGGAGTCAGCAGGCGACGGCTCCTCACCACCACCGGAGTCGCCGCGACCCTCACCGCGGCGGCGGGAGCGGCAGGCGGCATCGCCCTCGTCCAGGGCGGAGCGCCGACTCCCGTGGTAAAGCCTTCCGGCGCACGGCGTTTCGACCGGAAGGTAGTGCTGATCACCGGCGCCACCTCCGGCATCGGCCGCTCGGCCGCCCTGATGTTCGCCGCCGAGGGCGGGCACGTCGGATTCTGTGGCCGCAGAGAACAACTCGGCCGCCAGGTCGAGCAGCGGATTCGGGCGGCGGGCGGGGAAGCCACCTACATCCGGGCCGATGTCCGGGTGGAATCCGATGTGCGCCAGTTCGTGGACGCGGTCGCCGACAAGTACGGCGGGCTCGACGTCTGCTTCAACAATGCGGGCATCACGCTGCAGAAAGCCTTGCACGAATACAGCTCCGCCGAATGGGACGACGTCGTCGGCACCGACCTGCGCGGCAACTTCCTGGCCTTGAAATACGAGATCCCGCACCTGATCGCCCGTGGCGGCGGGGTCGTGGTCGTCACCTCCTCGTCCAACGCCATCGCCACCACCGAGGGCCGGGCCGCCTACACCGCCGCCAAACGCGGGCTGGTCGGCATGGTCCAAGCGGCGGCCCACGACTACGCGGACAAGAACATTCGCATCAACACCCTCATCCCCGGCACCACCGACACCGAACTGGTCCGGCGCGCGGCAGGCGCGATGAACCTCCCCGACGAGGTATGGAAGACCATGGCCGAGGTCTACGGCAAACAGCACGTCCCCGGCCTGCGTCGGATGGCCACCCCCGACGAGATAGCCGCCTTCGCCCTGGCCCTGGCCTCCGACGACTTCCCGTACATGACCGCCGCTCAGATGGTGATCGACGGCGGCAAAACCGCCTACGCGGGATAACGGTGACTTCGGATCAATGGGTCTGCGTGATGCGGCTGTGGACCTCGGCGGCCACCGCGGTGTCTCCGCGGGGAGTGGGGTGGAAGGGCAAACCGACCAGGTTCACCTTGGGGTCCAGGACGGAGAGGAGCCAGGGGTCGGGGGAGCAGAGGCCGTGGCCGGCGGTGGGGGTCCGGGCGTCGACGAAGTCGATGGAAAGGGCTTGGGCGGCGTCGCGTTCGGCGTCGTCGAGGCGGTTCCAGAATTCGTTGATGGCAGTGGCTCGGGGCTGGACGTAGCGGAAGACGCCCAGGACGTCGAGACACCAGGCGGTCGAGTTCGCCGGGGCCAGTTCGGGATAGCCGACCAGCTCGATCTTGGCGTTGGGGGCGTAGTACTTCACATAGTCGACGACTTTGCGGATGCGGTCGGCGTAGGCCGGTCCGTTGACCGTGTCGAGGTCGGGCCATCGGCCCTGGGACACCGCGACGGCGTCGCAACCCTGAGAGACGTTGAACGCGCAGGTCAATTGGGCGGGGGCATCGGCGGTGGTCGCCGAATCATGCGGCCACTCGTCGTTGGCTCCCAGCTGGATCGCCACCACCTGGGTGCGTGGCCCGAACGCCCCGCTCTTGGCGGCCTTGATCGCCAGCTGCGCCAGGGTGTAGCCGTCGCGGCCCGGAACCTGCTGCCCGCTCGAGGTCACGGGGCCGCTGTCGATCGACGCGTTGGTGCACGTGGCGTTCTCGAAGTCCGAGGTTCCGGCGACGCCCATGAGCGCGCTCAGCTGGACGGGCCAGGACGTGTCGCGGTGCAGGCATTCGTGTGCCGCGACGTCGTTGTTGCCGTCGCATTTCACCAGGACCCCATCACACGGCGGGTTTGCGGCGAACGAATCACCCATGACCACAAGCGTTTTGCCCTCGACCGGAGCCGGTTCGTCGGCGGCGGCGGTGCCTATCGAGCCGGCCGCGGCGAGAACGGCGACGGCGGCGGCCAGCCTGAGTGGAAGCACGGCCCCGCTGCTGGTCCTGAAACTGATCAATGCAAATCCTCGATGACGTCGGCACTCTCGCTCAAGAGGCCGGTGGGACAACCATATAGGTCAACTTCGGCCAAGCGACCGACATGGGAACCAGGGGCTCGCGGCAGACGAACACGGTCACGTGGTGATTCTGTCCGGCGATGCCGAACGGGTTGTCCATCTGCAAAGCCGGTGTGGTGTGGGCGAAATTGGCCAGGAAGGCCCGCAGCTCCGGTCCGTCGTTGTAGCCGACGTACATGATGGTCGTGGCCGAGTCCGGCGGCGGACCCCATTCGGCGAAGCCACGATTGGGGCTGTACACCGGTGGGATCCATTCGGACCGTCCGTAGTGGTCGAGCGCCCCGGCCTCGTTGTAGGCCTCGGTGACGACGACGGCACCGGCCTGTTCCTCGGCCGGCAGGCCGATCGCCACCTTGTGCACCGCGTCGGCCAGGTCCTCCCAGTTGTCGTTGCCGTAGTGCTGCAGAAAGCCCCAGTAGCCGGTGTCCGGCACGTCGATCCAGCTCTTGGGGTAGGGGAGCACCGCCAAGCACGCGGTCAGCACCGCCGAGAGGACGGTGAGGCCGGTGAACAACCGCCGCAGCAGCAGGGCGCGGGTACCCGCGATGTCCAGGAATCCGGACAGGGTCGACGCGCCCGCGCCGAAGATCGCGGGAACGATCCCGGCGACGTAATAGGACCGCCCGTGCCCGACGACGACCAGAACCACCATCAGCAGGGCGGCGATCAGCACGAACCGGTACGGCCGCAGCTTCGGTTCCCGAGCCAGGCCGTACAGGCCCAGCACGCCCAGCCCGCCGCCGAGGAATCCGGTGACCACCATGATCGCCACGACCGTCCCCAGCTGTCCGCCGTCGCTCCCCGCCGTTTCCTGGGCGATGGCGCTGTTGGTCGCCAGCTGTGGCCAATGGTGGGAGGCCTGCCACAGCAGGGCGGGCGTCATGGCGGCCGCGAAGATCAACAGCCCGGCCCACAGTGCGGGGCGGCGCAAGACCTCGCGGGGTCCGACGGCGAGAACGCCGAGGGCGACACAGGCCCCCAGCATCAGCACCAGCCATTTGTCCTGCACGTCGATCGCCGCCGCCACACCCGCGGCGATGAGCAAGCGGTCCTGCCGGATGCGCACCCAGCGAACCAGCAGCCAGATGATCAACGCCTGGAACGCCACGTCCAATGCGACGCTGTCCAGCACGGTGTAGGCGACGACGAACGGTGAGACGGCGTACCCCGCCGCGGCGAGCATCTGGTAGCGCGGCCGCGCACCGCATTCGCGGGCCACCGCCGCCGCGAGGACGGACACCGCGATCAGCAGCAGCAACCCCGGGATCCGCAGCGCGAGAACCGATCCGGGGGCGATCACGTCGGCTGCCCGCGCGATCAGCGGTATCACCGGTCCGTTGTCGACGTAATCGACCGCCAGTCGCCTACCACACGCGAGGTAGTACAGCTCGTCACCGGCGAGCTGGAACCGTGCCGCGGAGACCGACCAGACGAGCGTGATCAACCCCGAGACCAGCAGGACACCGCGCCACGCGAATTCGGGTGGCGCCGAGGTCGATTCGGATTCTGGGGTGTACGTGAGCGTCATTGCTTCTCCGATGGATGCGCCACGGCGGTACGACCGGCCGGGCGGGGTGCGGCCGTGTCAGTGGGTTTGCGCCACGTGGCTGTAGACGGTGGCGGCCACGGCGGCGTCCCCGCGGGGTGAGGGATGGAACGGCAAGCCGGCCAGGTTTATCTGCGGATCCAGAAAGCCGTTGAACCACGGATCGGCAGAGCACAATCCGTGACCCGAGGTCGCCTGCTTCACATCGACGAAGTCGATCTGGAGAATCCCGGCCGCGTCGCGTTGCGCATCCTGTAGCCGGTTCCAGAACTCGACCATGGCGCGAGCCCGCGGCTGCACCCAGTGGACGAGGCCGAGGAAGTCGAAGCACCACTCCGAGGCGCCCTCCGGCGCCACCTCGGGATAGCCGACCAGTTCGATCCTCGCGTTCGGCGCGTAGTACTTCACGTAGTCGACGACTTTGCGAATGCGGTCGGCGAAGGCCGTTCCGGTGATCGCATCGAGCGCCGGCCACCGGCCCTCGGCCACCGCGTTCTCGTCGCAGCCCTCGAGGACGTTGAACACACAGGTGAAGACCCTGGTCGCGTCGGCGGTGATCGCGTCGTCCTTCGGCCATGCGTCGTTGAAGCCCAGCTGGATCGCCACCACCTGGGTACGCGGCCCGAACGACCCGTCCCGAGCGGCTTCGATCGCCTCCTGCGCCAGGGTGTATCCGTCCCGGCCCGCGACCTGCTGCCCGGTCGACGTCACCGGACCGGTATCGATCGTCGCGCTCGAGCACGAATTGTTCTCGAAGTCCTCGGCCGCTACCCCCATCAGTCCACTCAGCTGGACGGGCCACGAGGTAGGGCCGTGGAGGCAGGCCCGCAAACCGGTGCTGTTCGAGTCCGAGCATTTCACCAGCACCGCATCGCACGGTGGGTTCGCGGTGTACGAGTCACCGAGCACGACGAGGGCGCGGCCCGGCGCCGGTGCGGGTTCGGCGTCGGCCGTACCCGCCGACACCGTCGCGGCGAGAACGCCGACGACGGCGGCCGCCAGTCGAGGCCGGAAAACGGCCCTCCCTGTTGTCCATGAACTGGTCAAATGCGAATCCTCATCAAGCCACAGCCAGGCCGATTCGGGCTTCGACCAGGAAAAGTAAAATATCTATATTTCACTTCATCGGCAAGCAGTTGATCGGTACGGACCACCTGGTCTGCAGGGTTGGAACCGTACACGCGACAGTGGCCCAGGCGAGGCGTAACGGCAGTTTCGACCGTGACCCCGCGTACCCGCGGCCCGCGCGTCTGTGGCGGCTCACGATCAACCACACACAATGCGCCGACCGTGCGGGGTCGAGCACGTTCTCGTCCGCATTCTTTTTGCGCAGTTCGGACACGACATTTGGTGTCGAGGAGGAAGGCCAAGGCCAAACCGTCCAGTCGATATCTCGTGGGGTGGCGCGATCGCGTGTCAGGCCGAGATCGTCGAGGGTCGGCCCGGAGCGCAGGAATTCCTAGGAAGCGCGGTGTCGTCCTTCCGCGCCCACGTTATCCTTACCAGAGGGATGAAGTAAGGAGAACTCATGGACGCGGTTGCTCGGTTGACGTCGAAGGGCCAGCTAACGGTGCCCAAGGCGATTCGGGACGCGCTCGAACTGCACGTTGGTGACAACGTGTTGTTTCGTATTGAGGGACAGGTTGTGGTGCTGGCACGGACTCCGGACCTGCTCGAGTTGGCTGGCAGTGTGCCGGTGCCGCCTCAGGTTCGCGGACGGTCCTGGGAGGAGATTCGCGAGGCCGCGTGGGCATCGCAATGGCGAGAAGGTGAGGCGTGACGGTCTTTCTGGACACCAATATCCTCATCCGCCATCTCACCCAGGATCCGCCCGAAATGGGGAAGCGCGCGAGCGCCTTTCTCGCGCAATCGGATTCACTGCATCTGCCGGATATTATCCTGGCCGAGACGGTCTATGTCCTGCAGAGCGTCTACCAGGTAGCCAGACCTCAGGTTGCCGCCTTGGCGCGCGTGCTGGTCAGTTCGCGGAACATCGTGACCGACAATCCGGCCCTGCTCATCAGGACGATCGATGTCTACGAGCACTATCGGCTTTCGTTCGCCGACGCTTATCTGGTGGCTCTGGCAGAAGCTGCCCCCGGATCGAGCGTCGCTTCCTTCGACAAGGGCATCGGCAAGGTCGAGACGATAGTCCGCATCGAGCCCTGACCGCCCGGTGGCGTTGGACTCGATTGCCGTGCCGGTGGATTCGGTTGGGAATGCGACGAGGCCCCGATCCCGCGGCTACAGGGCGGCACGGAGAGCATCAACAACATCGCCGACCGCCAGCGCCATCGTTGTACATCGCACCTCCGTCACCTGGCGCTGAGTCGCGAGGGTGGTTCGGTCAGTTCGTAGGATAGGCGGGGCTCCTCCGGGAGAACTTCTGACCGGAGGTGGCATGCTGCAGGACGCGAAACGCCAACTGATCGGGCGGCATCGGGAGCTGGAGGCGTTGGACCGCCTGCTCCGCGAGGTACGCGACGGGCGCAGTGGGGTACTGGTGCTGCGCGGTGAGGCCGGGGTCGGCAAATCGGCGCTGCTCGATCATCTGGCCGAACAGGCGACGCACATGCAGACCGTGCGCACGGTCGGCGTCGAAGCGGAGTCCGATTTCGCGTATTCAGGGCTGCAACGACTCTGTGCTCCTCTGCTCTCACGCATCGACCGGCTGCCGCCGGTGCAGCAGGACGCGCTGCGTGTCGCGTTCGGCCTGAGCGCGGGACATCCCCCCGAGATGCTGCTGGTCGGGATGGCGGTTCTGGGTCTGTTCGCCGAGACGGCGGCCGAGACTCCGCTGTTGTGCCTGATCGACGACGCGCAATGGCTGGACCTGATGTCCCAGCGGATCCTGGCGTTCGTCGGGCGGCGGCTGGACGCCGAGTCGGTGGCCATGATCTTCGCCGAGCGCACCATCGAGGGGAAGTGTGCCGAAGAACTTTCCGGTCTGCCGGACCTTCCCGTGTACGGGCTCGCCGACCAGGACGCCCGGGCGCTCCTCGACAGTGCGTTGCCGAGGCCGGTCGACGCCCGCGTGCAGGACCGGATCGTCGCGGAGACCGGCGGGAATCCGCTCGCTCTACTGGAGCTCCCCCGCAATCTGTCGCCGACCGAGTTGGCGTTCGGCTTCGGCGGACCGGGCGGCGCACCGATGGAGACCCGGCTCGAAGACAGCTTCCGACGACGCATCGACACCCTGCCGGACGACACCCGCACCCTGTTGCTGGTCGCGGCAGTCGAGCCCGTCGGCGACGGCCCGCTGCTCGGGCGTGCCCTGCGCGTGCTCGGTATCGGGCTCGATGCCGCCGCACCGGCCGAGGCCGCGAACCTGATCACCCTGGGAACCGCGGTGCGGTTCCGGCATCCGCTGGTGCGCTCGGCGCTCTGGCGCGGTGCCGATGCCGCCGCGCTGCGTGCGGCGCACCAGGCACTCGCCGAGGCCACCGACGCCGAGCGCGACCCTGACCGGCGAGCCTGGCATCGAGCCCACGCCGCGGTCGGGCCGGACGAGCAGATCGCCGCCGCCCTGGAACGTTCGGCCGATCGAGCCCTGGCGCGCGGTGGCAGAGCGGCGGCGGCCTCCTTCCTCGAACGGGCCGCCACGCTCACTCCCGACTGGGAGGAACGGGGGCGGCGGATGTTGGCGGCGGCCGGGACCTATCTCGCGGCGGGCGCGCCGACCCGGGTACCCGACTTGCTCGCCGCCGCCGAGCTGGGGCCGCTGGACCGTCGGCAGCAAGTGGAGGCCACCCGGCTGCGAGCAATGGCGTCGTACCAGGCCAAGCCAGGGCTCGGTGCGGTCCAGCCGCTGCTCGCCGTCACGAACCAGCTCCGAGATCTCGACCCCGCCGCCGCACGCGCGACCTGCCTGTCGGCCCTCGGCGCGGCCCTGTGGGCCGGACGACTCGAACCCGACGGGTTACCACGGACCATTGAGACGGCCCTCGGCCTGCCGCCCGGCGACGACCTGGCGGGAGCCTTCTCGAGCGCGTTCGCCACCTTCTACGCCGATGGTCCCGGCGCGGCGATTCCCTTCCTGCAGAAGGCACTTGGTGACCACGTCGCCGATGGCGACCCGGGGGTGCTGTGGCTGGCGTTTGCCGCCGCGGTGGAGTTGGGCGATCTTCAGACCTGCCTGAGCATCACGGAGCGCGCGGCCGCTACCGCCCGGGCCACCGGCACGTTGTCGCTCATCCCGACCGCATTGAACTTCCACATGGTCGCCCTGATCCACTCCGGGCGATTCGCCGAGACGCGGGACCTGCTCGCCGAGATGGCCGCCGCCGAGGACTCCATGCGCCTGTCCCCGACCGTGCTCGCCCCGGCCATGATCGCCGCCTACCGGGGAAGAGAACGACAGGCGTTGGGCGCGATCGAGATCCTGGAACGTGACGGTGAACAGCGCGGCCTGGGCCGACTGCTGGGCGTCGGAGGGTGTGCGCGGGCGGTGCTCCACAACGGGCTCGGAAACTATTCGGGCGCACTGGAAGCCGCTCGTTATGCCCTGGAGTATCAGGACTTCGCCCTGAACCACTGGGCAGACTGTGAACTCGTCGAGGCAGCGGCTCGCACCGGAGAGCAGACCATCGCGGCCGAGGCACGCGACCGACTGGCGGACTGGGCTCGGACAGGCACCTCCTGGGCCCACGGCGCGCACGCCCTAGCCGAAGCGCTCACCGACGCAACCGGATCGGCCCGCTCGGCCGAACAGACCGAGGATCGCTACCGCGAGGCCATCGGCCACTTCGGTCGGGGCGGGCTCGGTGTGCTCGAGGCCCGGACCCGGCTGCTCCTGGGAGAATGGCTGCGCCGCCGGAACCGCCGGGCCCAAGCCCGCGACGAGTTGCGCGCCGCCTACGACGGGTTCGTGACCATGGACATGGAGGCCTTCGCGGAACGAGCCCGGCGCGAGCTGTTCGCCACCGGTGCGACGGTCCGCAAGCGGACCGTCGGAACGCCGGTGCTGACTCCGCAGGAGGCGCAGATCGCCCGGCTCGCGGCCGCCGGACGCCCGAACGTCGAGATCGGCGCCGAGCTGTTCCTCAGTCCTCGGACCGTCGAATGGCATCTGCGCAAGGTGTTCACCAAACTGGGCGTGTCCTCTCGTCGCGAGCTCGACGGCGCCCTCTCCGATCGATGACCTCGAGGGGATCCTCGGAAATGGACTATGAAAGGACTGCACGCAGCTCTCGGCGCGAGCCGATGCCGAGCTTGGCGAACACCTTGCGTAGGTGCCACTCGATCGTCCTGGCACTGAGGAACAGCTCTGCCCCGATCTCCGCGTTCGAACGCCCATCCCGTGCACGCTCGGCAATCCGGCGTTCCTGCTCGGTCAACTCACCAGTCGACGGCGCGGACGTTTTCGGCACCGAAACGCCGCACGCGGCGAGTCCGAGGTGCGCACGTTCAGCGAAAGCTTCGGCACCGATCCGAACGAATATCGAGTGCGCCGTGCTCAACTGTTCGGAGGCGTCCACCAACCGGTCCTGTCCGCTCAGCCATTCGCCGTAGAGCAGATGCGCGCGTGCCAGCGCGACCACGCCACGGCTGCGGCGGAGCCGATCTATCGCCTCACGGTAAAGCTCCTCGGCCGCGGAACCTACGTTGAGCAAGGCACGCGAGCGGGCCTCGATACCCAATCCCCAGTCGGTCGCGCTGGGAGCGGTGGTTCTGACGAGTCGATCCAGGGCCTGCTCGGCGACGGCTCGGTCACCGCAACGGACCGCCGCCTCGACCAGCTCGCTCGAGGCCCAGGACGCGAACGCGGTCTCCCCGGGGTTTGCGGCGGCGAGTGCGGCAGCATCCCTCGCCTCGGTGAAACGGCCGAAACCGTTGAGCAGGACGGCGTTCGTGTAATTGACCAGGGTGAATCCGAGGCCCTCGCCTCTCTCGGCCGCGGTAGCTCGGGCGGCCCGGATCAGATCGCGAGCGTCGGTCCGGCCGCGCCAGGCGGCCACCGCCGCCGCGTCATAGGCGGGGCGGGCTATCCCGGTTGCTTCGGCGACGATCTTGGATTCCGCGAGCAGATCGGCCGCCGCCTGAAACTCGCCGGCGTGCAGATGCGCGGCGATCCGCTGGGTCATCACGACCGGCAACATGGTCAGCGCGCCTATCTCCCGGGTATGACGGACGTTCAGCTCGGTGATCGCTTCCCACGCCGCGTCATCCCAGACCTCGTACGTCCCGTGCGCTGCGATGATGAGCCAGCGCGTCGCTTCTTCGCCCGAAAGGTCGTCGCGGCGAAAGGCATCCAGCGCATGCCGGACCAGCGGGGTCCCCTTGGCATGGCCTTCGGTGAACAGCACGGCATACGCGTCGAGCAGAAGGTCCTGCGGCCGCGGCGTCCCGTCCGGCCGAGGTGCGGTGGCCGCCGCGGTGGCCACGTGCGGCACCGTCGCCTTGTCGGCATAGCGGCCTGCCAGCAATGCGTAGGTGATGGCGTCCAGGTAGGTCTCGCGGGATAGAACCGGGTCGAGCCGTTCGAACCGTTGTGCCGTTTCCAATAACAGCACAGGGGCACGGGCGGAGTCGCCGGTCGCGAAGGCCAGATACCCCCGCAATTGCCCGATATGGGCTGATCGCAGCTCGTCGTACGGGCCGGACTCCGCCTTGTCGAGCAGGATTCGAGCCCCGTCCAGAGCGCCCGAATGGTATTTGTCCCTGGCTGCGGCGAATTCGCGGTCGGCACGGAGTGCCGGGTCTGCCGTCAATGCCGCCGCGCGTTCACGGAACGCCGCAGCGGCGGCCAATCCGCCGCGGGCCTGGGCTCGGTCCGCCGAGGCCGCCAACTCTGCGGCCACCGTCTCGTCGGGGTTCTCGGTGGCGTGGGCGAGATGCCACGCACGGCGGTCCGGATCGGCATCCCCTGACGTCGCCTCGGCAAGGGCCCGGTGGATCCGGCGCCTGGCATCCGGCGTGGCGGCGTGGTAGACGGCAGAACGTATCAACGGATGGCGAAATGCGATCCGGACTCCCACAGTGAGCAACGCAGCTTCCTCAGCGGCGTCCGCGGCTCCTGGGCCCAGTCCGAGGACTGCCGCGGCCCGCCAGATCAGCACCGGATCGCCCGTCGAGTCGGCGGCCGCGAGCAAGAGCAGTTCCTGAGAGTCGGCGGGCAGCTCGGCGATCCGTCTCAGGAAGCTCTCCTCGATCCGTCCAGTCAGGGCGGAGGCGTCGAACAGGCCGAAACCGCCTGCGAGGCGGTCGGGTGAGGTGAGCGCGAGCTCGAGCAGCGCCAGCGGATTGCCTCGGGCCTCAGCGAGGATCGCGGCGCGGACGCCGCCGTCGAGCGGCCAGCGCAGCGCCGAATTCAATAGTCGGAGCGCGGCGTCCGCGTCGAGACCCTGAACCGTTAGTTCGTTCAGGCCTCGCATGCTCGGAATCGGTTCCCGGCTCGCGATCAGCAGGAGGGTCGACTCGGCTCGTAGCCGACGTGCCACAAACGCCACCACTTGCGCCGAGGCGTCGTCGAGCCAGTGCGCGTCGTCGACGATGCACAGCAGCGACTGCTCGCGTGCTGCCTCAGCGAGCAGGTTGAGCACGCCGAGCCCGACGAGGAACGGGGTAGGTGCTTCGCCGGCTCGCAAGCCGAATGTGGTTGCCAGCGCGTCGGACTGGGGCGTCGGCAGCCGATCGACTCCGTCCAACAGTGGCAGGCAAAGCTGGTGAAGGGCAGCGTAGGGCAGTTCCATTTCGGACTCGATGCCGGCGACTCGCAAGATCCGGACATCCCTGACGGCATGCCGGGCATAGTCGAGCAGCGCGGTCTTCCCGACGCCTGCCTCACCCAGTATGACGAGCGCATCGCTACGCCCATCCCGCGCCGCTGTCAGCAGGGTGTCCAGTCTCGCGCACTCCGTACTTCGCCCAAACAACATCACGATCTCTCTGCGGGTGGATATCCGCGTTTTTTCCAGCGCCTACCCTTCCAGGGTTTCACCACAGATTCGAACCGCTGACCTCCGGGGGACCGAGCGGCCTGTCGACCCCGCCGAGCGGGCTCGCCTCTCGGGATGGGGACGGGCCCGAACCGACATACGCCCGGTACACGGCCTGCCGAGTCGTTTTCTTCAGTCATTCGACGGTTTCCGTAGGGCTGCCGATCGGTGATCCTCGAGGGAAGTCACTGCGCCAGCGGCAGATCGTCGTGCAATCGGAAGGTCGGTTCGTGAAACAAACCCATGTAGTCCTCATCCACGGTGCATGGTTCCACATGTCGTCTTTGCAAGGCTGGGCGCAGAGGTTCGCCTCGCACGGTTTCGCGGTGCGCATCCCGGGCTGGCCCGGCGAATCCGACACCGCGGCACAGGCCCGCTTCGCGGAGGGCACGTTCGAGGACCTCGGGCTCGCAGCGCTCAGCTCCCATTACGAAAAGATCGTTCTCTCCTACGACAACCCGCCGGTGCTCATCGGGCACTCGGCCGGTGGCCTCATCGCCCAGCAACTCCTCGGCGCGGGTCTGGGCTGTGCGGCGGTTGCGGTCGCCCCGTTGCCGGTTGATGGGGTACCGCTGAGCGATGCCTCGTTTCAACCCGGCGCGGGGCATCTGGAGTCCGGGCAGCTGTCCCGGGCCGACTTCCGCGACGTTGTCGCCAATGCGGTCGGTGAGACGGAAGCCGAGCAACTCTTCGAACGGTACGCAGCGCCAGCGCCACTCGGGCTTCTCGCGGACCTCGGGTTCGCTCGTCTCGACATCGGGTCGGTCGGCACCATCGTGAACACGGCCAACCCTGCGCGTGGACCGCTGTTGCTGATCTCCGGGCAGGAGGATCGGATGGTTTCGGATGCCGTCACTCGCTCGGTATACAAGTTGTACGGCGATTCACCCGCGGTGACCGATCTGAAGCAGTTCGCTGATCGTGGCCACTCGCTCGTGTTCGACAGCGGGTGGCGTTCGGTCGCCGATCATGTCCTGACCTGGCTGGCCGCCAACGGCATAGCAGCCATGACCACAGCAGACTGAGCGCTGATCAGACCTCCGCCGTCCGGCTCAACGCATCGCGAAGCGCAGCCCGGGTTGTGACGCCCAGCTTCGGGAAGATGCGGTACAGATGCGAGCTGACCGTGCGCGGTGACAAGTGCATGCGCGTACCTATCTCCTTGTTCGTCAGGCCGGCGGCGGCCAAATCGGCGATACGGCGTTCCTGCCAGGTCAATGAGGTCAGGTTCAGCGTCGAGGCGCGAGGCCCTGCACCGGTGGCGTGTACCTCGACTCGTGCCCGCTCCGCCCAGCCGTCCGCGCCGAGCCGCTCGAACGCCTCGGTTGCGGAAACCAGGTATTGACGGGCTGCCGCCCGCCCCTGGATGTGCCGCACCCGTATCCCGTGGGCGAGGCGGATCCGCGCCAGCTCGAACGGAAAACGTTCGGCATCCGGGTGTGATTCGGCTCTTGCGAACATGTCGGCGGCTTCTCGTTCGCTTTCAGCGGTCATCGCCAGCGCGCCGTAGGTGATCAGCGCCAGGCGTGGTGACACTTCCGGCAGTCCGGCGTCGCGGGCGGCGAGTGCGTGCGCGCGGGCCTGGTCGGTCCGCCCGGTGTGGTGAGCGGCCTCGACGAGGTCCAGCAGGGTACGCGAAGCCTGATAGGCATATGCCTGAAAAGTGCCCGGAGGCGTGATGCCGATGGCATAGAGGTAAGCGGCCTCGTAGTCGCCGGCGCTCAATGCGGCGAGCACGCCCGCGGAGTCGGCCACCTGGGTGAGGAACCCGAGCCCGCGGGGGCGGGCCCACGCGTCGACTTCGGCCTGCATGTCCCGCGCTCGCGCGGATTGTCCGCGCAGCGCTGCGAGTTGGGCCAGATAGGCGCGGCTCTGGGTCGCGAACAGGCCGTATCCGTACTCTTTCGCGATCTCCAGGACTCGCTGCCCGGTTTCCTCGGCCCCTGCCCACTCACCGACCGCCATTTGATCGAGCATGATCAGGTGCAGCATGACCATGCCGCTGGCTACGGCTCCCGTCGTCAACTCGCGGTTCACGATGTGCTGGAGGTAGGGCCGGTACTGGCTCAGGATATCCAGGTGATAGGCCGCCACGGCCAGGCGTCCGACGTCCCAGGGTTCCAGATCCGGCAGGTTCGCGGTGGCCAGCTCGACTGTCGCGGCCCAGTCTGCGCCGTGACGGGTCACATCGCTCCAGACTGCGCTGTACAACTGTTCACGTTCCGTCACCATGTCGCGCATCGAAGCCATGAGCTCATGGGTGCGTTCCCAGATGGCGCGGTCCCCGGCATACTGACCGATTACCGACAACAGGACCACGAGCCGGGTGCGGACTTCGTCGGAGCCCACTGCCCCACCATCACGCAGCTTCGTGATCGCCGCTGCGACCTGCCGGTGGGTGGAGCGGACATCTCCGTCCTGGAAAAGGGCCTGATACGCGTAGGCCAGGACCGAAGCAGGCGACTCTGTCGATCCGGGTACCAGGTCGGAGCGTACGAGTCGATCGGCCTGGCCGAGCCGGGCCGCGTGGCCGGCGACGAACGCGGCGTCGGCCAATCGCCGGGACCGCTCGTCGCGGTCCGCGCTCAGCTCGGCGGCGCGGGTCAACCAGGCCACGGCCGCCAAGGCACCACCGCGACGGGTCGCCGACTCGGCCGCCGCTTCCAGAACAGCAGCCACCTCCTCGTCAGGGTCGACGGTAGCCGCCGCCAGATGTGTCGCCCGGCGCTCCAGATTCTCTCGATGGACTCGAGCCAGCGTTCGGTGTGCGGCGCGGCGCTGATTCGGGGTAGCCATCTGCACGATCGTGGAACGCACGAGGGGGTGCCGGAAGACGAAGTCGCCGGTGGCCGGCTCGATGTCCAGCAGCCCGGCTGCCACCGCGCGGTCGGCGTCGCGCATGCGGTAGCGCACCCCGGTGACCGTGTCGGAATCGGATCGGGTACCGGTGCCGTCGAGGGCACCCATCAGGAGTTCAGCCCGCACACTCTCGCTGAGGGCTTCGATGCGTGCGCCGAACAGGCGTTGTAGTCGCCGGGGCAACGACACGCCTTGCGGACCAAGGTCTTCCAGCGATGCCGCTCCCGCCTGACCGGCATGGTGGACGGGCATCTCCAGTAGCGCCAGCGGGTTGCCCTGCGCCTGTTCCAGGACTGTGCGTCGGACGTCCTTGCCCAGATTCGGGTAGTGCCGGTCGAGTAGGCGCGCCGCGTCCTCATCGGTGAGGGCGGAGATCGGCAGCTCGGGCAGTGTCGCGGTATCGAAACGCGAGGTGATGTCGGTGCGGATCGCGACCAGCAGCTTCACCGGGCTGCCGGTCAAACGGCGCCCGACGAATCCGCAAACGTCGGCGCTGGAGTCGTCCAGCCACTGCCCGTCGTCGAGGACCAGCAGCAGCGGCCGCTGGGCGGCGACCAGTGACAGCAGGGTGAGGACGGCGATGCCGAGTGTCATGACCGACGGTGGATCGCTCTTCGTTCCGCCGAACACGGCGTCGAATGCCGCTCGGCTCCCGTCATCCAACCCCTCGATGTCCGCAAGTAGCGGATGAAGGAGCTGATGCAGCCCGGCATAGGGAAGCTTTGACTCCGCCTCGACCCCGGCGGCTCGGACAACGGAGTGTCCCGCTTGCTCCGCAAGCGCGACAGCATGGCTCAACAGCGAAGTCTTGCCGACCCCGGTCTCCCCTCGCAAAACAAGAGCCTGGACTGCGGTGGATGTGACGAAAGCCAGAAGCTCCGCCTGCTCGGCCTCTCTGCCCACCATGGTCTTGTCGGTAGATTCCATGCCCCTCGGTCCTGTTCCACTATTGCTGCGAACTTGCTCATCGGCGTCGGTCGACCGGTCAAAGGACCGGACGGTTGGTCTGATCGCAGTGCTCATCGCGCGACAGCTCCAATAGCGCCAATGGGTTGCCGCGTGCTTCGGCGACGATCCTGTCTCGCACGTGGGGAGGTACGGCCGCGGGCAGCACGTCGTCCAACAACGCCCGGGCGGCGTCCTCACACAGCCCGTCCACCCGCAGCTCCGGCAGGCCGGAGAGCAGTCCGGAATCGGAGGGTTCCAGCGCGGGGGCCGGATCGGACACGGCGAAAACCAGAGCCACCGATTCGGTGTCCAGCCTGCGGGCGACGAAAGCGAGAATGGCCGCGGACATCCGATCGATCCACTGCACGTCGTCCACGACACAGATCAGCGGTTCGTCGACCGCGGCCTCAGCGAATAGACCCAGCACAGCGAGCCCGGTCAGCAGCTGCCCAGGCGGCTCACCGGAACCGATCCTCAATGTCGTTGCCAGGGCCGCTCTTTGGGCCGTGGGCAACCGGCCCGTATAGCCCAGCAGCGGTACGCACATCTGTTGGAGGGCCGAGTACTCGATCTCGGATTCGCTCTGGACCCCGGCCGTGCCGACAACTCGGCCCTTCGAAACTCGATCGGCGAGGTAGGTGAGCAGCGCGGTCTTCCCCACGCCGGACTCCCCGCGCAGCACCAGTGCTCGGCTGTGTCCGCAGTACACATCGACCAACAGCCGATCGAGCACTTCCTGTTCGTGGACGCGGCAGCGCAGCGAGGGCAACCGAGGGCGACTTTCGCAGTCCACGACTTCCAGCTCCTTCATAGCGACGGATGCCGCTCGGCATCCGTCGTCCACGATCTCCGAGGAACGGCCCGATCGCCCCAGGGATGAACCCTGGTCTTCACCCGGGCCTCGCGCCAGGGATGGTGAGCTCGGTCCGGTATTCGATCGTCATCAGTTCACTTCAGCAGCGTGTTTGCCCTGTTCGGCCGGTGACGGCGATCTCGTTCGCACCGGGTGGAGGTCACTCCCGAACGGAATTCAGATATCGCGTTCGGAGACGATGCCGTGCTTGAGAGCCAGGTTGGCGAGTCGCGCGCGTTTCTGGTTCTGGGGGAGATCTTCTATGCCGAATTTGTTGAACAGGGTGCGCAGATGAACCTTCACGGTATCGACGGAGAAGAACAGCTCATCGGCGATCTGCTGATTGGTGGCGGGTAGGGCGAAGCCGTCGGCGCCGGCGACCCGTGGGCGACACAGCGCGATCAGGACCGAGCGTTGCGAAGGGGTCAGCGAGCTCGGCGTCGGCAGATCGCTGCGGGCGGCTCTCGTGCGATCACCTCCGACGCCTTTGGTGAAGTCGTGAAAAGTGATGCGGGAACTGCCCATACGCATGACATCGCCGGGTCGTAGTGTGTGGCGACCGGCCAGCCGGTCACCGTTGACGAACGTGCCGTTGAGCGAGAGGCCGCCGTCGAGCAGCGTCCATTGCTCGCCCAGATATTCGGCGACGGCATGCAGGCGCGACACCTCCTCATCCCAGAACAGCGATACATCCGCCTTCGGGGAACGGCCGATGGTGATCCGTGATCGGCTGGGCGACAAGGACAGCTCGCGGTGTCGGCCTTCGTTGTCGTAGACCCTCATGAACGGGCCGTCGTGATGGGTCCCCAGTGTCGACTCCTTTCGAGCTCGAGATGCGAAGCGTCACCCGGCTCCTTCGGCCGCGATGGCGCGGCCGAAGGAGCCGGGTGTCGATCAGTCTTGGCGGTAGGACAGTTCGCCGATGAGGGTCGGCAGGTGCTCGTGTACTGCTGTGCCGTGTCCGGGGACCAGGACATGTGCTTCTTCGATGGCGAGCGCGTGCACGCTGGTCTTTGTGCCGGTTTGGTTGTGGTTGAACACTTTCGGCAGCAGTTGGGGGCCGGTTCGCGGCAGGAGAGGGTGGCCGGTGACGAGCGCGTCTCCGGAGAACAGCACCCCTTCGGAGGGCATGAAGTAGGCGGTATGGCCGTCGGTGTGCCCAGGTGTGGAGATCGCGACGAATCCGCCCGGCAATGCAGCCAATACCGTTTGGTCCGCTGCCTGCGCGGTGGGCACCCGCATGCCGATGTGGCCGATCACTGCTCGTGCTGTCTGCGTCACCCACCGGGCCCCGCCTGGTGTCGTCAATTGCCGCAGCATTTGTGCTGCGGTGATCTGTTGCAGGTATTCACGTTTGGCGTGCGCGACCTCGTGTTCGCCGGTGTAGACGGCTACGCCTGCTTGTTCGACAAGGGTTGGTATCGCGCCGATATGGTCGAGGTGGGCGTGGGTGACCAGGACCGCGGCGATATCGCCGACCGTATGACCGATTTGACGCACGGACTCGACTACCGCGGCCGCGTCTGCCGGGTAGCCGGCGTCGATGACCGTGACGCCGGAACCATCGCTGACCAACGCCCAGTTGACGTTGGTTCCGGACACCATATGTACCGAGTCGGAAACCTGCTCGATCTTCATTTCGAATCCTTGCTCATACTCGGTTGGGCCGTGCGCGGCCGCCGTCGATATCGGGACGACTCCGTGAAGAGTCGCCGCATGTGAAGTCGACGGCGGCCGTGGCAACGGCGTCGGGATCGGCCGCGGGAGGGTGTCAGCGCGCGTTCGTGTCGCTGTCGTTCGCGAGGAACTCGAGCAGCGCGGGGTTGACGATCTCGGGGTGGGTCCAGGCGATGTTGTGCGGGCCGCCCGGCACGGTCACCACGGTCAGGTCCTTGATCAGGCCGGGGAGCCGGGCCGCGGTCGCGGAGTAGGGCAGGATCCGGTCCTCGTCGCCGTGGATCAGCAGCACCGGCACATCGATGGCGGGCAGATCGTCGCGGAAGTCGGTCAGCCAGGTGTCGACGCACGCGTAGGCGGCGTGGGTCGAGGCGGCCAGCGCGACATTGAAGCTGTTCTGCCAGGCTTGTTCGCTGATGCGGGTACCGCCGAGCACGTCGACGTTGTAGAAGTTGTCAAGGAAGTCCTTGAAGTAGGCGGGCCGGTCAGCGATAACCGCGGCCTTGATGCCGTCGAAAACCGCCTGATCCACACCTTCCGGGTTGTCGTCGGTCTCGAGCAGATACGGCGGAATCGCGCCCATCAGTACGGCTTTCGTGATGCGCGCCGATCCGTACCGGCTCAGGTAGCGCGTGACCTCGCCGCTGCCCATGGAGAAGCCGACCAGGATGGCGTCGGTCAGGTCCAGATGTTCGACGAGGGCGTGCAGGTCGGCGGTGAAGGTGTCGTAGTCGTAGCCGACGGTCGGGCGGCTGGAATTGCCGAAACCGCGCCGGTCGTAGGTGATCACCCGGTAACCGGCGTCGAGCAGGTCCCGCTGCTGCTTCTCCCACGAGGCGCCGTTGAGCGGGTACCCATGGATGAGCACGACCGGGCGGCCGTTGCCATGGTCTTCGTAGTAGATGTCGATGGTGTCGCTGTTCTCGCGTCCCACTGTCAGCTTGGCCATTGTGATTCCTGTTCGGTGTCGAAGTGGATGTTGGTTTGAAGTCTGGATCTGAGAAGGTGCTGCGGCATCGGTCAAGTGACGGTGATGTCGACGTAACGGCTACCGCGTGCTCGATGCTGGTACCAGATCAGCATCGCTATCGGTCCACACACGAAAAGCTCTGCGATAGGCGGTTTTTCGGATGAATTCGTACTCATGACGCACGTCTCCCTGGATTGCGGTCCCATGGTGCTGGCATGAATTGCGTTGAGAGGGTGAAGTTCCGGACCGCGTCCGCGAAACGCTCGGGCTCCTCCGGATGGCCCAGATGGCCACTGCGTACGGCGTGGACATCACGCGGCCTGCAGCGGTACGGCGAAGGACTTGAGCAACGAGGAGGGTCCGACCAGTGGCAGCAGTGCTGCCAGGAGCTTGCCCTTGAAGGCAGTGGGCGTCCGGGTCAATTCGACATCGACGCGGCATCCCGGCAGGTCGGGTGTGATTCGGAAGACCCAGCCGCCGCCGGCGCCGAAGAGTTTCGAATCCAGCGTGGTGACGGTGACGGTGTGCCCGCCCGGGGTCCACTCGTAGCGGGCGCGCTCCCAGGCCGCGGCGGTGCCTTCGGTGACCTCGGCCCAGGTCTCGCCGCGCTCGTGAACCACGAAATGCTCGGCGTCGATGCTCGGCCACACCTCGGGCCGAGTCGGCCCGAAATCGGTGAGTACCTGCAGAACCTCGGCGGGAGACAAGGTGGACGTCAGGTGAAAACGGATTGTAGTCATGGAAATACGATCGCCGTCGCGAACCACGTGGCGAATCGGTCAGGTGACGCTGGTGCGACGTATTTCTGTGTCGCGCCGGTGGTCGGCGTCGAGCCGCCGATCACCCCTTGTCATCTGTGATTACGTCATTCGACTGTCGCGGCAGCTGATCGCGGATTCCTAGTTTGGTGCTGACTCCACAAGCACGAAAGGGATCTCCGAAATGACGACCGAAATTCAGCTCGGCGGCGTGTTCACTGTCAACCGAATCGGCTACGGCACAATGCGATTGGGCGCGCAGGAACCCGGCTTCGACGAGGCGATGCTGCATGTATGGCGAGCGCCCGCCGACCGGCAGGCCGCGCTCGCGCTACTGCGCCACGCGGTCGAATCAGGGGTGAACCTCATCGACACCGCCGATGCCTATGCACTCGGCGAGACCGAGGAATTGATCGCCGAAGCCTTGGCCCCGTATCGCGATGATGTCGTCGTCGCGACGAAAGTTGGTGCCGTCCACCCGACCCCGACCGAATGGATTCCGCTGGGGCACCCCGCCTATCTGCGTCAACAGGCCGAACTTTCGCTCCGGCGGCTGCGAACCGACCGCATCGACCTGCTGCAACTGCATCGCATCGACCCGGCCTACCCGCTCGCCGACCAGGTCGGCGCGCTCCGTCAGCTCGTCGACGAGGGCAAGGTACGTCATATCGGCCTGTCGGAGGTCAGTGTCGAGGAGATCCGGGCTGCCGCGGCGATCGCGCCCATCGCCAGCGTGCAGAACCTCTACAACCTCACCCACCGCGAGGCCGAGGACGTCGTGGAATACACGGCCGCGCAAGGCATCGCATTCCTCCCGTGGTTCCCACTGGGGTCGGGCGCGCATGCCGCCGAGACCGGCGTCCTGGCCGAGGTCGCTGCCGAAGTCGCCGCGACCCCGGTGCAGGTGTCGTTGGCGTGGCTGCTGCACCGATCGCCCACGATGCTGCCTATCCCGGGTACGACGTCCCCGGCCCACCTCGAGCAGAACATTGCGGCAGCCGGGATACGGCTGTCCGACGCGCAGTTCGAGCGGCTCTCGAACGTAGCGGCCCCCACCGCCGCTGAGTGACCACGCGGCGACCAGGTCATGGTCGCCGTCAGTTGACCGATGTGGCGGCAGGGCCGCGCGACCCACAGTGGACTCCACGCAACCTGCCGCTGAATTCCCCGAAAGGACAATCACATGAACGACATTCGACGTCCCCGCATCCGCCGCGCCGGCCGGGCCATCGCCGCGGTCACGGCCGCGGTGGCGGCCGGCAGCCTCGCCGTGGCGTGCACCGCGAGCACCACCACCCATGCCGGACCGACCGAGGATGCGCCCAAGCCGACCGTCGTGCTGGTCCACGGCGCCTTCGCCGACGGATCGAGTTGGAACGACGTCGTCGACAAACTGCGCAAGGACGGCTATCCCGTTGTCGCGGCCGCGAATCCGCTACGTGGACCCGCCTCGGACGCCACCACGCTGCGCGGACTGATCAGCCACATCAACGGCCCCGTCGTGCTGGTCGGGCACTCCTACGGCGGATCGGTCATCAGCACCGCCGCGGCGGGCAGCGATCAGGTCAAGGCATTGGTCTACGTGGCGGCATTCCTGCCCGCCCCGGGCGAGTCCGCGCTGGAGCTGACCAACAAGTTCCCGGGATCCACCCTGCCCGGCACCCTCGACCCGGTGCCGTTCACCGCCCCCGACGGCAGCGCGGGCACGGATCTGTACATTCAGCAGGCCAAGTTCCACGACCAGTTCGCCGCCGACGTGCCCGCAGACCGCGCCGCCCTCGAGGCCGCCTCACAGCGCCCGATCCTGCAGTCCGCGCTCGAGGAGAAGGCGACCGTCGCCGCCTGGACCGGCAAGCCCAGCTGGGACGTGATCACCACCCAGGACCTCAATATCCCGGTCGCCGCGCAGCGGTTCATGGCAGAACGGGCGCACGCCCAGGTCACCGAGATCGCCGCCTCGCATTCGGTCGCCGTATCGCATCCCGATCGAGTGGCCGAGGTGATCGAACGGGCCGCCCACGGCTCCGCGCACTGACCGCCGCGCCATCCCGAGGTGAACCCATGTCTCCCAACGAAAACATTCTGAAAGGTATTGAGCTTCATGGGAACACTTGACGGCAAGGTGGCCATTGTTTCCGGCTCGGGCCGCGGTATCGGTCGCGAGATCGCACTGAAACTCGCTTCCGAAGGTGCGGCCGTCGTGGTCAACGATCTCGACGCCGGACCTGCCGAGGAAACCGTCGCCGCGATCGAGGCAGCAGGCGGGAAGGGCGTCGAATGCGCGGGCAACGTCGCCGCAGACGGTTTCGCGGATCGCTTCGTACAGACCGCCGTCGACTCTTTCGGCGGGCTCGACATCATCGTCAATAACGCTGGCTACACCTGGGATTCGGTGATCCAGAGGATGACCGACGAACAGTGGAACGCCATCCTCGACGTGCACCTCACAGCCCCGTTCCGGATCCTGCGGGCCGCCCAGCCTGTGATTGCCGCCCTGACGAAGCGGGCCAAGGAAGCGGGGGAGCCGGTCCCGTGCCGCAAGGTCGTGAACATCTCCTCGGTAGTCGGCACCGGAGGCAATGTGGGACAGGCCAATTACTCCGCGGCGAAGGCGGGCATCACCGGCCTGACCAAGACTATTGCCAAGGAGTGGGGTCGCTACAACGTCACGGTCAACACCGTGGCATTCGGCCTCATCAAAACCCGCCTCACCGAGGCCTCGGCAACTGGCGACAGCACCATCGACATCGAGGGCCGCAAACTCAGGGTTGGTGCCGACCCGAACCAGTTCTCCGCCATGGAACAGATGATCCCGCTCGGTCGCGCCGGAACCCCGATCGAAGCGGCGGGTGCCGTCTACCTGCTGTGCATCCCCGAATCCAACTTCATCAGCGGGCAGACCCTCATCTGCGGCGGCGGCTTCACCAACTAATTGCAAGCCACCTTTGCCATTAACGCAAATTACCTGCATTAACCATCAAGATGGCCGCGAAGAGCAGCTTCGCGGCAGAACGGAAGGACAGGCGCATGTCTGCGAAAACCATTGTCATCACCGGCACCTCGAGTGGATTCGGACGCCTGACTGTGCGGCGATTCAGCGAAGCGGGATGGAACGTCGTCGCCACGGTTCGCAAGGAGGTCGACCTCGATGCCCATGCCGAGCTGGCGAATGTGAAAACGCTGCTTCTTGACGTGAATGACGAGCACGCCGACCTGGAATTCGGCGAACTCGCCCGCGCTCAGTTCGGCAGGGTCGATGCCCTGATCAACAATGCCGGCTACCTCCAGTCCGGGCCGCTGGAGGCCAGCACGATGGACCAGGTGCACCGCCAGTTCCAAACCAATGTCTTCGGCCTGATCGCACTGAACAAGGCGTTCATTCCGATTCTGCGCGAGCAGGGGTCCGGGGTGATCGTGAACGTCAGCTCGATCAGCGCCGACGCCGGTTACCCCTACACCTCGGTGTATCAGGCCTCCAAAGCCGCAGTCGCGGCGTTGACCGAAGGCTTGCATGCCGAACTCGCCGAGTTCGGCGTCACGGTCAAGGCTCTGCATCCGGGCAACATGGACACAGAGATCTTCAACAAGGTCGACCTGCCCGCCGATATGCCTGCCGCCTACCGGGAGCCGATGGACCGGTTCTTTTCCGCCAACGTGGTCCGTTCCGACCCTTCGCTGACTGTCGAGGTGATGTGGCGCATGGTCACCGACGGCGACACCCGCAAAGTCCATTACTACAGCGGCCCCGACGGTGAGGCGATTCCCCGCGTCAAGCAACTCCTGGGCCAGGACTGGTACCTCGACGAACACAACGCCAGCAATCGCCAGACACCCAGCCCGCTGTGGCAGACCCTGATGCCCCGCCCGAAGGCCGACAACCACAGCTGAACCGTTGCGAGATGTCCTGCGGCCCCGACCGACCGCTGGTGACGGCGCCGGAGTCGTTGCCGTACCACGCTGTGGCACGCCCTCGGCTGATCGGATTTGGGCTCTGCATGGTTGTAAATGCGGAAGTAATACGTGTGAAGATGCGGAAAATATGGCCCGCAGTTCGCGGAGCCGGACCGGGCGCCGGATTGGGCTGCCGTGCAGATGAATTCGGGGGATGAAATGCGACGAGGCCCCGATCCTGAAGGATCGGGGCCTCGTGTCGGGGTGGCTGACGGGACTCGAACCCGCGACACCCAGGATCACAACCTGGTGCTCTACCAGCTGAACTACAGCCACCATTGCCGGTAACTTCCGGCGCGGTAGAGCTTAACCGGTCCGCGCCGTGAGTACCTAATCGGCTGTTCAGGATGGGTTTACGGGGGGTTCGGCGGGGGTGGACAATTCGGCGGCCACGGCGGCGATCTCGGCTGTGGAGGGGCCGGGGGCGGGGACGAAGGCGGTGCGACGGTAGTACTCGAGCTCGCGGATGGATTCCTTGATATCGGCGAGGGCGCGGTGGGCGAGGCCCTTCTCGGGCTGGCCGAAGTAGATGCGGGGGTACCAGCGGCGGGCCAGTTCCTTGATGGAGCTGACGTCGATCATGCGGTAGTGCAGGTGGGCGTCGAGGGCCGGCATGTCGCGGGCGATGAAGCCGCGGTCGGTGGCGATGGAGTTGCCGGCCAGCGGGACCGTGCGCGCGGTGGGGACGTACTGCTTGATGTAGTCGAGGATCTGCTGCTCGGCCTCGGCGACGGAGACGGTGGAGCGGCGGACCTCCTCGGTGAGCCCGGAGCGGGCGTGCATCTCGGTCACCACCGGCGGCATGGCGGCCAGCGCGGCGTCGTCGGCGTGGATCACGATGTCCACGCCCTCGCCGAGGATATTGAGGTCACTGTCGGTCACGAGTGCGGCCACCTCGATCAGCTTGTCGCTGTCGAGCTGTAGGCCGGTCATCTCGCAGTCCATCCACACCACGTACTTGTCCACCCGCCAAACACTAACCCTTCGGCATTGCGCGACCCGGAGGCCCGGCCGCGTCGAGCCCGCTCGGCCGCCCGACCAGGCAGTATCGTTCACACCGGTCCGCGTATGACGAGCGGTCGGCATGTTGGTTGGGCAGTTCCGAGGGCAGTAGTTCGCAGGGCAGTCGCAGTTGGCAGAGCAGACGGAGGATGCGCGATGACTACCCCGCAGGAGAGGGCAGCGGCGGCACGGAAGGCGGCGGAGGAAGCGGCGCGGATCGCCGCGGAGGCGGCGGCCGCCGCCGAGGCCGCGGAAAAGGAAGCCGCCGATCAGGAGGCGGCGGACAAGGCCGCGGAGACGGCTCCGGGGAGCGACGGCAAGGCGAAAACCGCTGCCGCGGGCGCTGATTCGGCCGCCGAGGACGAGGCCGCCGCGCAGGAGATCGCGGCGGGATATGCCATGGAGGGCCCGGCGCTGGAGCTGGGCGCCGTGATCGTCGGCGACACCGTGCATCCCGATGCGCGGGTGCGGATTCCGATGAAGACCATGAACCGCCACGGCCTGGTCGCGGGCGCGACCGGTACCGGTAAGACCAAGACCGTGCAGGGCATCGCCGAACAGCTCTCGGCGGCGGGCGTGCCGGTGGTGCTGGCCGATATCAAGGGCGACCTGTCGGGTCTGGCGCAGCCGGGGCAGGCCAACGACAAACTGCTGGCCCGCGCCCGGGAGACCGGCGATCCGGACTGGAAGCCGCAGGGCTTCCCGTGTGAGTTCGTCTCCCTCGGCACCGGGGGGATCGGTGTGCCGATTCGCGCCACCATCACCTCGTTCGGCCCGATCCTGCTCAGTAAGGCGTTGGGGCTCAACGAAACCCAGGAATCCACCCTCGGGCTGATCTTCCACTGGTCGGACCGGAACGGCCTGGCGCTGCTGGATCTGAAGGATCTGCGCGCGGTCATCCAATACCTCACCGGCCCGGAGGGTAAGAAAGATCTCGAGGGTATCGGGGGCGTCTCCGCGCAGACCGCGGGTGTGATCCTGCGCGCACTGGTGAATCTGGAGGCCGACGGCGGGGACACCTTCTTCGGCGAGCCCGAGCTCGAGCCCGCCGATCTCATGCGCACCGCGGGCGGGCAGGGCGTCATCACCCTGTTCGAGCTGGGCGCGCAGGCCGCGCGGCCGCAGATGTTCTCGACCTTCCTGATGTGGGTGCTGGCCGACCTGTTCCAGACGCTGCCCGAGGTCGGCGATATGGACAAGCCCAAGCTGGTGTTCATCTTCGACGAGGCGCACCTGCTGTTCACCGGCGCCTCCAAGGCGTTCCTGAACCAGGTGGAGCAGACGGTGAAGCTGATCCGCTCCAAGGGCGTCGGCGTCTTCTTCTGCACCCAGCTGCCCACCGACATCCCGAATCCGGTGCTCTCCCAGCTGGGTGCGCGCATCCAGCATGCGCTGCGCGCGTTCACGCCGGAAGACCAAGCGGCACTCTCGAAGACGGTGCGCACCTATCCCAAGACCGCCACCTACGATCTCGAAAAGGCGCTCACCTCACTCGGAATCGGTGAGGCCGTGGTGACGGTGCTGTCGGAGCAGGGCGCACCGACCCCGGTCGCCTGGGCGCGCATGCAACCCCCGCGCTCGCTGATGGACACCATCGGCGACGACGGAATCCGTTCCCGCGCACAGCAGTCCACGCTGTACGGCAAGTACGGGACGACCATCGACGCGGAATCGGCCTACGAGATCCTGACCGCGAAGATTCAGGCGACCGCGCGGCAGCAGGCCGACGCGGCCGCGGCCAAGGGCTCGGTCAGGCCCGCCCCGCAGGAGGATTCGTTGGCCGAGAAGATCGTCAACAACCCGGCGTTCAAGAACTTCCTGCGATCGGCGGCCACCGTCGCCGGGCGCGAGATCAGCCGCAGCATCTTCGGCACCCGGAAGCGGTAGCCCGGCTCAGCGCCCGATATCGCGGCTGAGCAGATCGTCGATCGTCTCGCGGCGGATCAGCTCCCGGCACCCGCCGTCGCGGACCGCGACGATCGGCGGGCGGCCGACGCCGTTGTAGGACGAGGCCAGGCTGTGGTGGTAAGCCCCGGTGCACGGCATCGCCAGCACCTCGCCGGGCCGCAGGTCGGCGGGCAGGCGGACGTCGCGGGCCAGGATGTCGCCCGCCTCGCAGTAGCGTCCGGCGATGGTGGCGGTCATGTGCGGGCCGGTGGGATGCCGGTTGGCGACCACGGCGTCGTAGCGCGCGCCGTAGAGGGCGACCCGCGGGTTGTCGCTCATGCCGCCGTCCACGGTCACGTAGGTGTGGCCGTGCTCGACATGTTTGATCGACAGCACGCGGTACAGCGTGATGCCCGCCCGCGCGACGATGGCGCGGCCGGGTTCGAGGGCGATGCGGGGCCGCGGGAAGCCGAGCCGGGCGCAGGCCGCGTCCAGCGAATCCTCGATGATGTCGGCCAGTTCGGCCAGGTTCATCTCCGCGTCGCCGCTGCGGTAGGCCACCGCGTGCCCGCCGCCGAGGTCCAGGTCGGTCAGGGTGATGCCGAATTCATCGCGGATGCGTGCCATTTCGGCGATCATGCGCCGCACCGCCTCGCCGTAGGGGAAGGTGTTGTAGATCTGCGACCCGATATGGCAGTGCAGTCCTGACAGCGTCAGATTCGGTTGCCGCACAATGCGATCCACCGCCTCCATCACCGCCCGCCCGCCGATGGGGAAACCGAACTTCTGATCGGTGACGCCGGTGCGGACCGCCGGATGCCCGTCGATGTCGATGTCGGGGGTGGCACGCAGCAGCACCCGCTGCGGTCGCTCGGCCAGCGCCGAGAGCAGGGTGATCTCGGTGAGCGAGTCGATCACGATGCGCCCGACCCCGCAATTCACGGCCATCTCCAGTTCGGCGAAGGGTTTCCCGTTGCCGTGCAGCACGATCCGCCCCGGATCGGCCCAGCTGGACAGCGCCACCGCCAGTTCCCCGGCCGAGCACACGTCCAGCGACAGCCCCTCGTCGGTGATCCATTCGGCTACCGCGCGGGTGAGCAGCGCCTTGCCCGCATAGATGATCTCGGCGTCGGGGAACCGAGTGCGATAGGCCTGGCAGCGGGTGCGCACCTCACCCTCGTCGAGTACATACGTCGGCGTGCCGTACTGATCGGCGATGTCGGCCAGCGCCACGCCGCCGACGGTGATGCGCCCGTCGGCGTCGTAGTGGGTTTCGCGTGGCCAGACCGCCGGATCGAGGCGGGGAACCATACCACCGTCACGCAGCGACGGGAAGATCTCGAGCAGCGTCAAGACGTCTCCTGGTGAGAGCTCCCCGCTTTCTCTCATGCGGGGCCGTCACCAGGACTACGCCGATTCCGCGGTCCGGAAATATCCGGCAACGTCCCTTTTACGAGACTCCCGCGGATCTTGACGGTTTGCTGATCAGCTGCCGAGCTTCTTGTAGGCGGCGCCGGCCACCACCGAGGTGATCGAGCGCGGGCCGAACTGCCCGGCCAGGCTCATACCCTTGCTGATCAGGCCCGGGACCACGCGCATCTTGTTACGGGCGAGCGCGTCGATGGTGATCTTGGCGGTGTGGGCGGCGGTGACCCAGATGAACTCCGGGATCTTGTTGCCCATCTCCTCCTGGTCCGGGTTGTCGGTGCGGACCGGGCCGGGAGCCAGCAGGGTGACATTGATGCCGGTGCCCTTGAGCTCACCGCGCAGGGACTCGGAGAAGGTGTTCACGAACGCCTTGCTCGCGGAGTAGGTGGTGTTGTTCGGAATCGGCATATTGCCCGCCGCCGACCCGGTGACGAGGATGCCGCCAGCGCGGCGCTCCAGCATGCCCGGCAGCACGGCCAGCGTGAGATCGTGCACGGCAACGGCATTCAGTTCCATGATGTCGCGCTCGTAGTCCAGGTCCAGCTTGGCCAGCGGGCCGAAGGTGGAGACACCGGCGTTGTTGCACAAGATCGCGATGTCCCGCGCGGCCAGCTCCTTGGCCAGCGGCGCGCGCTGATCGCGGTCGGACAGGTCCACCGCCCGCACCTCGGCGGTGATGCCGTACCGCTCGGTCAGCCGCTGTGCCAGCTCGGCCAGCAGGTCGCCGCGGCGGGCGACGAGGATCAGCGAGTAGCCCCGCGAGGCAAGCTCTTCGGCGAGGGCGGTGCCGATCCCGGAGGAGGCTCCGGTGACGACGGCACGATTGTCGGCGGTGGGTACAGGCAGGCTCACGGGATCCGAGCCTACCGATGTTCGTGCGGATGGGGCGCTCGGCGTGCGGGTGGAGTGGACGAAAGGAAAACCACCCCACCCGCACGCTCGCGTTCACGCTGTTCAGCGCGTGCCCGGCGGGTCCGGCAGGCGGATCAGGAGGTGCCTGCCGAGATCAGGCGGTGCACTTCGAGATGAGGACGTGGGCCTGCGAGGGATCCGCGCTGCCCAGGCTCACCATCAGCGGGTTCGGGTCCGGGCCGCTGGCCGCGATGGCATTGCGCTCGGCGGTGGCCAGGTTGCTGCCCAGGCCGGTGTACAGGTTGCCGTCGCGGTCCACGAGGGCGGCGCAGCCGTTGTTCCAGCGCAGCGCCACCACACAGTTGGAGTAGCCGCACTGGTCCATGGCGTCGGCGTCGGCGCGGCCCTGGTCGGGCGCGTTGTAGGCGTAGCCGACGGACCACTGGTCGCCCAGGTCGGCGACGGCGAAGGAGCCGTAGTAGTCATAGGCGGCGTGTGCCGTACCCATACCGGTGCTCATCAGCGCGGCGGCGGCGGAGGCCACCGCACCGGCGGCGGCCTTACGAGACAGATGCATAGAGAATTTCTCCCCCAGGATCGTTGAAGCAAGTGCTCCGCGATCATGGCAGGGTGGTACGACATCCCCGACCATCTGAATCGGTTGGTGTATAGGTCATTTCGATTCCGGCGGGAAATGTCGTCCCGTGACCCGGTCATTTCCGGGGCTTGGGCTCCATGAAGGCAATGCCCCACTTCAGGTGACCGTGCCAGACGCTGGCTATGCGGCCGCCCTGGACGGCGGGTTTGGGGTCACCGATGGGGCCGCCCGCGGCGCGGACGGCGGCGACGGTGGCGTCCAGGTCGGAGGACAGGAAGGCGACGCCGGTCAGGGCGGGCGCGCGGCCGGAGGACACGGCTTCGATGAACGGTTCGCCGACCCGGTAGAAGGCCATTTCGGGGCCTTCCGGGCCGCGCGGGAAGAAGCGCCGGCGCGGCGGGATGCCCAGGACGGCGGTCAGATCGGTGACGGCGTCGTCCAGATCGGGCACCCAGTAGACGACGTGATCGACGGTAGTCACGCCATTCGGATGCGTGCGCGTGGAATCAACTTCGGGCGCAGCCGATTCCAGGTAGGGAATGCCGAGTGATTCGGGGGCGGCATGGGTTTCGTCGAAGCCCCAGGCGGGCCCGCCCAGGGCGCAGGCGATGCGGCCGATCTGCATTCGGCCGCCGCTGACGGTGAAACCCAGTGCCGCCCAGGACTGCTCGTCTCCGGGCAGTCCCAGGCGGGTGAGGTTCGGCATTACAGGGCCGCCGCCAGGCGGGTGCCCTGGTTGATGGCACGCTTGGCGTCGAGTTCGGCGGCCAGGTCGGCGCCGCCGATGAGGTGCACCTTCACGCCCGCGTTCTGCAGCGGCTCGTGCAGGTCGCGCACGGATTCCTGGCCCGCGCACAGGATCACGTTGTCGCATTCGATGATCTGCGGGCGCTGGCGCTTCTCGCCGAAGCTGACGTGCAGGCCGCGGTCGTCGATGCGCTCGTAGTTGACGCCGCCGATCTGTTCGACGCCCTTGGCCTTGACCGCGGCCCGGTGTACCCAGCCGCTGGTCTTGCCCAGTCCCTTGCCGAAGGAGGACGACTTGCGCTGCAGCAGCACGACTTCCCGGGCGGCGGGGGAGGGCTTGGGGGTGGTGACGAAGCCGGGGACGGTGGGATCGTCGGAGACGCCCCACTCTTCCTTCCACTCGTCGAGCTTGAGGCTGGGATGTCCTTCGACGGTGAGGAATTCGCTCACATCGAAGCCGATGCCGCCGGCGCCGATGACCGCCACTTTCTTGCCCACCGGCTTGCCGTCGCGCACCAGCTCGGCGTAGGTGAGCACCTTCGGGTGGTCGATGCCCGGGATATTGGGGATGCGCGGCTTCACGCCGGTGGCCAGGATGACCTCGTCGTAGCCGCCCGCGATGAGCTGCTCGGCGGTGGCCCGGGTCTCGAGATGGACACGCACACCGGTGATTTCGAGCTGCCGAGTGTAGTAGCGCAGGGTCTCGTTGAACTCTTCCTTGCCCGGGATCCGGCGAGCGATATCGAACTGCCCGCCAACCTTGTCGTCGGACTCGAACAGATCTACGTGGTGCCCGCGCTGGGCCAGGCTGACCGCGGCCGAGAGTCCGGCCGGGCCCGCGCCCACGACGGCGAACTTCCGGGTCCGGCGGGTCGGCAGCAGCTTCAGCTCGGTCTCGTGCCCGGCGCGCGGATTCAGCAGGCAGGACACGGTTTTGGCCTGGAAGGCATGGTCCAGGCAGGCCTGGTTGCAGGCGATGCAGGTATTGATCTCGTCCGGCCGAGCGTCCTGGGCCTTGCGCGCCCAGTCCGGGTCGGCGAGCAGCGGGCGGGCCAGCGACACCAGGTCGGAGTCGCCACGGGTGAGGATCTCCTCGGCGGTCTCGGGCATATTGATCCGGTTGGACGCGCATACCGGAATGTTCACGAGGTCCTTGACCTTCGCGGTCCACTCCACGAACGCCGCACGCGGCACCGAGGTGACGATGGTGGGCACCCGGGCCTCGTGCCAGCCGATGTCGGTATTGATGATGGTGGCGCCGGCGGCCTCCACATCCTGTGCGACGGCGGCGATTTCGTCCCAGGTCTGGCCCTTCTCCACGAAGTCGGCCATGGACAGCCGGAAGACGATGATGAAGTCCGGTCCGACCGCGTCGCGCACCCGGCGCACGATCTCGCCCGCGATGCGGCGGCGGTTCTCCGGCGAGCCGCCCCACTTGTCCTTGCGCTTGTTGGTGCGCTCGGCCAGGAACTGGTTGATGAAATAGCCTTCACCACCCATGATTTCGACGCCGTCGTACCCGGCGAACTTGGCCAGGTAGGCGCAGCGCGCGTAGTCGTCGATGGTCTCCTCGACGCCCTTGGACGAGAGCGCGCGGGGCTTGAACGGGTTGATGGGGGCCTTGATGGCGGAGGCGGACACGCTGGTCGGCATGTAGGAGTAGCGGCCCGCGTGCAGGATCTGCAGCGCGATCTTGCCGCCCTCGGCGTGCACCGCCTTGGTGATGGCGCGGTGCCGGTAGGCCTCGGTCTTGTTGGTCAGCTTGGCGCCGAAGGGCAGCAGCCAGCCGGTGCGGTTGGGGGCGTAGCCGCCCGTGATGATCAGTCCGACACCGCCTTTGGCCCGCTCGGCGAAGTAGGCGGCCAGCCGGTTGGTATGCCAGGCCCGATCCTCGAGGCCGGTGTGCATGGAACCCATGACCACGCGATTGCGCAGCGTGGTGAATCCCAGGTCCAGCGGTTCGAACAGGTGCGGGTACGCGCTCATCGCTGAGAGCCTTTCGGTTCGGACGCCTGCGACCGGGCTGAGTCGCGCTTCAGGGCGTCGAGTACTTCCTCGCACCAGTCGACGATTCCCTCCTCGACGCGGATGCCGCCGCGCAGGACGAGGTACTGGTGCAGCTTGGGGCCGGTGAGCTGATCCGGCGCGGGGTAGTCCTTCTTCTCGAAGGTGCGGTACAGGTCGAGCCGATGCGCGTGCTGGTCGCGGTGGCGCTGCACCTCGGCGGTGAGCGCGCCGACATCGCCGAGGGAGGCGGCTCGCAGCTTCACGCCGAGTTCGTTGCGCATGGGTTCCAGGTCGGCGGGTTCGGCGATCCAGCGGATCAGTTCGGCCCGGCCGGCGTCGGAGACGGTGTAGACCTTCTTGTCCGGGCGGCCCTCCTGTGGCACGGTCTCCGCGATGACCCAGCCCTGCTCGTCCATGCGCTTGAGCACGCGATAGATCTGCTGGTGGGTAGCGTTCCAGAAGAATCCGATGGACTTGTCGAAACGACGCGCCAGGTCATATCCGGAGCTGGCGCGTTCGGTCAGCGATACCAGCAGCGCGTGTTCGAGGGCCATGCAGCCAGGGTAACTGAGACGAGACGTACTATGCAATTCAGTGCATAAGGCATCGGTATGGTGCCGACGCGAAGGCCGACAGCGTCGCCCCCGAGACGCTGAACGTCTCGGGGAAGCTGGTGCAGGACCAGGCCACCGTCGAAATCACCGGCGGCACATTGGTTGTCGTGCTCACAGTCCGGCGGCGAATACCCGCGCCGCCTCGAGATCACCGGCATCCGGCCGGCCCTTGTTGACGCCGCCGATCGCTCGCAGCGGAGCCCAGGTGTCGAACGCGCGAACCGAGAAGGTGTCGACCACGTCGAACCCAGCGCGCCGGACCAGCCGTGCCATCGGCCACAACTGTGGCGGAAACCCACTGGTGGCGAACACGAATGCCCTGCCGCGCTCCGCTTTCGGCAGCGACCGCACGAATCCGCGCAGCCGGGGGTGGAACATCTGATTGAAAATCCCCGACCCGAAACCCACCAGGTCGTACTCCTCGAGTGAGCTCACCTCGACCTGTTCGGGCTCGAGGACGGTGGCCTCCAGCACCTCGCCGATGGCCTCCGCCACCCGCCGCGTATTGCCATGCGACACCGAAACACACACGATCAGGGCCTTCATCACAGCGCTCCTTCGCTACCCGCATCGATCGGACATGCTCGGAGACACCACCCCGGTCTCGACCGTGACATCGAAGTGGTGTGTCGGCCGTCATAGGTCTCGCACTCTCGGACCGGTGTCGTTGTGGCGACGGCCGATTCTGGTGGTCATGGTTCCGTCGATCACTTTGGAACTAGGGCATTTCATATGTGCCGGGATGTTGATCCGGATCACCGGAAATCGACGCTTTCTTCGGTCGAGCGGGCGGGAATGCGTCGTTTTCGGTGGATCCGGGCCCGGGGCGATGGTGCGGAGACCGCCGGTCGAGTGCACTGTCGTGTTGCTTCCTGTGCCGGTTGCTCGGCCCGTCGCCGTCGACGCGCGGGACGTCGCTGATCGGGGCGTTGCCGACGGGCTTGCGGGAGTGTGCCATGCTGGTAGCGAGCACGGGTTGTTGATGTGATCGCTCGGCTCGCAACAGGGAGAAATAAAAAAGTATGTCGCAAGGCAGTGTGAAGTGGTTTAACGGCGAAAAGGGCTTCGGGTTCATTGCGCAGGACGGCGGCGGCCCCGACGTGTTCGTCCACTACTCCGAGATTGCCGGCTCCGGTTTCAAGTCCCTCGACGAGGGCCAGCGAGTCGAGTTCGAGATCGGCCAGGGCCAGAAGGGTCCGCAGGCGCAGAACGTCCGCGCCATCTAGGAGCCGACACAACACCTAACCCGCGCCGCCCGGCGCGGGTTTCGTGCTTTTTCGAGGCGTCGCGTTGTCGCTCGCGCGCTTCCGGGGTCGTTCCGGAGACTTGCCGAAGTCAGAAATCTCTGCGGCGCAGGCTTTCCCATCCGGCCCACATCGCGGTGGCCGCCCAGATGCTGGTGACGGCGAGGCCGGTCCAAGGGCCGAGGGTTCCCGAGGGGTTGTGGACGAGTGCCTGTCTGCCCGCCCGGTCGGGGAGGAACTGGATGAGGCCGCCGTCGTGGGTGACGTCGCCGAGAGTGAACGACAGCAACAGGACCACGGGTACGAGAATTCCCATGGCGGCCATGGCGTTTCGGAACACGGTCGCCAGGCCGGCAGCGAACAGGGCGATCAGCGCGAGATAGAGCGTGCAGCCGATGATCGCGCGCAACGCTGCCGGATCATCGGCCCGCACCCGCTGTGCCCCCAGCAGTGGTTGCCCGACGAAGAAACACAGCGCCGCGGTCGGCAGACCGGCCAGGAGTGTGCTCGCGCCGATCACCAGGAGGTTCGCCGAATACACCAGGCCCCGCCGCGGTACCGCCGCGAACCAGATGCGCGCTCCGTTGCTCCTGAACTGTGCTGCCGCACAGACGGCTCCGACACAGATGGCGGCGAGCTGACCGAAATTGATGCCGTAGAACGAGATCAGCAGCGCATCGAAACCCGGTTTGCCCGCATCGTGCCTGCCGAGGCTGACGGTCCCGGTCAGCGAAAATCCCACGGTGGCCGCGAACATCAGTGCGACCAAGCCGCTCAGCACCGGCAGCGATCGGGCCTTGATCCATTCCGAGCGCAGGACTGCTGTGAAAGACATTGTCACATCACCTTTTCCGGTGTCGTCGGGGTCGAAGTGGCGGACGTGAACTCGGCGGCGTCCGCCGTCAGAGCGAGGTACGCCTGCTCCAAAGTCCCCGACTCGTCGGCAAGTTCGAGGACCGGGACACCGGCGCGGACGAGCAGTGGACCGACCGTGCCGACCCGGGCCCCGTCGACATACCAGCGCCCCGAATCGCCCGCGACCGGATCGAAGCCGGCATCGGTCAGCACGGTGCGCAACGTTTCGGGAGAGTCGGTGCGAATCCGGACCCGCGGCCGGGCATGGCGATCGATGAAGTCGTCGAGGCCGGTGTCGGCGAGGACCCTGCCACGACCCAGCACCACGAGATGGTCTGCGAAGGAAGCGGTTTCGTTCATCAGATGGCTGGAGACGAACACCGTCCGGCCCTCGTCGGCAAGGCTGCGCAGAGTGCTGCGCAGCCAGATGATGCCCTCCGGGTCGAGCCCGTTGGACGGCTCGTCGAGCATCAGGACCGGCGGATCGCCCAGCAGCGCGGCGGCGATCCCGAGCCGCTGACGCATACCCAGCGAGAACGTCTTGATCCGTTTGCCGGCCACCGTCTCGAGACCGACTGCTCCCAGCACGTCGTCCACGCGCCGCCGGGGAATCCCTTCCGCGGCGGCGAGTGCCGACAGGTGCGCGAACGCTGTCCGGCTCGAATGCATGGCGAACGGGTCGAGGAGAGCGCCGATGAGGCGCTGCGGACGGCGCGCGGCGGTGAACGGGCGACCGGCCACCGTCGCAAGGCCCGAGGTCGGCCGATCCAGGCCGAGTACGAGCCGCATCGTGGTGGACTTGCCCGCGCCATTGGGACCGAGGAAACCGGTGACCCGGCCCGGCCGCACCGAGCAGGTGACCCGGTCCAGCACCCGCTTCGCGCCGTAGTCCTTGGTCAGCTCGTGAAGGTCGATGGTGGTCATGGACCTCAGCCTGGTTCCGCGTCGGGGCCGTGTCCTCCCGCTGCCGGGTGAATCGTCTCCCCAATTCGGGGGAGCCGTGGCCCGGGAGGCGGCTGGCACGATGAAGCCATGATCAGTTCGGTGGCGGCACGGTTTTCCGATCCGGTGACGTACTCGCGCGGGCTGCATCTGGCGCTGCCGCTCACCGTCGCGGCACTGTGGCTGTACATCGACCGCACCCACTGGTACCTGCCCGCGGCGTTCGCGGTACCGGTCGGGCTGATCCCTGCGACACGCTTGGCGGAGGGTCTGCAGGCACAACTGTTTCTGATCAACCGCGAACACGGTGCGCCACCACGTTCGATCACGGCCGCCCGTTCGGTGGACCGGTCGGATCGATGGCGGACCGTGTTGTGGCTCGAAGTCCGGCTCGGACTGAGTGCGATCCTGCTGGCAACGTGTGTGCCGGTCGTACTGCTCACCCGGGACCTGGTGCGCGCGGCGACCGGGAGCCCACCCGCCCACGACGCCATCGTCCGAATCACGCACCCGCACTGGTGGTTCGGGCTGTTGATACCGCTGACCATCGCCCTGCTCGGCATCGTCGTCATCGGCCTGGGTGACCTGGTCACCGCCGCGGCACGCACGCTGCTGGCGCCGTCCACGGCGCAGCGGCTGCGAGCCCTGGAAGAGAGCACCGAGCAACTGCTGGAACACAATCGGATCGCGCGCGAACTGCACGATTCGATCGGCCACGCCCTGACCGCCGCGGTCCTGCAGGCCGGAGCCGCACGAGCGACCGGTGACCCCGAGTTCACCGAACGCGCACTGACCGCCATCGAGGACACTGGGCGGGCCGCGCTGGAGGATCTGGATCGGGTCCTGCTCGTGCTGCGCGAGCCCCACCGTCCGATCCATGAAAGGCCGACCCTCGCGGACGCCGAGCGTCTGTTCGAAGCAGCCCGGTCCGCCGGTGCGACGGTCGACGCCACCGTCATCGGTCCGCTGCACCGGATTCCGGGTCCGCTCTCACGGGAGGGCTACCGAATCCTGCAGGAGGCCATCACCAATGCCATGCGCCACGCCGGGCGGGTGCCGATCGAGGTTCGGGTCCTGTCCGGGCCGGACCGGCTCGACCTCGATATCGCCAACGAGCTGATCGGCCCGATATCCGCCGGCGCCGGAACCGGGCTCCGCGGCATTCGCGAGCGTGCCGAACTGCTGGGCGGATCGGTGCGGCTCGGCGCCGACGGCGACAGGTGGCAGGTCCGAGTCGAGCTACCGATCCGGGTCCGGGGGTGATCGAATGCCGGTGACAGTCCTGCTCGTCGACGACGAACCACTCGCTCGCGCGGGCCTGCGCGCGATCCTCGACGCCCAACCCGACATCGACGTGATCGGCGAGGCCGCCGACGGCGTGGCCGTCGTTTCGCTGTGCAGACAGCTGAACCCCGATGTGATCGCCATGGATGTGCGAATGCCGTTGATGGACGGCATCGAGACCACCCGCGCGATCCTGCGTTCCACCGCGCGGCCACCGAAGATCCTGGTGATCACCACGTACGAGAACGACGATTACGTCTACGCCGCCCTGCGCGCCGGCGCCGACGGGTTTCTCCTCAAACGCGCCCGCCCCGCCGAAATCGCCAACGCGGTACGGACTGTCGCAACCGGCGATTCGCTGCTGTACCCCGCGGCCGTCCGCGCGCTCGCTCACGGGCGCGGGAATCCCAGCGCCCGTGAGCAACTCGTTCGCGCCGGCCTCACCGACCGCGAGGAAACCGTCCTCCTGCTGATGACCCGCGGACTGTCCAACCGGGAAATCGCCGACCAACTCCACATCGGACCCGAGACCGTCAAGACCCACGTCAGTGGCGTCCTGACCAAACTCGATGCCCGGGACCGCACCCAGGCGGTGATCCTGGCCTACGAATCCGGCTTCGTCGACCGCTGATTCGAATCCCGAGCGGTCGGCGGGTCAGCGAGCGGCCCTGGCCGCGAGCGCCGCGGCGACCAGGATGGTGATGCCCTCGGCGGTGGCGGTGGTGCCGACGGCGTGGGCAGCGGAGAGGGCGGTGGAACCGGCGAGGGTGAGGAACACCGAGCCGAATCCGGCCACGCCGATCACGACGCCGAGCTGGACGCAGGTGACGAGGATGCCGCTGGCGTCGGCGGCGAGGGCGAGGGGAATCTTGCTGGTGGCACGGGCCATGAGCGGGCTGAAGGCGAGGCCGTAGCCGATGCCCATGAGGCCGAACACGGTCAGTTCGAGCGGGGCGATGTCATGGCCACTGCGCATCTGCAGGCCCATGACGATGGTGGTCAGGGCGGCGATCAGCAGGCCGACGGGGATCATCGCGCGGTGGAAGCGGGCGGGGATGCGGGTCCAATTCAGGCTCACCAGGCCGAAGGTCACGCCATTGGGGAGGAACAGCAGTCCGGCGTGCAGGGCGCTGTAGCCGAGAGTGGACTGGAGATGGATGGTCAGGACGAAGATCCAGCCGCCGAAGGTGCACATGACCAGGAACAGGGTGGCCGCGGTGAGCACCAGGCCGGGGGCGCGCAGTACGCGGTCGGCGAAGAGCGGTTCCCCGCCGCGGCGATGTACCCAGCGCTCGACCATCGCGAAGGCGGCGAAACCGAAAGCGGACGCGCCCAGGGTGATTCGGGTCCACAGCGGCCAATCCTGTTCGTGCCCGAGCACGAGTGGCACGACCAGCGCCAGTACCGAGGCGGTCAGGACGGCCAGCCCGGCAAGATCGAGTTTGCGATCCACGCCGGTGGTGACGGCCGGCAGGATCCGCGGTGCGGCGGCGAGCAGTGCCAGGCCGATCGGCACGTTCACCAGAAACACGCCACGCCAGCCGGTTCCGGCGATATCACTGGTCACGATGATGCCGCCGAGGATCTGGCCGACGACCATGCCGCCGGAGATGACGGTCGCGTAGGCCGCCAGTGCGCGGGCCCGGGCGGGTCCGGCGAAAACCCGCTGCAGGATGGTCATCACCTGCGGCACCATGGCTGCCGATCCGACGCCTTGCAGGAACCGGAAGACGATGAGCGAGCAGGAATTCCAGGCCAGACCGCAGGTCAGCGAGGCGAGGGTGAACAGCGCGAGCCCGGTGAGAAACACGGTGCGCTGCCCGAACCGATCACCCAGCCGCGCGCCGGTGACGAGCAGCACCGCGTACGCGATCACGTATCCGGAGACGATGAGCTGCAGCCCGGAACCGGTGGCGTGTAGGGAGGTTCGGATGGCGGGTATGGCGACGTTCACGATCGCGGCGTCCAGCACCGCCATGAACTGGCCGAGCAGGATGACGGTCAGGACTGCGAGGGGACGTCGGACGGCTACCGAGGCGGGAGCCGCCGCGGGTGGAGACTGGGTCAGGCTCTGTGTCATGGGAATCAGCGTGCGCGGCGGCCGAATCGGCTGACAGGAGTCTGTTTATACGGGTACTGGCACCACCTGGATACCCTTAGCGAATACCGTCACCATGGAGTCAGGGTGTCACCCCGGGTTTCAGCGGCGTCGAGACGGTCACGGAAGCGGCCGGGGTGACATCTTGGTTACGTACTGCTTGAAGCAAAGGTTGCGCATGGCGTGTCCGTTGCGATTCGGTGGCAAGCCTCGGAGGGGCGCGGTAGTACATCGGGACAGGTGTTTCGCGTGGCGGCGACCCCAGCAGGCGTAATGGAGTGGCATGTGTGATTGTGCGGGGGCTTCGCACCGCTGGTCATCCAGGTCGTCCGATCATCGATGCGGATCCACGGTGTGTGGGTTGTCTGTCCGCTTGGCAAGGATCATGCTGGTTGGATGCATTTGGCGATCATGATTGTCATCGGTATGGCCATCGTGGTGTCCATCGCGATCTTGGCCTGGGGTTCCGAATCTCGGCGTCTGCGTCGGGCGCGTGATCACACTCCGGATTATGCAGGCTGGAGTGCGGGACGTGCCGATTCTTCGGGTATGGAGCAATGGGTGATCTACTCGATGTTGGCCAATCAGAACCACCACCATCACCATCACCGCCACCATTACGACGACCAGCCTGGCGGTTCCGGTGCTGGTTACGGCGGGGGCGGCTATGACGGTGCTGGTTATGGCGGGGGCGGGTTCGGCGGTGGCGGTTACGACGGGGGTGGCGTCGGTGGGGGTAGCGGTTGGGTCGATGGCAGCGGTTGGGGTGGTAACGGCAGTAGCGGCTTCTTCGGCGACGGAGGTGGCTCGGCCGACGGTGGTATTTGGGGTGGTGGTGTCAGTCCGGGGGGCGGTGGCTTCTGACGGTCACCGCTGGTCGGAATCGTCGTGCTTCGCGAGTGCCGGGCCGGATCCTGATATCAGGAGCCTGCTTATACCGGTACTGGGACCACCTGGATACCGATCGCGGTTGCCGCCAAAATGCAGTCATGGTGTCAGGAGCAGGATCCCGTGAGGTGACCGATGTCGTCGCCGAGGCAGCGGTGCGCAATGGCAATTCGCGCTCGGTGCGCAAGGCCCGGCGCGAGGAGATGTCGACCTTCCTGAAGTCGCGGCGGGCGCGCATCCGCCCGGAGGATGTCGGCCTGCCCGCGGGCGTGCGCAGGCGCACCCCGGGGCTGCGGCGTGAAGAGGTGGCGCAGCTGGCCGGGGTGGGGATCACCTGGTACACCTGGCTCGAGCAGGGGCGCGATATCAATTGCAGTGTGCAGGTGCTGGATGCGATCGCCCGGGCGCTGTGCCTCGACGGCGCCGAGCACGCACACCTTTATCGGCTCGCCGACGTCCCGACCGTGCCGACGCCGATCGCCGAGGAACTGGTGCCCGAGGAGGTACAGATCATCCTCGACCACATGCATCCGCTGCCCGCAGCCCTGTTCAGTGCCAAATACGATGTGCTGGCCTGCAATACCGCCTACGCGACGATGTATCCGATGTTCATGAGCGGCTCCCGGAACGTGCTGCGCAAGGTCTTCCTGGCCGAGGAGTGCTGTACGCCCTACCCGCCCCACTCGGAGCCGGACCACCTGGCCCGCATGGTCGGCTACCTGCGCGCCGCCTACGCCCGCAACCTCGGCGACCCCGACTGGGTGGAATTCATCGACGACATGGTCTCGGCGAGCCCGCAATTCGCGGAACTCTGGGCGCGCAACGACGTCGCCCTCCCGCTGGGCCGCACCCGCGTCATCCGCAACCTCGCCGTCGGCGAACTCGAGATGTACATGACCAGCATGTCCCTGCCCTCCATCGCCGGCGCATGGATGCAGGTCTGGACGCCGTCCGACCCCGAAGCCTGGGACAAACTCCACGCCCTGCTGTCCATGACGACCGAAGAGCGCCGTCGCCCCTGGTCCGAACATGTCGAGCAGGCCCACGGCCGAACCCTCACGATCGACGACCGCGCCTGGGCGTAGCACGACAGCGCCTGGGCGTGAGCGGTTCTCGCATGTGCGCGACGCGCAGGGTGCGCGGATGTCGTGCGGGAGGGGAGCGGGGTCGCCTAGTCTGCGCTGCATGAGCGAGCGCTCGGGAGACGTCACCGTGGGTCAGGCGACCGGGCGGGGGACGGTGCTGGCGTGGGGGTTCTGGGACTGGGCGGGCGCGGCGTTCAATGCGGTGATCCTGACCTTCGTGTTCTCGGTGTATCTGACCGACAAGGTGGGCAAGGAGCTGCCGGGCGGGATCTCGCCCAGTGCCTGGCTCGGATGGGCGCTGGGAGCGGCGGGGCTGGTGGTGGCGGTGACCGCGCCGGTAGCCGGGCAGTGGTTCGACGCCACCGCTCGGCGCAAGCTGGCACTGGGAATGCTGACCTCGCTGACTGTGCTGGTGATGGCGGCCATGTTCTTCGTGCACGCCGACTACCACTACCTATGGCTGGGATTGGCCCTGCTGGGCGTCGGTTCGGCGGCGTTCGAGCTCTCGCATGTGCCGTACTTCGCCATGCTGCGGCAGGTGTCCACGCGCGCCAACGTCGGGCGGGTGTCCGGGTTCGGCTGGGCCATGGGCTATTTCGGCGGGATCATCCTGCTGCTGATCAGCTACGTCGGCTTCATCGCGGGCAAGAACGACTACCGCGGACTGCTCGGCGTTCCGATCGAGGACGGGCTGAACATTCGCCTGGTGGCGGTGCTGGCGGCGGTCTGGTTCGCCGGATTCGCGGTGCCGCTGTTCCTGTTCGTCCCCGAGGTGCCGCGCACCGCGGCCGATCCCGGTGCGGCGGTGCGGGTCCGGTCCTTCCTGAGTTCGTACCGGGTGCTCTTCCGCGACATCGGGGAACTGTGGCGCGTCGATCGGCGCACCGTCGCGTTCCTGCTGGCCAGCGCGGTGTTCCGGGACGGCCTGGCCGGGGTGTTCACCTTCGGCGCGATCCTGGCGGTGCGGGTGTACGGCATCGCGGACTCGGACGTGCTGCTGTTCGGCGTCGCCGCGAATGTGGTTGCGGCCCTGGGCGCGCTGGTCGGCGGCCGATTCGACGACCGCACCGGCCCGAAGGCGGTGATCGTCGCCTCGCTGGCGGGCATGATCGTGTGCGGAGCGTTCCTGCTGGTGCTGTCCGGTCCGCTCATGTTCTGGATCTTCGGTTTGGCGCTGACCGTATTCGTCGGCCCCGCACAGGCTTCCGCACGCTCGTTCCTGGCCCGGGTGTCCCCGCCCGGCCGCGAGGGCCAGCTGTTCGGGCTCTATGCCACCACGGGGCGCGCCGTATCCTTTCTGGCCCCAACGCTTTTCGGCTTCTTCGTGTGGGCGTTCGACGCTGAGCGGGCGGGAATCGTTGGCCTGCTTCTGGTCCTGATCGTCGGCCTGATGCTCTTGCTGCCGGTGCGCGGAGATGATTTGCGCGGCCGCTGATTTCAGGAACGGCTCAACGCTATGACGGCCGCCGAGCGCCCATGTCTATGAGGGACGCCACGCGCCCGTGTCTATGAGGGACGCCACGCGCCCATGCCGAGCGCGATGAGCCGCACCTGCAGGACGGCACGCTCCACGGTCCGCGCGCTCTCCCGGGATTCGGCCATCAGGTAGTCGGCGATCCGGTCGGCGACCGTGGACACGATGAGATCCGCGGCCAGTTCCAGATCGTCGGGCGACCAGGCGTCCAGCGCCCGCACCCGGGACAGATCGACCACCAATTCTCGTTCGATGAGCTGCATTTCGACCGCGATGGCCCCGCGCAGCGCGGCCGAGCCGCCGTGGCGTTCGCGAATCAGGAAGCCCCACAGGTCGCGTTTCCCGTCGACCTGGTCGAAGACGAAGCGCACGGTCTGTGCCAGTGTCGCGTTCGGGGTGCGCCGCATTTCCCTTAGCGCCAGGCGCAATTGGCGCACGCCCTCCTCGACCAGTGTGGTGCCGAGTTCGTCGAGCGAGGCGAAGTGCCGGTAGAACGCGGTGGGCACGATGCCGGCCGAGCGTGCGATCTCACGCAGGGACAGGGCCGCGAAGCCGCGGTCCGCGGCCAGGGCGAGGGTGCCGTCGAGTAGCGCCGCGCGGGTGCGCTCCTTGCGCTCGACTCGGGTAGCTGCCTGCTCGCTCATCTCGATCACCATACATGCGTTCACATTCGTTCCATTCGCAAGATGTCGTGTGGGTCACACGAACTGCCGGTTGAACTGGAGTGGCTTCGCCCGGCACACTATCTCAGTGTACAGATGTGCACCGAAATGACATCGGGATCCGGTATGACATCGAGGTCACACCGGAGGCGCATCGACTGCGAAGAGGCGTCGCTCAGCCCGGCGACGCGACAGGAGGCTCACATGGTCGGACTACTCGACCTGGTGCAGAAGACAATGACCACCCCGCACCCGCTGGATCGCTACCTCGAGCTGGTGCGCCCGACCCTGACCCGGCGCTCGATGCGCGCGAAGATCACCCACGTGCGGCGCAGCGCGGTTGGCTCGGTCACCCTCACGCTCGAGCCCGCCCGGCAGTGGTCCGGGCATGTGGCGGGACAATACGTGCAGATCGGCGTCGTGATCGACGGCGTCCGCCACACCCGCTGCTATTCGCCGGTCAATGCCGAGGGACGCCGCGACCGGCACATCGAACTCACCGTCAAGGCCCACCCGCACGGCCTGGTCTCGAACCACCTGCACGAGAACGCGATTCCCGGCATGGTGGTGGACCTGGAACCCGCCGCCGGGGCGTTCCACCTGCCCGAGCCGCGGCCCGAGCAGATCGTGCTGATCAGCGGCGGCAGCGGCATCACGCCGGTGCTGTCCATGCTGCGCACCCTCGCCGACGAGGGCTACCGCGGCCGCATCCTTTTCCTGCATTACAACCGTTCTCCGGAATGGGTGCCGCATCGCCAGGAACTCGAGGCGATCGCCATGCAGCACAGCAATGTCCGCATCGAATTCCGCTACCCGGAGGCGGTTCGCGGCCAAGTGTGGGGAGGCGGAGCGCTCGATTCTGGACCGAGTGGAGTGGGGGAGCGAAGCGGAGGAGCGGAGGGAGGGAAGAATCGAGACCTCGGGACCGCGAATCCGCCCGCAGCGAAGCGGCGGGCAAATCAGGCAGAGCGCGACGCCAACTTCGGCTACGACGAGCTGGAATCGCTCGCGCCCTGGTTCCCGTCCGCGCAGACCTACCTGTGCGGACCGCCCGGCCTGATGGCCGCGGTGCGCACCGTCTACGAGGCCGAACAGCTCGGCGATCGGCTGCACAGCGAGGAGTTCACCCTCACCACCGCGGTGGTGGACCCGGCCGACGCCGAGGGCAAGGTGACCTTCTCCGACAGCGGCGTGGTCGCCGAGAACACCGGCGAAAGCCTGCTCGAGCAGGCCGAATCCGCGGGCCTGAACCCGGAGTACGGCTGCCGCATGGGCATCTGCTTCTCCTGCACGGCCGTCAAGCGCAGCGGCTGCACCCGCAATCTGCGCACCGGGCAGCTCGACAGCGACCCGGATCAGCCCATCCAGATCTGCATCAACGCCCCCGTCGGGGACGTCGACCTCGCTCTCTGACTCATTTCTGCCATCTGAACAGGAGGGATCATGGCGATCCTCACCGAAACCACCGAGGGCCCGCTGGTGCTCAGCGTCGACCAGGTCGAGGAGATCGGCCGCGAACTCGACGCGCTGCGCGCCCGCGTCACCGCGGACCTGGGCGACCGGGACCGCGAATACATCTACAAGGTCATCAAGGCCCAGCGCGGCCTGGAGATCGCCGGCCGCGGCCTGCTCTACCTGGGCTTCCTGCCGCCGTTCTGGCTGGCCGGCGTGGCCGCGCTGAGCGCGTCGAAGATTCTCGACAATATGGAGATCGGCCACAACGTCATGCACGGCCAGTGGGACTGGATGCGTGAGCCGACCCTGAATTCCCGTGTCTTCGAATGGGATACGGTCTGCCCGGGCGACCAGTGGCGGCACTCGCACAACTACATGCACCACACCTACACCAACATCCTCGATATGGACCGCGACATCGGTTACGGCATCCTGCGCGTGGACGAGGCGCAGAGCTGGAACGTGCTGCGGCTGGGCAACCCGTTCTACGCCTTCGCGCTGATGGTCGCGTTCGAGTGGGGCGTGATGGGCCACGACCTCGAGGTCGAGAACATCGTCCGGGGCAAGAAGTCCTGGCAGGAGGTCAAGACGCTGGTCAAGGGCCAGTGGCGCAAGGCCAGCAGGCAGGTGCTCAAGGACTACGTGGTCTTCCCGGCGCTGACCGGACCGCTGTTCCTGTCCACGCTGGCGGCCAACTTCACCGCCAATATCGTGCGCAACCTGTGGACGTTCTCGATCATCTTCTGTGGCCACTTCCCGACCGGCGTACAGACGTTCACTCAGGAGGAGTGCGCCGAGGAGACTCAGGGTGAGTGGTACGTGCGCCAGATGCTGGGCTCGGCCAATATCAAGGGCGGCAAGCTCTTCCACATCATGTCCGGCAACCTGTCGCACCAGATCGAGCACCACCTGTTCCCGGATCTGCCGGCCAACCGGTACCCGGAAATCGCCCCCGAGGTGAAGGCGCTGTGTGAAAAGCACGGCCTGCCCTACAACACCGGACGCTTCTCCCGGCAGATCGGGTCGGTGTGGTTGAAGCTGTTCAAGCTGGCGCTGCCGCCGTTCCTGGTCAAGAATTCAGCACAGGCCGGTGTTATCGTGATGCGCCGGGGGCAGGCGAGCGAAGTGGGCGTGTAAATGATTTCTAAATTCGAGAGCAACAAGGATCTGATCCAGGAATTGACGTCGTCGGGAGCACGGCACGTCGGCAATATCGCCTCGATCATCACGGGCACCGTCGCCGAGGTGACCCGCGAGATCGGTGACTGGATCACCGACGCCATCGAGATGCGTGAAGCCGCCGCGGCCGCCGCGCAGGACGCGGCCGCGCAGCGCGCCGCGAACCTGACCGACGACCTCGACGAAGAAGCCCCGGAACCCGCACCCGCACAGGACGATTCGGCGACGAAGCCGGTCCACGGCGAGCGCGTCCCGGGCGAGGACGTCATCGACGCCGAAGTCGTCGACCCGCGTTAGCCGGGCCTACCAGGTCGGCAGTCGCCGGCGATGCTGGGCGACCTCCGTGATCAGATCCCGATAGCCGTCGGCGAGCTCGGCGAGCCGGTACCACTGCAGGTGGGCCTCCGTGTCCACCCCGCGGCGGGGCCGGTCCTCGCTGATGCGATGCGCCACCGCGCGTCGCCGCGCGCGCCCGTCGGTCGCTTTCGAAGCCCGCACCGGCTCGGACTCGGCATTGCCCAGAGCCCGTTGTGCGGCAACCCATTTCGCGGCCATCCGGTCGATGACCGCGCCGAGGGTCTCGGTGTGCAACGAGGCCCCGGCGCGGTGCGGAATGTTCACCGCCACCCACTCGTCGATGCGGGCCACCAGCTCGGTCCGGCGCTCGTCGATCCGGTCGACACGGTGGGTGCTGTCGGCGACATCGTCGGGGGTGGCGTCGGTGGCATGCGCCGTGTCCAGGGCGCGATATCGATGCTCATGGCATCGCACCAGTTCGTGGGCTGATTCGAGGACGTCGCGATCGCGACGATCGGAGCTGACCGGTTCCCGGAAGGCGCGCAACAGCGTTGATGGCGATGGGAGCTCGGCCCCGAAACCCGCTCCGGTGTAGTCGATTGCCATGATTCCCACCCTCGGCGTCGCATGTGTGGATGCGCCAGGGCCGAGGGGGTTTCGGGGAGGGGCTCCCCTCGGCTCCGGCGCAGCCCCGCACCCGGAACGCAACAGCCCACCACCAGCGACACGGTGAAGTAACCGGGAAATCCGCGACGATGCGATGAGAAGACTGTCCGATAATGCGGGACATATTCAGGAAAGCGCGATAGTCGGAGGGGCGCAACCATCCGGCGCGTGATCGGCGAAGCTGCCTGAAAATCGTTATACAGCATTACAAGACGGTCACATGGTCGCTGCGGTTGAAGGCCGATCGACACCGCTGCGGGCGGTGTGCGAGACAGGTTCGAGGGCGGGGCTCGACCGGGGCGAGGCTTCTCGCCGGCGGGTGCGGTTACCGAGGCTTATGAATAGCTATCTATGCGGCGCGCCGGGGGCGCGGCGCGCCGCAGTCCGTTAGCCTCGATATTCGTGCCCGCCTATGTGTCATCGCCGGAACTGCGATTCGGTTTCATGTTCGCGCTGGAAGACCCGGAGCGAATTGCCGAAGTCGTCCGTAATCTGATTGTTCGCCGGACGGTGTCCGTGTTCCGCCTCGCCCATCTGTCCAGTGACAACGGACCGCCCGATCGGTTTGTCGTGAACTGGGGTGCGCTGCCACAGGTCTCCGTCACGACCGCCGCGCCGGACCCCGGCGAATTACGTTCCAGCGGAACGATGCTGGTCAACGCGTTTCTGGGGGAGGACGGCGAGGTGAGCCTGTATTCGGCGGGCGCGGCGCCGCCGCAGTAGGAACTGGACGGTCCTCTCTCTGTGACGGGTCACACAACCCGTCTTAGCGACCTCTCAGCTACTGGCAAGGTTCGCCTAAGTGTCCCTCGGCAGTGTGGGTCCGGTCGCCGAACGGAAATCCCGGACGGCGGCGTCCACTAGAGAGAGGTTGAAACATGATCCCGGTTATCATCCAAACTGGTTCCGCTGCGCTGAACGGCGTGCTGGACACCGGTAGCGCGGCCCTGGGTGGTCTGCTCAACACCCTGTGGACGGGATCCTTCGGCCGTTAATTCGCATTAGAGCGAAGGGTTTTCGGGCAATCGCCCCGGGTGCGTTCGCATCCGGGGCGATTTTTTGTCAGACGGCCAGGGCGGGAGCCCGGCGGGCCTGGAGGATCTGCTCGAGCAGGGCCACCAGGACAAGTTTCACCGATTCGCGGTCGCGGGCATCGCAATCCATGAGGTGGATGGTGGGGGAGAGGTCCAGCGCCTCGCGGACCTCGTCGAGCGCGAAGCGCGGTCCGGCGTCGAAGCGGTTGACCGCCACCACGAACGGGGTGCCGCGCTGCTCGAAGAAGTCCAGTACCGGGTAGCAGTCCTCGACGCGGCCGGTGTCGACCAGGATGACGCCACCGAGCGCGCCGTCGAGCAGGTCGTCCCAGAGGAATTCGAACCGCTCCTGGCCGGGAGTGCCGAACAGGTAGAGCACCAGACTGGAATCCAGGGTGATGCGGCCGAAGTCGAGAGCCACGGTGGTGGTGGTCTTGCCGGTGGCCAGGCCCGGATCGTCCAGTCCCACCGACACTTCGGTCATGGCGGCTTCGGTGGCGAGCGGCTCGATCTCCGAGATCGCTCCGATGAAAGTGGTCTTGCCGACGCCGAATCCGCCGCTGGTCACGATTTTCACCGAGGAGGCCAGCGGTACGGCGGCGGGGTCAGAGGTTCCGAACAAGGTCCCGGATCCTTTCCAGAGCAGCGGTGGAGAGTTCATCGGTCCGGCCGACCGAGACGTGTCCTTCGGATACCAGATCGCTCACCAACACCCGCGCCACCCCGATCGGAACCCGCAGGGCCGCACCGATTTCGGCGATCGAGTGCGGGCGCTGGCACAGTCGCACCACCCGCTCCAGCTCGAACCGCAGCGGCGCGGACAGCGCCGCGGGGGTGGCGCGCACCAGGGTTTCGATGCGCAGGCCGTCGACCAATGGCGTAGTCCGCCCCGAGGTCATCATGAACGGTCGCACCACCTGTTCCTCATCGTCGGCCAATCTCGTATCTCGCGTGGGTCTTTCGGACGCGGCGGCGCCGGACCAGCCGCGCGGGCGGCCGGACGCGATCATGCGCGCGTCCGGCAGCCGATGCGAATCATTCATCGGCTCAAGGACTCCCGCAATTCGGTGATCAGGGCGGGGGTCAGCAGCGCGCCGGCGCGGTCGGCCAGCACGGCCATCTGATAGCCGACCAGGCCCACATCGGCGCCGTTGTCGGCGATCACGCCGATGCAGCTGCCATTACTCATGGCCGAGACCAGCAGGAATCCGCGCCCCATCTCGATCATGATCAGTCGCAGTCCGTCGAAATCGTAACTGCGCGAAGCGCTTCGGCCCAGGCTGGTGAGCCCGGACACGATGGCGGCGAGCCGGTCGCCCGCGGTCCGGTCCAGGCCCTGGGACATGGCCATGAGTAGCCCGTCGGAGGACACCGCCACAGCGTCGCGCACCCCGTCGGTGGTGCGCACGAAGTCGGCCAGCAGCCAGTTGAAAGTGTGCGGATCGGTGTCGGTGTAGTGGGTCGTCACCCGGTGTCCTCCTATGCTGTCGATCCGGGCCGGGGCGGTTCGCCGGTCTGCCCACGCTGATGGCCGGACCGGAATCCGGCGAGCATGCTGCGTATCTCGTCGGGTGAGCGGTCCGCGACCGGCCGCGCGGCCGCCGGTTGGGCGCCGCCCGGTGTGACGCCCGGATTCTCGCGAGTCTTCCGGTTCCGCTTGACGAGACCGTTTCGCGTACGTTGCACCTCCGGGACGGCTCCCGAAACGTCGGCCGCCGCGCCCGGTGAGCTCGCCGGAACCGGGCCCGCCGGGGATCCCGCCGCCGGCGGCTGAATGGCGAACGAACCCGTGGTCGGCCCGCCGAAGAGACGCTCGGCGGCGGTGGCGTGCGGTGGGGCCGCCGGGGTGTGCGGCGGGGTGGTCAGAGTAGCGGTGGGTAACGGAACGAGCTTGATCGAGTGCGGGCCCGCGGGTGAGCCGTTGGCGACATCGTTGCGGGCGGGCGTCGCACGCTGCGGGCGTTCCGTGTCGGCCGAGCCGGGGGTGTGGCCCGAGCTGTGGCGGCCCGGTTTCGGGTCCGGCATGGTGTCGACGACCGTCGGAAGCTGCGCCCCCGCAGCGTGTTTCGAATCCTCGGGCGGGGCGGGAAGTTCCGCGCCGGGGTCGCCGAGCAGATCGCCCGGCAGCAGCAGCCGGGCCACCACGCCACTGGTGGGGGACACCGTGAGCTCGACCTCGATGCCCAGGCGCCGGGCCAGGCGGCCGACCACATAGTGGCCCAGGAAGCGGGTGGGCGCGACGAGGAAGTCGGCTTCGCCGCACAGACGGGCATTGGCGGTGGCGAGCTGATCGGGCGGCATGCCGACGCCGTGGTCGACGATGGCGAGCATGTAGCGCGAGCCGAGCCGACGGCCGTAGATCTCCACCTCCAGATCGGGCGGGGAGAAGGACAGCCCGTTCTCGATGAGTTCGGCCAGCATGTGCGCGACCTCGCTGACATGCGCGCCTGCGATGGAGATCTCGTCCACCCGGCGCAGCACCACCCGCCGGTAGTCGTCGACCTCGGACAGGCCGGCGCGGATGACATCGGTCAGCGGAATGGGTTTCGACCAGCGGCGCGGGCTGGACTCGCCGACCAGCACCAGCAGGCTCTCGGCGTTGCGCCGCATGCGGGTGGCCAGGTGGTCGAGTTCGAAGAGGTTGGCCAGCGTGCTGGGGTCGAGCTCCTCCCGCTCGAACTCGCTGATCAGCCCGAGCTGGCGGCGCACCAGATTCTGATTGCGCCGCGCCAGGTTGGCCATGGACTCGGTGCTGTTGCGGCGCAGCCGCGCCTGCGCGGAGGCGAGTTCGTAGGCGGTGGTCTGCACCCGGTCCAGCGCACGGGCCACGGACACGATCTCGGCGCCCGCGCTCTCGTCGGCGCGCACCGGTTCGGGCGGGTCCGGGTCCGCGCCCTCGGAGGTCTGCCAGGCTTCGATGAGCTGCGGCAGCCGCTTACCGGCCACCCGGTCGGCCTCCGTGGACAGCTCGGCCAGCGGCCGCACGATCGCCCGTACGGTGGCGACCACCAGCGCCACCTCGGCGGCGATGGCGAGCAGGGCGGCCAGCACGTAGAGGGACAGGCGCAGGGCGGCATCGCGGCGCAGTTCGCTTGCCCGGGAGGTGATCTGGCCGCCGATATCGCGCTGGACGGTGCGTTCGCCGTCGATGATGGAGCTCATCTGGCGCCACCAGTCGGCGGGGTTGACCGATTCGGTGATCGGACCGCGCTCGGAGGCGAGGGCGATGGTCTCCGCGTCGCCCGCCCGCGCCGACTCATCGGTTCGCATCGCGGTGTAGAGCTGCGAACGCTGTGCGGGTGTGGCATCGCGTTCGAAGGCCGTCACCGCGGCCTGTTTGGCGGCTCGGATATCGAGGAACTTCACGTACTCGCCCGGTGCGAACGCGCCCGCGGCGAAGACGCCGTTGAGGAAGCCGCGTTCCTGACCGGTGAACTCCTTGACGTCGCCGAGCGCGTAGAGGCTCTGCAGCCCCCGCCACAGCCGGCTGTCGAGAGCGTGATCGAGGCCGGGCCGCGCCTGGTCCAGCGTGCCGATCGCATTGGTATAGAAGGTGAACGAGGCCGACCGGTCGGCGTGCCCGGCGTCCACATCGGCGCGCGTGGCGGTCACTCCGGAGAACTGCTGGAGCGCGGTGCGCACCAGATCGGCCCCCGGCGGCTGCTGGTTCAGCGTGGAGTTGAGTTCCTGCAATGCGCTGTCGGTGGCCAGGCGCTGATTGCCGAGCGCCGTGCGGGACGCGGTGTCACCGCCGAGCAGTCCATTGGTGAGACCGCGTTCGCGCTGCACCTCATGGACCAGGTCCTGTACCGCCAGTGCGAGATGGACCGCCTGGGCGGTGTCTCCGGTGTCGCGGTAGTCGTTCACCTCACGGGTGATGACGATCGTCAGCAGCGCCAGCACCAGCGCCACCGACACGATCAGAATGCGGCGCAGGCGAGCCCGGATAGTGCGTGGCCGGATCAATTCCATTGGCGGCGTGAGCTTCACGTTACCCGTTGGCAACAGTTTCGCCGGACGCACTCTCACTCGGTCTCCCGTAAATCAGCTGTCGTGCCGACCCGGGCCGGGCACATGGAGAATAGTCAGCAACGTCGCACACCCGACCCCTTGCCGCAATTCGAAACATGTCGATGTGGTGTGCGGAACTCGCCGTCGCGCGCGCTATTACAAATCTGGTCACAATGTGTGAGAAGCAGATGTGATCTTCGCGTCGCCGGGGAAACATTGGGATGAACAACGGCTCACCGCTGTTCCGGCGGCTGCCGGAAGGAGGCCGCCGCGCTCGAGAGGAGTGACGGACATGCAGCCCAGTCCCGCTTATCCGGTGCGTGTGCGGGGAGACCTCGACCCGGGGTTGTCCCGCTGGATGTGGATAGTTAAGTGGATACTTGCCATTCCACACGTGCTCGTACTGATCGTCCTGAGCATTGCGTATTTGGTGGTCACCATCGTGGCCTTTTTCGCAATCCTTATTACCGGCGCGTATCCGAGGGCGCTCTTCGACTTCAATGTCGGTGTGATGCGCTGGAGTTGGCGCGTGCGTTTCTACGCCTTCTCGCAGCTGGGGACGGACCGCTACCCGCCCTTCAGCCTGCAACCCGATCCGGGCTACCCGGCCGACCTGGAAGTCGACTATCCCGAACAGCTCAGCCGCGGTCTGGTCCTGATCAAATGGTGGCTGCTGGCGATCCCGCAGTATCTGATCGTCGCCGCGTTCATGGGCGGTGGGCGCAACATGATGTCGTTGCTCCCGATCCTGGTGATCATCGCCCTGATCGGGTTGCTCTTCACCGGGGCCTATCTCCCGGGGCTCTACGACTTCGCCATGGGTATCAACCGCTGGTCGCTACGGGTGCGCGCCTACGCGTCCCTGATGACCGACGCCTACCCGCCGTTCCGGCTCGATCAGGGCGCGAGAGAGCCCGACGCCGCGGCCTCGTAGAGCCGCCGCACCACGTCCTCGATATCGGGTTCCTCGATGGACAGGTCGCGGACCTCGGCGCGCGCCGAGACGGCCGTGAGCAGCTGTGCGGCAGTGGTGATCTCGGTGTCGAAGGCCAGCCGCTGCCGCATGCCCGCACCCTGACTGTCGAGCAGTTTGGCGCCGGGCAGGTCGGCCAGGTCGGGGGTGGGCTCGGCGAGATCGACGGTGAGCACCCGTTGCGCACCGACGGTCGCGCCGAGCCCGGTCAGCGAGCCGTCGTAGACCAGCCGGCCGTGGTCCACCACCAGCACCCGCTCGCACAGCCGCTCGATATCGCCCATATCGTGTGTGGTGAGCAGCAGGGTGGTGCCGCGCTGGGTGCGCTCGTAGCGCAGGAATTCGCGTAATCGCTGCTTGGAGAGCACATCCAGGCCGATGGTCGGTTCGTCGAGAATGACCAGTTCGGGCGAATGCAGCAGGGCCGCCGCGACTTCCGCGCGCATGCGCTGGCCCAGCGACAGCTGCCGAACCGGGGTATCGAGGGTGCCGCCCATCTCCAGCTGCTCGACGAGCTCGGTGGTGCGGGTGCGCGCCGCCGCCGGGGCGAGCCGGTGGATGGCGGCCAGGATCGAGAACGATTCGCGCAGTGGCAGATCCCACCACAGCTGCGAGCGCTGCCCGAACACCACGCCGATGCGCCCGGCCAGCTCGCGACGTTGCCGCACCGGGTCCAGCCCGCAGGTGCGCAGCCGCCCGGCCGAGGGCACCAGGATGCCGGTGATCATCTTGATGGTGGTGGACTTGCCCGCCCCGTTCGCGCCGATGTAACCGACCGCCGCGCCCGGCGCGACCCGGAAGCTCATGTCGTCCACCGCGGTGAGCACCTCGCGCCGGCGCCGCCAGCGGCCCTCCTTCTTGCTCAGCACGAAAGTCCTTGTCAGCCCCTCGATATCGATGATGGCACCGTTCACCCGCCGCCTCCTTGATAGTGCCTGGTCCCGAGTCTCCACAGGAACAGCGCGGCCGCCCACACCCACGCCGCCGCCACCGGCGCCGCCCACGCCAGCCAGCTCGGCAGCGGAGCGGGCCCGGGCAGCCCGAGCAGAGCGATGGCGGGCAGATAGGAGGTGAAGGCGACCGGAACCAGAAATCCGAACACGAGCTTCATCGGTGCCGGGAACACCGAGGTGGGTTGCATGGACGCGTACGACCCGCCGTAGGTGAAGGCGTTGGTCAGCTCCGCGCCGTCGATGAGGAAGAACTGCGCCCCGGCCGCGCACACGAAAAGCCCGGCGAAGATCGCGATTCCGGACAGCACCGTGACGGCGAACAGCGCCAGGTGCGCCGGGGTCCACTGGATGTCGTTGCGCGCCAGGCCGAATGACAGCACGGTGGCGGCCACCGCGATGCGCGCCACCCGGCGCAGCTGGATATCGCTGGTCATGAGCTGCAGCAGCAGGGGTTGCGGCCGCAGGTAGAAGGCGTCCAGCTTGCCCATCCGGATGTAGGTGGGGAGCGTGTCGACGTGCCCGACCACCATGTCGGCGATGGCGAAACAGGTGTTGCTCATGCCGAACAGCAGCAGCATGGCGTTCAGGTCCAGACCGCCCAGCCGGGGCACATTGTGGAAGATCACCCACATTTCGGCGAACTCCACCAGCCCGATCAGGAAGGCGCTCACCACATCCGCGGCGAAGGACAGCGGATAGGCGCGTTGCGCGCGCACCCGCGAACCCAGCACGGCGCGGTAGGGCGTCAGCCTAGCGCGGAGAGGCGGAGCGGAGGGACGTGCCTCACCCACCCTGCACCTCCAGTTTGCGGCGCCCGGCCCGCAGCAGCAGCTGCCCGGCGCCCACCAGCACGACCAACCAGAAGCATTGCACGACAACGATTTCCACCGCTTCCCTGCCGGCCACGCGACCGGACAGCACATCGATGGGCCACTGCAGCATGGACGGGAAGGGTGTCGCGTAGGCAATATCGCGCAACCAGCCCGGAAACAGGTGCACCGGCGCGAACAGCCCGGCCAGGAAGGTGCCCAGGATCATGTGCAGGGCGCGCAGCCCGCGGGTCTCGATGAGCCAGAACCCGGCCAGGCTGACCGCGAACATGGACAGGAACGACAGCGTCATGGCCAGCAGCAGGCTGAGGGCGCCCAGCACGTACGGTCCCGGCGTGTCCGGGAACGCGAGCCCGAAGGTGAGCACGCCGACGAGAATGCTGGGTATGCCGCGTGGTAGCAGGGAGAACGCCGCCCGGCCCAGATATTCGGCCAGGTGCGCGAATTGGATGTCGATGGGCCGCAGGAAGTCGATGGCGACGTCCCCGGTGCGGATGCGCTCCACGATGTCGGGCAGCATCCAGAAGGCGATGGCTCCCAGCAGTCCCTGCGACAGCCAGATGTAGGCGCCGATGGTCCCGCGGTCGTAGCCGCCGAATCCGCTGTTCACGCGCACGGCCGTCATGAGCACGGCCGCCCGCACGAAGCCGAACACGAGATTGGTGAACAGGCCCGCCAGCATGGCGAGCCGGTAATGCGATTGCCTGCGGAACCCTGCCTTGACCAGCTGCCAGTAGACCCCCACGTCGCTGCGCACAAGAGGTTGACACTACGGCCGCGGTCGTTGTCCTGCAATCGGGTTGCGTGACCTGTTCGCTCGGGGCCGAGTTATGCTCGATGCCAGTTTGTTGCGGTGTGCGTCACGCGCGGAGTATCTGCGTCCGATTCGCCGGAAAAAGGTTTCACGGCTCGGTTCCTGTGATAGAAACATCAGCGTTTCACTTAGTTGCGACGCTAGGACCGCCGATGACCATTGCCGACACGAACGTTTTCGAGGCTCTCGAATCCAACGTGCGTGGTTATTGCCGTTCCTGGCCGACGGTGTTCGACACCGCCAGCGGCGCCTGGCTCACCGACGAGAACGGCAAGGAGTACCTCGACTTCTTCGCCGGCGCGGGCGCGCTCAACTACGGCCACAACAATCCGCTGCTCAAGCAGGCGCTGATCGACTACCTCCTCGGCGACGGCATCACCCACGCCCTGGACATGTCCACCGTCGCCAAGCGCCGGCTGCTCGAGGCCATGCGAGATCTGGTGCTCGTCCCGCGCGGGCTGGACTACAAGGTCCAGTTCCCCGGCCCGACCGGAGCCAATGCCGTCGAGGCCGCACTCAAGCTGGCGCGCAAGGTCACCGGCCGCACCACCGTCCTGAACTTCACCAACGCCTTCCACGGCATGACGCTGGGTGCACTGTCGGTAACCGGCAATGCCGCCAAGCGCGCCGGCGCGGGCGTCCCGCTGGTGCACGCCTCCCCGATGCCCTACGACGGCTACCTCGATGAGCCCGAGGACTTCTCGTGGATGCGCCGCGCCCTCGACGACAGCTCGTCGGGGCTGGACAAGCCCGCCGCGGTCATCGTCGAGACGGTGCAGGGCGAGGGCGGGATCAATGTGGCCCGCGCCGAATGGCTGCGGCAGCTGTCCGAATTGTGCTCGGCCCGTGGCATTCTGCTCATTGTCGACGACGTGCAGATGGGCTGCGGCCGCACCGGCCCGTTCTTCTCCTTCGAGGTCGCGGGCATCACCCCCGATATCGTCGCGCTCTCGAAGTCGATCGGCGGCTACGGCCTGCCCATGGCGCTGGTGCTCATGCGCCGGGACCTGGACCAGTGGGCGCCCGGTGAGCACAACGGCACCTTCCGTGGTAACAACGCGGCCTTCGTCACCGCCGAGGTCGCGCTGCGCCACTACTGGTCCGACGACCGCCTGCAGCTCGCCACCTTGGCCAAGGGCGCGCGCGTGCACGAGCACCTGGTCGCGCTGACCGAATCCTTCACCGGCATCTCCACCCGCGGTCGCGGCCTGGTGCACGGCCTGGTCTTCGAGGATGCCTCACAGTCCGAGAAGGTCTGCCAGGTCGCCTTCGAGCACGGCCTGCTGGTCGAAACCTCCGGCGCCAACGACGAAGTCGTGAAGCTGCTCCCACCCCTGACCGTCAGCGATGACGAGATCACCCACGGCCTGGGCATTCTCACCCGCGCCGTGGAGATCGTCCGCGACGGCCACTAGACGTCGGCCACCGCCCACACCGGTGCCGACCCGGTGCCGGGTTCCCAGCTGCGGAGGGAACCCGGCACCACCTATTTCGCTATGTCGTGAAGTGTTGCTGGAACCAGGCGAGCAGGGCCGCGTCGTTCTTGGGTGAGTTGCCGGGATACTCGGCTATCGATCCGGTGACCACCACGAACAGGTGCAGATCGTCTAACACCTCGCCCATCCCCCGCGGCCGGTCGAGCCGGTAGGGCCCGAATCGGGATCCGACGGTGAGCGGATGATTCGGACTGCTCATGGTCGTCCTCGGCTCCTCGTCGCAGATTCATTGTGGCAGCCGGGGCAGGGGCAAGCCCAGAATCACGCGGATTTCAACCGGTGACCGGGCGGGGCCGGACCGGCAAGGTCAGGGTGTGGCGGACGAAGGCCCACCGCCGCCACCGTCCCCGTTCCCGTTCGCCCGAGGTGCTGTCGTGTCCGCAATTGCCGTGCAGGCCAGGCCCATTACCGGCCGGCCCCGCCTGCCGAGCGTCTCCGTGCTGGCGCGCTTCGTCGCGCCGGTGCTGCTGGTGGTGGTCTGGCAGATCGCCAGTTCGACCGGTGTGCTGCCCGAGCGGCTGCTCGCCTCCCCGGTGACCGTCGTGCAGACGGCCGTCGACCTGATCAAGGACGGCACGCTCACCAAGGCGGTGTCGGTGTCGCTGCGGCGTGCCGCACTGGGCTTCGCCATCGGCGCGGTGGCCGGCATCGGGCTGGCCCTGCTGGCCGGGCTGAGCCGGGCCGGGGAGTACCTGGTCGACCCGCTGATGCAGATGCTGCGGACGCTGCCGTTCTACGGGCTGATCCCGCTGTTCATCCTGTGGTTCGGGATCGGGGAGCTGCCCAAGATCGTGCTGGTCGCCTTCGGGGTGGCGATTCCCCTGTACCTCAATACCTTCGCGGGCATCCGCGGCGTGGACGGCAAGCTGGCCGAGCTGGCCCGGGTGCAGCGGCTGAGCCGGGCGGGCCTGATCCGGCACATCGTACTGCCGGGCGCGCTGCCGCAGACGCTGGTCGGCCTGCGTCAGTCGCTGGGCGTGGCCTGGCTGGCGCTCATTGTCGCCGAGCAGGTCAATGCCGATGCGGGTCTGGGCTTCATGATCAACGACGCTCGCGAGTTCCTGCGCACCGACGTCATCGTGGTCGGCCTGCTCGTCTACAGCGTGCTCGGGCTGCTCACCGACGCGTTGGTTCGTTCGATCGAGAGGAGAGCGCTGTCATGGCGACGCGGCTTCCTGGCACCCTGACCGATTCGGTGATCGCGGCGACGCTGGCCGAGCTCGAGGAGACGGCGGCGGCCCTGGCCGATTCCCCGGTGGCGCGAATTCGGGGTCTGGTCAAGGACTTCGGCGAACGTCGGGTCCTGCACGGACTGGATCTCGACATCCGCCCCGGTGAGTTCGTGGCCCTGCTCGGGCGCAGCGGCTCCGGCAAATCCACCCTGCTGCGGGCGCTGGCGGGCCTGGACGATGAGACCGGCGGCGAGCTCACCGTATCCGGCGAAGTCGCGGTCGCCTTCCAGGAACCGCGTCTGGTGCCGTGGAAACGCGTGCGCGACAACGTGACTCTCGGTCTGCGCCACGAAAACCGCAGGGCCGCCGCCGCAGCCGCGCTGGCGGAGGTGGGCCTGGCCGAGCGCGGCGCGGCCTGGCCGCTGACCCTCTCCGGCGGTGAGGCGCAGCGGGCCTCGCTGGCCCGCGCCCTGGTCCGCGAGCCGGATCTGCTGCTGCTCGACGAACCCTTCAGCGCCCTGGATGCCCTGACCCGCATCACAATTCACGGCTTGGTGCTGGATCTGTGGGCCCGGCACCGGCCCGGCGTGCTGCTGGTCACCCACGACGTGGACGAGGCGGTGCTGCTCGCCGATCGCGCCCTGGTGCTCGACGGTGGCCGAATCGCCCGCGAGATCCCCATCGACTTGCCGCGCCCGCGCCGGCGCGACCATCCCGAATTCCTGGCCCTGCGTACGGCATTGCTCGCCGAGCTGGGTGTCATCCCGGAAGGAACCACCGAATGAGATCCAAGCGCCTGTTCGCCGCCCTGGTGGTCGCCACGGCCCTGTTCAGTGCGGCGTGCTCGTCCGGCAATGACGACACCAAGGGCGTGAACGCGGACGGATCGGTGGACCTGTCGCAGGTGACCCTGCACATCGGCGATCAGAAAGGTCTTGCGTTGCAAGCCCTGCTGGACGTCTCCGGTGAGGGCAAGGGGCTCCCGTACAAGGTCGAATGGTCCACCTTCACGGCTGGACCGCCGCTGCTCGAGGCCATCAATGCCGGATCCATCGACTTCGGCGGCGTCGGCGACGCCCCGCCGGTGTTCGCGGCGGCGGCCAAGTCGCAGATCAAGATTGTCGGCTCGTACGACTCCGGGGCGGCCGGAAACGGTCTGGTGGTGCCCAAGGATTCGTCGATCAAGGATCCGAAGGACCTGCGCGGCAAGAAGATCGCGGTCACCAAGGGCAGCTCCGCGCACTACCACCTGCTGTCGGTGCTGACCAAGGCCGGGCTCACCTTCTCCGATATCGAGCCGCAGTACCTGCAACCCGCCGACGCGCTCGCGGCGCTGTCCACCGGGCGGGTGGACGCGTGGACGGTCTGGGATCCCTATGTGGCCCAGGCCGAACTGAGCGGTAATCGGGTGCTGGTGGACGGCACCGGCTACGTGAAGCCGGACAGCTTCTTCGTCACGGGCTCGAAGACGTTGCAGAACAAGGCGAATGCGGCCGCGGTGCGGGACCTGCTGGTGCGGATCCAGCGTGCGCACGCGTGGATCACCGGCCATCGCGAGGACTGGGCCAAACAGTCCGCCGCCATCACCGGGGTGCCCTACGACGTCACGCTCCTGGCCGTGAATCGCGCCAACTACCAGGATCACCCGCTCGATGACGCGACGATCGCCGCGGAACAGCAAGTGGCCGACGGTTTCTCCGACGCCAAGCTGATTCCGGGCAAGGTCCGGATCGCCGACTTCATCGACACCCGCTACAACGACCGATTCACCGCTTAGGAGTCCCCGCATGAGCTTGTCGTTCCATTGGTTCCTGCCCACCTCCGGCGACTCCCGCGGGCTGGTGGCCGGCGGGCACGGCACCCCGATGTCGGGTGACCGCCCGGCCTCGCTGCACTACCTGAACCAGATCGCCGCGGCCGCCGAGACCAACGGCTTCGAGGCTGTGCTCACCCCCACCGGTTCCTGGTGCGAGGACGCCTGGCTGACCACCGCCATGCTGGTCGAGACCACCGAGACGCTGAAATTCCTGGTGGCCCTGCGCCCGGGCCTGATGAGCCCCACCCTGGCCGCGCAGATGGCGGGCACCTTCCAGCGGCATTCCGCGGGACGGCTCTTCATCAATGTGGTGACCGGCGGCGAACCGCTGGAGCAGGCGGCCTACGGCGACTTCGCCGACAAGGCGGCCCGGTACGCCCGGACCGGAGAGTTCCTGGACGTGGTGCGGTCGCTGTGGAACTCGCACGAGCCGGTCACGTTCCGCGGCGAGCACATTCACGTCGAGAACGCCTTGCTCAGCAATCGGCCCGATCCGGTGCCGCCGGTGTTCTTCGGCGGTTCCTCGGCGCCGGCGGGACCCATCGCGGCCCGGTACGCCGACACCTACCTCACCTGGGGTGAACCGGTGCTGGCGATCAGCCGCAAGCTCGACTGGATCCGCGGGCTGGCTGTGGACCACGGCCGCAAGCTGGACTACGGCCTGCGCATCCACGTGATCACCCGCGACACCGCCGAGGAGGCGTGGGCGGTGGCCGACAAGCTGTTGGCCGGGATCGACCCGGCCGATATCGAGCGCGTCCAGAACGCCCTGGCCAAGAGCGAATCCGAGGGGCAGCGCCGGATGTCGGAGCTACACAACGGCAGCACCGACCGGCTCGAGATCGCCCCGAACCTGTGGGCGGGCGTGGGCCTGGTGCGCGGCGGAGCGGGCACGGCGCTGGTCGGCTCGCACGAGGAGGTGGCCGAACGCCTCATCGAGTATTCAAAGGCCGGCATCTCCCACTTCGTGCTCTCCGGTTACCCGCACCTGGAGGAGGCCTACTGGTTCGGTGAGGGCGTATTGCCGATCCTGGAGCGAAAGGGCTTGTGGCGGCACCCGATCCGCCGCCCGGCTGTGCCCGCCGCGACCCCGTTCGCCAGCGCGTCCAGCAGCTAGACCCGAAGTAGCCGGGCCCGGGCCGCCGCACCCGAGGGTGCGGCGGCCGGATTGCAGCGGTATCGGGAGGTGTACGAGGCGCTCGGACCCGAGTCCCTGGCGAGCAACCTGCGCATCGTGGACATCTGGGAATCCGTCGCCGCGGCCGACAGACCCGGGTGACTCGTGCCGACCGTGGCTCGGGCGAACAGGCCGGATCGCGGCCTCGATGAACAGGGCTCGGTAGCACCGGAATTCACCCGGTCGTCGTGCGACCGTCGACCGCGTCTGCCACAGTCGACAGGTATGAGCGGTCGGCGGCGTGTTCTGGGACTGTGCGCGGCGGCGGCACTGAGTCTGGGCCTGGTGGCGGGCTGCGGGGGTGCGGACAACGCGACCCCCGCCACCTCGACCGCGGTGCCGCTGGTGTCGACCGGCGATCTGCCGAAGGCGCAACCGGGTGAAGTACACCTGTTCGGGATCAACGACCTGCACGGGAATCTGCAACCGCCGGACGGCGCCAACGGCAAGGTCGGGGCGTACATCGCCGGGGGAGCGGCGTACCTGGCCGCGCATCTGGCGCGGTTGAAGGCGGCCTATCCGGACAGCGCCATCCTGTCGGCCGGAGACAATATCGGGGCCAGCCCACTCGTTTCCTCGCTGTTCCACGACGAGCCGACCATCGACTTCCTGAACTCGGTGGGTGTCGCGGCCTCGGCGGTCGGCAATCACGAATTCGACCACGGCGTAGCCGAATTGCAGCGCCTCCAGCAGGGCGGATGCGCCGCCGACGGCTGCACGCCGGGCGAGCCGTTCACCGGGGCGAAGTTCCCGTATCTGGCCGCCAATGTCACCGACGGCAACGGCCAGCTCCCGCCGGGGCTGAAGGCGTGGACCATGCTCGAGCTGGGCGGCCACAAGATCGGCGTCATCGGCGTCGTCACCACCGACACCGAGCACATCGTCATGCCCGAGGGCATTCGCGGCTACCGCTTCGGCGACGAGACCGATGCCATCGGCAAGTACGTGCCCGAGATGAAGGCCGCGGGCGCGGAAACCGTGGTGGCGCTGCTCCACGACGGCGGCGCCCAGCAAACCCACGGCGGCCCGGTCGATTACAACGGCTGCGCCGGCATCTCACCCGACGTCCAGGCACTGGCCCACCGGACCGATGCCGCGGTGTCGGTGCTGCTCACCGCGCACAGCCATCAGGCCTACAACTGCACACTGGACGGCAAGGTGGTCACCCAGGCCGCCTCCTTCGGCCGCCTCGTCACCGACGTCACCCTGCGCTTCCACGACGGCAAGGTCGAGGCGAAGGCCGTCAACCGGGTCGTCACCCGCGATGTCACGCCCGCGCCCGCCGCCGCCCAGCTGGTGGATTACTTTGCCGGACAGGCGAAACCGCTGGCCGAGCGGGTGATCGGCACGGCCACCGCGCCGGTGCCCGCCGAGCCCGCTCCGGCCGGGGATTCCCCGCTCGGCGACGTCATCGCCGACGCCATGCTCGATGCCATGACCACCGTGCAGGCCGTGGCGGCCTTCATGAATCCGGGCGGGGTGCGCGCGGGGCTGACCGGCGGCGACATCACCTACGAGCAGGCCTACACGGTGCAGCCCTTCGGCAATCAGGTGGTGGCGGTGGCGCTGACCGGACAGCAGATCCTGAATCTGCTGGAGCAGCAATGGGACAACGTGAGCAAGCCCGGCGTACTGTCGGTCGCGGGCATCACCTACACCTATTCCGACGCCGCGCCCAAGGGGCACAAGGTGGTCGACGGCAGCGTCCGGGTGGCCGGGCAGCCGCTGAATCCCGCAGCGGTCTACCGGGTTTCGACCAATAACTTCCTGGCCGCCGGGGGCGACGGCTTCACCGTGTTCCAGCAGAGCCGCGAAACCCTGGTCGGCCCCATCGATCTCGACGCCCTGGAGACCTACCTGCGCGGCCGCGGGGCGGTCACACCGCCCGCGAGCCGCATCGAGAAGCACTAGCGCCGGAACTCCTCGACCGGAGCCGGATCCGCCTGGTAGTAGGCGGCGGCGAACTCCCGGACCAGGTCGTCGGCGGGTTGCGGGTCGAAGCGGAACGCTCCCCGCCAGACCCGGCGTACCCACTGCACCCGGGGATCATCGAACCGATCCCGGTATCGGAACTCCGTGGGGGATCTTCCCGGCCGGTGCGGTGTCCAGCGCCGCGGGAGCCTTGGCCGCCATGGTCGAAGCCCAGGTCTCTCACGTCTCAGGGCTTCCGGCCGGGGTGGAGTGCTATTGGCCCATCACGTATTTCACGGTCGGCCCGGCGGTCCAGCCGCCGTCCACCGCGAGTTCCGCACCGGTGACGTAGGAGGACGCGTCCGAGAGCAGGAAGACGATGGCGGAGGCGATCTCATCGGCCTCGCCGACCCGGGCCATCGGGGTATTGGGATAGCCGCCCTCGCCCAGCTGGATGCCGACCGGTGCGGTCATCGGGGTGTAGGTCATGCCCGGGTGCACGGAGTTCACTCGAATCCGGTCGATGCCGTTCTCGATGGCGGCGACCTTGGACATGCCGCGAACCGCCCACTTGGACGCGCCGTAGCTGCCGGTCAGCGCCAGGCCCATGAGCCCGGCGGCGGAGGAGATATTGACGATCGAGCCGCCGCCCGCCTGCTTGAGCGCGGGGATGAAGGTGCGCATACCCAGGAAGACGCCGACCAGATTGATGTCGATGACCTTGCGGAAGTGCTCGACCGATTCATCGGCCAGGAGCTCCCCGGTCGAGATGCCGGCATTGTTCACCAGGCCGTGCACGCTGCCGCCGAAGGCGTCGCGGGCCGCGGCCAGCGCGGTGGCCCAGTCGAGTTCGGAGGTGACGTCGAGGTGCTGATAGGCGACCCGCGAGCCCAACTGGGCAGCCAGCGCCTTGCCCTCGTCGTCGAGCACGTCGGCGATCACGACATTCGCGCCGGCCTCGACCGCCTGCCTGGCGGCCGCGGCGCCGATGCCCCGGGCCGCGCCGGTGATGAGAATCGTCTTGCCGCTCAGATCGTGCATGGGAGGCTCCTTCCAGCGGAACCGGCGCGCAGGCGTGGTGACCCGTTCGCCGGCCACACAGTTGGTTTGCTGAATAGTGTCCGATGCGGGCCGAATCGGCTCGGCGGCGCACCCTAATCCATATTGTTGATATGTCAACTACTTCAATCCGGGTGGCGGTGCGGGTATTCCCGTAGGGTGCGGGCGTGAACCGCGCGCCCATCGGCACCGTCGACGAACTCATGACTCTGCTGGCCGGCTGCGCGGACGTCTGGGACATGCCTGACCGCAGTGGCGATCCGGTCGACATCCTCGACCACGACCGGCAGTGCGCAGAGCTCCTGCGCCGGGATTTTCCCGGCGACGAGGAACTCCAGGTGGCCGGGCTGGTGCACGATATCGGGCACGTGCTGGTGCCCGGCGACGACGCGGGACACGGGGTCCACGGCGGGGACGCGGTCCGGGCCCTGCTCGGCGCGCGGGTCGCGCGTCTGGTCGAACTGCACGTCGTGGCCAAGCGGTATCTGGCGGCCACGGATTCGGTACACGCCGAGGCGCTTTCGCCGTCGAGCCGGCGCACCCTGGTGGCGCAGGGCGGGCCCATGACGCCCGCGGAGACCACGGCCTTCGAGCGCGATCCCGATTTCGCCGCGGCCCTCGCGCTGCGGCGCGCCGACGACGCGGGCAAGGTGGTCGGCCTGACCGTCCATCCCCTCGAGATCTGGCGGCCGGTGGTCGAGCGGGTGGCCGCCGCCCGCTGACCGCGAGTCGCCGGACCGGGCCGGGCGGTCTGCATAGACTCGCTCCGTGCCGTTGTCCCCACGCGTTCCCGATCTGGCCGCCCTCGATCTGCTGTTGTCGGTGATCGAGCTGGGCAGCCTCGGGCGGGCGGCCAAGGCGCACGGCATCAGTCAGCCCTCCGCCAGCTCGCGCATCCGCTATCTCGAGCAGTTGGTGGGCGTGCCGGTGCTGGAGCGGACTACGCTCGGCTCGCGGCCGACGGCGGCGGGCTCGCTCATCGTCGAATGGGCGCGCGATGTGGTGGACGCGGCCGCGCGGCTGGATGCCGGGATCGACAGCCTGCGCGCGCAACGAGATTCGCGGCTGCGGGTGGCGGCCAGCCAGACCGTCGCGGAGTACCTGTTCCCGAAATGGCTGGTGGGCCTGCGCGCGCGGATGCCGGACACCTCCATCGCCCTGGAATCGGGCAATTCGGCCGAGGTTGCCAAGGCGGTGCTCGAGGGCCGGGCTGGCATCGGGTTCGTGGAGAGCCCGCGCCTGCCGACCGAACTGGAAAGCCATGTGGTGGGCCGGGATCGGCTGGTCGTGGTGGTAGCGCCCGGTCACCCCTGGGCCCGCCGGGCCGAGATCGACGCGGCCGAGCTGGCGCGCAGCCCGCTCATCTATCGCGAGCCCGGATCGGGCACCCGGAACTCCTTCGAGCGCGCCATGACCGCCGGAATGCCGGGCTGGGAGCCGAATGTCGCGCTGGAGCTGTCCTCGACCACGGCGATCAAGACCGCCGTCGCCGACGGCATCGCGCCGGCCGTGCTGAGTTCCCTGGCGGTGGCCACCGAACTGGCCGAGGGCATCCTGATGTCGCCCATGGTGACCGGCCTGGATCTGGAGCGGCAGCTGCGTGCGGTATGGCCGATCGGACAGAAGCCGACCGGTCCGGCGCGTGATTTGTATGCCATTGCGTGCCGCCCACTCTGAGTCGCCCGCGGGAGTTTTCGTGGCGTCCACGGGAGTTTTCGCATCATTCCGGGGAGTTTCGTCCGGAGTGTTGACAGAGTGACGCCCATCACCATAGTCTTCCGGCGCGGGCCCACCGAATTTCCAAAGGGCCGAGGCTGCCTGCATATTTCTCTCGCCAATACAATGGCTTCGCTGAATTCGCAGCCCGAAGACACAAGTGCGCCAACGCCTCCCCGCGGGCGTTATCAAAGGGTTATGGTCACGGCATGGTGCGAACCGCCGCCGCAGCAGCAGACCCGGATGAGCCAGACATTCCGGGCACTGCTTCGCGGCCAAAGCTAGAGGTAGTTCCGGAATCGCCTGACCCCGAAGCGCCACAGCCCCTCTCCCTCGGCGCACACGTCCTGAGCGCGGCCGATATCGAGCGACTTCCGTCCTCGGCCCGTCACCGCATCGCGGCCTTCATCCACCTGCAGGTGGCAACCCTGGAGGAGTGGCCCGAGCCGGTCCTGCCCCCCATTCCCGATCTCGACGGTCTCTGACGGGATCGCTCCGCCTGCATGGTCGGCGACCATGAACACCGTGTGGCGGTGCATCCCGGGTATTCCCCGAACCAGATTTGTCCAAACCTGTTCGGTGATAACCGATTTCATTCGGCACACTGCTGAGCTTCATCGAAAACGGCCGCAGCCCGAGCGCAGCGGTGATGATGCGCAGGGGCTGCGGCCGCAAGTCGTGGCGGATCAGCCGCCGATGGACTGGAAGATTTTGACGCCCACCAGGATCACGGCGACGAGCAGGTAACCGCGCAGGGCGAACATTCCCACCGTGCGTGCGGCGGAGAACGCTGGCCGCTCGAGGGTGTCGAGCGCGGGGGTGCGCCAGGTGTCGCGGTCGGCCTCCATGATGGCCTTGCGCTCAGCCTTGGTGAGCGGGGTGGCGTCCAGCTCCTCCACCTGGTCCGGATCCAGTCCGCCGAGCTCGGCCGCGGTCCGCTCGGCATTGCGGCGACGACCGCGCTGCCAGGCGATGAGCATGCCCGCCCCGCCGAGGACACCGACCAGAGCGCCCACGCCGAAGCCGATTTCGAGGGTCAGCGTGGACAAGTCGGGGAAGAAGGTGGCCGCGGTCAGCGCCAGCGACAGCAGCACCAGCGACCAGACGATGACGCCCGCGACGATGTTCTGCCGCACCGTGTTCACCCACGGTCCGAGGACGGCCTTGTCGTTGCAGAGCAGCACCAGGAACACCGTGGCCGAGGGCAGCAGCACACCCGCCAGCGCCTGTACGCCCTGGGTCAGCAGGCCGAGCACGTGATCGGGGCTGAAGGACACCGCGGCGGCGAC
>NZ_JBEYYI010000032.1:0-113010 GCF_040645495.1 Nocardia sp. NPDC046763 | reverse complement strand
ACTCACTTCCTCGGGTTCCTCACACTGGCCGCGGCGCTCACCTGCTACAAGAAGCTCGCGAAAGCGAAACCACCCATGTGAGACACGGTCTTAGCCTGGATCCACCGATGGGCTTGGGCTCGTTGGTGGTGTTTGAATGAAAAAGTGTCCTTCGAGCTGGGATGATTGCTGTTGTCTAGGCAACAATCGCGCAGTTCAGAAGGACACTTCGGGTGCAAGTTTCGCACAGGTTCGCCGTGGAGTCGGCGGTGTTCGACGATGACAATCTTGTGTCGCTGGCCGGGCTGGTGCCGGTGATGCGGTTGGCCGAGCAGACAGGGCTGGTCGAGGCGCTGGCGGAGAAGGTGTCGATCACCGCGCCGCGGATCAAGTCGGGGGCGGTGAACCCGGCGCCGAAGCTGGCCACGTTGATCGCGGGGATGTGTTCGGGCGCGGACAGTATCGACGATGTCGGGGTGCTGCGCAGCGGCGGGATGAAGACGTTGTTCGATGGCGTGTATGCGCCCTCGACGATCGGAACCTTGTTGCGGGAGTTCACCTTCGGACACGCCCGCCAGCTCGAGGCGGTGCTGCGCACGCATTTGGCTCAGCTGTGTGAACGGGTGGAGCTGCTGCCGGGCGCCGCGGTACGGGCGTTCGTCGATATCGACTCGTTGCTGCGCCCGGTGTATGGGTATGCCAAGCAGGGCGCCTCCTACGGACACACCAAGATCGCGGGTAAACGCATTCTCCGCAAAGGACTTTCACCGCTGGTGACCACGATCAGCACTGATCACGCGGCGCCGGTGATTGCCGGGATGCGGTTGCGGGCCGGCAGGGCCGGTTCGGGCAAGGGCGCGGGCCGGATGGTCGCCCAGGCTGTCGCCACCGCGCGGGCGGCCGGGGTCACCGGTGAGGTCCTGGTCCGTGGCGATTCGGCCTACGGAACCCGCTCGGTCGTCGGTGCGTGCCGTCGCGCGGGTGTCGGTTTCTCGCTGGCGTTGACGAAGAACCGTGCCGTGGAGCGGGCGATCGCAGCGATCGGCGAGGATGCGTGGACGCCGGTGAGATATCCAGGCGCGGTCCGCGATCCCGATACCGGCGAGTGGATCTCCGATGCCGAAGTCGCCGAAATCCCTTACACCGCTTTCGCTTCCAAGCCTGACGCGGTCACCGCCCGGCTGATCGTGCGTCGTGTCCGCGACGCAGCCCGCCAGGACGAATTGTTCCCGGTCTGGCGGTATCATCCGTTTTTCACCGACTCGGCCGAGCTCACTGTCGACGCCGATATCACCCACCGCCGCCACGCTGTCATCGAGACCGTGTTCGCCGACCTCATCGACGGACCCCTCGCGCACATGCCGTCGGGACGTTTCGGCGCGAATTCCGCCTGGGTGTTGTGCGCGGCGATCGCGCACAACCTGCTGCGCGCCGCCGGCGCACTCGCCGGCCCTGTCCTGGGCAAGGCTCGCGGCGCCACCCTGCGCCGCAAGATCATCGCTGTTCCCGCCCGTTTCGCCCGCCCGCAGCGCAAGCCCGTGCTGCACCTACCCGCCTACTGGCCCTGGGCCACTGCCTGGCAACGACTCTGGCGGGCCACCACCATCTCGATCACCTGAACAGCCCTCCTCACTCCTACGACCAGGAACAACAGTGGAAAAGCTGGGCAGACCAGCGGCTACCTCACGCTTGAAAAACCGGTTGTCTGCGCGCCGCAGGCGCGCAGACAACCGACAGACCCTGTCGGTGGATCCAGGCTTAGCCAACTCCTCCAACCAGCGATACTCCGTCGCTCTCGACGGACTCGCCACGACTCCAGGCCCGAATGCCGCGTCGAGCCGCTGACGTACTCGAAGAAACACCGCCGACCGCGTTGGAGTCGACGCAGTCACCGACGCTTCAAGCTCCGCGCGAACCGCAGCAACCCAACGTGCATCCACCTGCTCACCACGGTGACGTCGATGACGGAGATCGGCAAGTCCCGCCTCCCCAGAATCTCGGTAGGCCGCCAACCATCGCTTGATTGTGCGCTCCGATACCGACAGCTCTTCGGCTTTGGCACGGCACCGCGCTCCCAATGACAGCGTGGGCGAGTAGGCAGGCTGAGGTTCCCCGTCCACTCCAGCCTGCGCGTACCCGGAGCGATAGCCGGTCAACACCTCCCGAATATGCCCGGCGCGTTCGGTCAGCTGTCTACGTTCGTCCTTCGTCAACTGCTTCAGCGTCAGCGCCGGGTCTTCATCCTGCAGCGGTGGTGCCGACAGGCCCCGGGCCCGCTCGATGAAATCCGCCAGCGCGATACTCTTATATTCGCCGTCGGCGCAGACCACCATCACCTTACGATGATCGAAGTCCAGGATCCTCGCCGCGTTCCCGTCGAGCAATACTGTCGCCCCGGTCATTATCGATAGCGAACGCTCGTTCACTGCCTCGTCTCCTCCGACGCGGATTGGTTCACCGAGACCATCGTGCCGCGACTCAGGACTTTCGACAGATCCGCTAACAGCCATCCTCGCCATAGCAGATGGAGGATCACCGGGCGGATCAGCAGGGTCCGCTCAACGTGGGCCAGTTGATTTTCCAGGTGACTCATAGGTATTGGTGCTTGCGCTGCACGGAGCACAAACGGAACCAGATCTGCGTTCAGCGTGGTTGACCGCCGATACCCGGCAAGGAAACGCAAGTTGGCCAACCTGATCGGATCGTCGCCACTCCAGATTTCGTAGGTGAGACCGAACTTGTCACACAAGTTACGTGTCCACTCAAGTAGCGCGACTATCTCTGGCTTTGCCAGCTCCTCAACGGATTTCACGTCGATCAGCGTCAACCCAGCATCGGCCTGCTCGAGCAGGATGTCAGGAACGTGTCGGTGGCGCACACCCGAATCATCGAACCCCTGCAAACGAAACGGCTGAGATGCGATCTTCACTACACTCGGATTCTGGTCCGCCACAAGGATTCTCATCATCTCCAAGCGGCTTTCGTAGGCCACATGGGCAAGCATGGTCGCCGACCAATACCAACCCGAGTAGTGCTTCCGCCCCTTCCATGATCGAAACTCGCGCACCGGACGGCCACTCAGAACATCATCAAACGGCAAGCGGCGCAGGGTCGTATCCACAAACGATCCATCGCCGCGTCGATAACGGACAGCGACGTCAGATCCACGACTCGATCCGGTCAGGCCAACCCCCTGGTTGCCATGACCCTCAACGGCCATAGCTCAAGGATGACACAAACAGAGTTGACCCGTCCACCAAATTCTCACGAAGATGTCACTGGTGCCAAGCCAATGACAACTACTGAGAATTGTGCCAACTATGTTGAGAATTTAGAGTGCTGCCCGTCAGGAGACGATGCGGACGGCGTAGGGCATGATGCCGTCTTCGCGGACGGCGGCGATGCGGACGACCTCGCCGGATTGGGGGGCCTCGATCATTTTGTTGTTGCCGAGGTAGAGGGCTACGTGCTCGCTGCCGCCGGGGCCCCAGAAGAGCATGTCGCCGCGGGCGCGCTCGGCGACGGGAACCCTTGTGCCCATGGTGTATTGGTAGCCGGAGTAGTGGGGTAGGGAGACGCCGATGCCGGCGAAGGCGTAGATCATCAGGCCGGAGCAGTCGAAGCCGGTCTTGTTGTAGTCGCCGTAACTGTCGGCGGTGCCGCCGTCGCGGATACCGAGGGTGGGGCCGTCCTCGTCGCCGCCGCCCCAAGCGTAGGCGACGCCCAGCTGGGACATGGCACGGTCGACGACGGTCTCGATGAGCTGAGAGCTGGAGCCTGGAGGCCGGCCGGGCTGGATGGAGCGCTTCGGTGGCGGTGAGGTGTCCTGCACGATGTGCGGGTGATGGCCCTTGCCGACCTGACTGGCGCGATCGGCGGCGGCGCGGTCGGCGGCGACACGGGCGGCGGCGGCCGCGGCGGCGGCGCGGGCCGCGGCCTCCTCGGCCTTGCGCTGCTGGTCCCAGGCGAGGAAGGTGTCGCGCTGGCTCTGCAGGCCCGCCACATTGGCGCGGGCCGCGTCCAGCCGCTGCTGGGCCGAATCACGCTGCCCGACAAGGTCGTTGCGGCGGATGCTCTGCTGGTCGAGTTCGGCCTGGGCGGCCGTGACCGCGTTCTGGGCTTCGGCCTTCTTGGCGTCGGCGGCGGCCGCGGCGGCGTCGGCGGCCTGCTGGGCCTGTTTGGCGGCGGAGGTCTTGTTGGCCTGGTCGACCTGGGCGTGGCGCAGGCTGTCGACCACCTGCCGCTGGTTCTTGGAGGCGATGGTCAGCACCTGTGCGCGGTTGAGCGCGATCTCGGGGCTGGGCGCGGCCAGATAGTTGACCAGTGAGGTGGAGCCGGGGCGCATGTAGACCTGGGCGACGTACCTGTCGAAATCCCCGTGCGCGGTATCGACTTTCGCGCCGGCGTCGGCCAGGTCCTGCTGGCACTGGGTGACGGCGCGGGCGGCGGTGTCGGCGTCGTCGCGGGCCATCTGCAGATCCACCAGGGCCTTGTTGACGGCCTCGCGGCGACCGGCGACCGCGTCGTCGAGTTGCTGCAGCTGCTGTTCGGCGACGGCCATCTGATTGATGAGGGCGCCGACCTCGCCGACGCCCGCGTCGACCTGGGCACCCGCGGCATCGAGGTCACTGTCGCTGGGGTTGGGGGGCGGCGGTGGTACCGCCTGCCCGCTGGCCATGGGCAATGCCAGCACGATGAGCGCTACGAGCAACTCCGTAGCGACCCGCACCGAGCGTCCGAGTCGCTTCGCCGGTCGTCGCATCGCACCTCCCAGGAGTCCCATCCGGCACAATGTCCCCAACCGTGCCATCGCGAAACCGTACGGCACGTCAAGGATCCCGCCGCTCAGGCACGCCACAATCACATGCATGGAATTCACTGGTAGCCAAGAAGTTGCAGGTAGGCCCCATAATCACCATGCGTCACAACACATGACACTCGATACGTTTTCGGCGTGTCACCGACGAGCCGGACCTTCCACTACGCCGGCCCACCGCATCCAGGCATGAAAAAAGGGGCCCGGGACGCACCCGAACCCCGAACGGAGACACCGCCTCCCAGCGCGAACGCGCTACCCGACCGGCGCCGGCGCACCCGCCGCACGCTGCCCGCGCCGCACCTTCACCGCGTACAACCCGCCGATCGTCGCGATCAGCACACCCAGGATGACCAGCGTGATCACCGTCCACGAAACCGTCTCCGGCTGCTCGAGCCGATCCACGAAGACTCGCGCGGCCTCGGTGGTGTGGTCGGGGCCGCGGTACTTGGCCCTGTCCTCGGCCCACTCCAGGTGCCCACGGGTGAACTGGTCGCTGTAGGTGCCCACCCAGTCGTCACTGAAGACCACCACGGTGCCGTGGTCGATCTTGCCGACCTCGTTGGCCAGATCGCGCAGGTCCGCCTCGATCCCCGGATTGCCCTGCACCACAATGATGTCGAGCCGAATGCCGTGCTCACGCGCATCGGCGGCGATAGCGGCGAGGGCCTCGTGGTCGCGTCCGGTGGGGGCGGCGACATGGTCATCGGCGAGATCGGCGATGATGGCATTCAGGTCGGTGTTCGGCGGCAGTTCCGCCTTCGAGGGCGTGAAAACCGAGGAGTGCGGAGCGGTCACGAAACGCAGGGTACGGGACGGCTTGTCATATCACCTCACCGCGCCACGCGAGTCACCTCACCGATCGCGCGAATTCACCTCTCGCGCTGGGCGGAATCCCGGGCCCGACGGCCCGATAACCCGCCCCCCGATGTGCTCACAGGACAAGCGTACTGTTAATGTCGGAAAACGGACGAGGCCCGCGCCTCGACGAGCCATCGGCACAGCCCCGCCGGTGGCCCTCCCATTCACAGACGAGTGGAGCTGAACGTGACGAGTATCGATACCTTCGGCGCCAAGGGCACCCTCGAGGTCGGAAGCAACTCGTATGAGATCTTCCGTCTCTCGGCCGTGCCCGGCACCGAGAAGCTGCCCTACGCCCTGAAGGTCCTCGCGGAGAACCTCCTTCGCACCGAGGACGGCGCGAACATCACCGCCGACCACATCCGCGCCATCGCCAACTGGGATCCGTCGGCCGAGCCCGACACCGAGATCCAGTTCACGCCCGCCCGCGTGATCATGCAGGACTTCACCGGTGTCCCCTGTGTGGTCGACCTGGCCACCATGCGTGAGGCCGTCACCGCCCTCGGTGGCGACCCGAACAAGGTCAACCCGCTCTCCCCCGCCGATATGGTCATCGACCACTCGGTCATCCTCGACGTGTTCGGCCGCGCCGACGCCCTCGAGCGCAACGTCGATCTCGAGTACGAGCGCAACTCCGAGCGCTACCAGTTCCTGCGCTGGGGCCAGGGCGCCTTCGACGACTTCCGCGTCGTCCCGCCGGGCATGGGCATCGTGCACCAGGTCAACATCGAGTACCTGGCCCCCACCGTCATGGTCCGCAACGGCCAGGCCTACCCCGACACCTGCGTCGGCACCGACTCGCACACCACCATGGTCAACGGCCTGGGCGTGCTGGGCTGGGGCGTCGGCGGTATCGAGGCCGAGGCCGCCATGCTGGGCCAGCCGGTCTCCATGCTGATCCCGCGGGTCGTCGGCTTCAAGCTGACCGGTGAGATCAAGCCGGGCGTGACCGCCACCGACGTCGTGCTCACCGTCACCGACATGCTGCGCAAGCACGGTGTGGTCGGCAAGTTCGTCGAGTTCTACGGTGCCGGTGTGGCCGAGGTGCCGCTGGCCAACCGCGCCACCCTGGGCAACATGAGCCCCGAATTCGGCTCCACCGCCGCGATCTTCCCGATCGACGAGGAGACCATCAACTACCTGCGCCTGACCGGCCGCACCGACGAGCAGCTCGCGCTCGTCGAGGCGTACGCCAAGGAGCAGGGCATGTGGCACGACGCCGCCAACGAGCCCGCGTACTCGGAATACCTGGAGCTGGACCTGGGCACCGTGGTGCCGTCCATCGCCGGCCCGAAGCGCCCGCAGGACCGGATCCTGTTGTCGGAGAGCAAGACCGCCTTCCGCAAGGACATCCGCAGCTACACCAACGACCCGGTTCCGCACACCGCGCTGGACGAGGCCCTCGAGGAGTCCTTCCCGGCCAGCGATCCGGTCGCCTCCGGCACCGCCACCGACGAGATCGCTGTCCCGAACGCCGCCAACGGCAATGCCGGACGTCCGTCCAAGCCGGTCAAGGTCTCGGATCCGGAGCGCGGTGAGTTCGTGCTGGATCACGGCGCCGTCGTGGTCGCGGGCATCACCTCCTGCACCAACACCTCGAACCCGTCGGTCATGATCGGTGCCGCGCTGCTGGCCCGCAACGCGGTCGAGAAGGGCCTCGCGTCCAAGCCGTGGGTCAAGACCAACATGGCTCCGGGCTCGCAGGTCGTCGCCGACTACTACGAGAAGGCCGGCCTGTGGCCGTACCTGGAGAAGCTGGGCTTCTACGTGGGTGGCTTCGGCTGCACCACCTGCATCGGTAACACCGGCCCGCTGCCGGAGCAGATCTCGGCCGCGATCAACGACAACGACCTCTCGGTCACCGCCGTGCTGTCGGGTAACCGCAACTTCGAGGGTCGTATCTCCCCCGACGTGAAGATGAACTACCTGGCCTCCCCGCCGCTGGTCATCGCGTACGCGCTCGCGGGCACCATGGACTTCGACTTCGAGACCGACGCCCTGGGCAAGGACAACGAGGGCAACGACGTCTTCCTGAAGGACATCTGGCCGGCCCCGCAGGAGATCGACGACACCATCAAGTCGGCGATCAACAAGGAGATGTTCACCAAGTCCTACGCGACCGTCTTCAAGGGCGACGAGCGCTGGCAGGGGCTGAACACCCCCGAGGGCGACACCTTCGCGTGGGACGACAAGTCGACCTACGTCCGCAAGGCGCCGTACTTCGACGGCATGGAGATGGAGCCGGCCCCGGTCGAGGACATCAAGGGTGCGCGTGTGCTGGCGCTGCTGGGCGACTCGGTCACCACCGACCACATCTCCCCCGCCGGTCCGATCAAGCCGGGCACCCCGGCCGCGCAGTACCTCGACGCCAATGGCGTTGCGCGCAAGGACTACAACTCGCTGGGCTCGCGTCGTGGTAACCACGAGGTGATGATCCGCGGCACCTTCGCCAACATCCGGCTGCGCAACCAGCTGCTGGACGACGTCTCGGGTGGCTACACCCGCGACTTCACCCAGGACGGCGGCCCGCAGGCCTTCATCTACGACGCCTCGCAGAACTACCAGGCCGCGGGCATCCCGCTGGTCGTGCTGGGCGGCAAGGAGTACGGCTCGGGTTCCTCGCGTGACTGGGCCGCCAAGGGCACCCGTCTGCTGGGCGTCAAGGCCGTCATCACCGAGTCGTTCGAGCGCATCCACCGCTCGAACCTGATCGGCATGGGCGTTGTGCCGCTGCAGTTCCCGGCCGGCGAGTCCGCCGCGTCGCTGGGCCTGAACGGCACCGAGGTCTTCGACATCGAGGGCATCACCAAGCTGAACGAGGGTGTGACTCCGAAGACCATGAAGGTGACCGCCACCAAGGAGAACGGCGAGAAGGTCGTCTTCGACGCGGTCGTCCGCATCGACACCCCCGGTGAGGCGGACTACTACCGCAACGGCGGCATCCTGCAGTACGTGCTGCGCAACATGATTCGCGGCTAGTCACCGCGATACCGTCTCGGTTTCGAAGGGCTGTTTCGAAACCGAGACGTGGTGGCAGGTGGTGGATCTCGCGATCTTCGCAGGTCCACCGCCCGCCGCGCGGCCCGCTCCCGGGCCGCTTCGCTCGTCGCTCGTGCGGGTTCTTCGAATTGGTCGCAAGATCGACTGAGGAGAACCCGCACAACACGTTTCGGAGGAGCCAGTGCCCAAGGTCAGTGACGACCACCTCGCCGCCCGGCGCAGCCAGATTCTCGACGGAGCCCGCCGCTGCTTCGCCGAGTTCGGCTACGAGGGCGCCACCGTGCGTCGACTGGAGGAAGCGACCGGTCTGTCGCGGGGCGCGATCTTCCACCACTTCCGCGACAAGGACGCCCTGTTCCTGGCCCTGGCCCAAGAGGACGCCGGCCGCATGGCCGAGGTCGCGGCCAATCAGGGTCTGATCCAGGTCATGCGCGATATGCTCGCCCGCCCAGAAGATTTCGACTGGCTGGGCACCCGCCTGGAGATCGCCCGCCGCCTGCGCAACGACCCCGAATTCCGGGCCAACTGGGAAGAACGCTCCGAAGAGCTCACCGCCGCCACCGTCGCCCGCCTCGAACGCCGCAAGGCCGCCGGCGCCCTGCGCGACGATGTCCCCACCGAAGTCCTCCTCGGCTACCTGGACCTGGTCCTCGACGGCCTCATCGCCCGCATCGCCTCCGGCCACGCCAACGACAACCTCGAAGCCGTCCTGGACCTGGTGGAAGCCTCGGTTCGCCGCAGGCAGTGACGAACCCGTTGATCGCCGGGCGCTGAGATCATCCCTCGGTGGGTTATGCCGCGACCTGGCGGGGCGGATTGGGCAGGCCCAGTACTTCATTCAGGCGATAGGCACCACCGCGGCCGTGGAAGACGGCCATGACGAGCGCTCCGGCGCAGATGCCGAGGACGTCCGGCCAGGGGTGTGCGAACAGGTCCGCCGCATAGATCAGCAGGCCGGTGAGGATGAGTCCGAGCCAGCCGGCGAGGGCGTTCCGCAGGGGCGAGTTGCCCAGGACATTCGGGAACTCTTCGCCGACGAGACCTTTGATGAAGTGCGGGAGGGCATTCGCGCCCATGACTCCGGCGAGTGCGGACAGTAGAACCGTGTACCACATGGGGCACCTCTCCAGTTTCAGTCAACAATGGTAGACCGAAAGTACGCTCGCGGGGAGAATCGAGTCAACATCCGTAGACTGAACAAATGGATCCCGTCACCACTCGCGCACAGCAACGTCGGAATACCGAGGACCGGATCCTGGCGGCCGCGGCGCGGCTGTTCGCCGAATCGGGCTACGACCGCACCACTATTCGCGCCGTGGCGGCCGCGGCGGAAACCGATCCCGCGCTGGTGATGCGGTACTTCGGGTCGAAGGAGAATTTGTTCGCACAGGTCGCGGTGGTGGGGAACGCGGAGGCGATCGCGGGAACGCCCGAGCAGGCCGCCGAACTGCTGCTGAATGCACTCGCGGCCAAGCTCACCGAGGAACCGGTGAACGCGCTGGCGGCGATTCGGTCCATGCTCACCCATCCGGACGCCACCGGCGAGGTGCGTGCGGCCATGGCCGCGCAACAGCGCCAGACCGCCGGGCACCTCGCCGCGGACGAGGCCGAGTTGCGCGCCGGGCTGCTCGGCGCGCTCACCGTCGGCGTGGTGATCGGGCGCCATCTGTTGCATCTGGACGGGCTGAGTGACGCACCGCCGGAACGGATTACCGCACTGCTGCGCGCCGCGTTCCACGACATCGCCCACGGCCGCGCCCAGCCCGATCCCCTCGCCTGACCAGCCACTCTGGGGCGCGTCCGGAACCCGGCCCGGTCAGGATCACTGCAGCAGTGGCGCCGTGTCGTGCAGGAGCGCTCGGCCGAGGTGCTGATACTTCCATCGCGCCGGATCATGGAGGGTGTGGTCCGGGCATTGCGCCAGAAATGGTGGAGGTTGAGTTCGGCTGCGGCACCGCGGGTTCCCCCGACCTCGAACACCGACGCGGAGACCTCGTTCGCGTCGCGCTCGGCCCGCAGCGGCGCCCGGGTCAGCCCTCGCGTTCGAGCTCGGTCAGCAGGCGCCGGGTGATGCGATCGAGGTGTACGCGCTCCTGCGCGGAAAGCACGGAGAGGATCCGGGTTTCGTTCTCGAAATGCTCGGTGACGACGATGTCGATGAGGTGCAGGCCGCGATCGGTGAGCGCGACCTTGATCGCGCGCCGGTCGCCCGGGTCGGCGATCCGCCGGACCAGTCCCGCCTTCTCGAGCCGGTCCAGGCGGCCGGTCATCCCGGCCCGCGACATCATGAGGGTGTCCGCGAGGCCGGAGGGATTGAGCTCGTAGGGCTCGCCCGAACGTCGCAGTGTCGCAAGCACATCGAACTCGCCGCGCTGCAATCCGTGTGCCGTGAACACGGATTCGATTCGATCGGCCGCGACCACCGCGAGCCGGCCCAGCCGCCCGATGATTGCCATGGCCTCGCCGTCCAGATCCGGCCGCTCCCGCCGCCACTGCTGCTGGATCACGTCCACGGCGTCGGTCTTCTTCTCACCCATGGACAGCACTCTATTCGATACCATATAGTTCTGTAGCGAATTATCTTCCACCGAATCACCTGGAGTTCGACATGACCACCGCTTCCCGCCCCGCCGCCATCCGCCAGCCGCAGGACGCCGAGATCATCGGCGGCGAGCCCGTCTCGGTGCGGCTGCTCATCGACTCCAATGAGGCGGGCGGGTCGGTGAGCACCGTCGAGGTCACCATGACCCGTGGCGCCGACGGGGCGATGCCGCACTACCACACCCTGTCCGACGAGCTGTTCTACGTGGCCGACGGCGAACTCCAGGTCCTGGCCGGGGACAAGGTCGTGACCGTCGGCGCGGGCGGCGCGATCGTCGTCCCCAAGTTCATGCCGCACGCCTTCGGCGCGGCCCCCGACAGCCCGGCCCGCATCCTCATCGCCCTCATGCCCGGCGTCGAACGCCACGGCTACTTCCGTTTCCTGGAGCGGCTCGCGCACGGCGAGGCCACCCCGGCCGATATCGAAGCCGCCCAGCAGGAGTACGACAACCACTTCATCGACGCACCGCAGTGGTGGGCCGAGCGCAACGCCAACCGCGCTTGATCCGCACTCACCCTCGATACCGTGAAACCCGCACTGCCGCCGGGGAATCCGCCGAACCGAACCGGTGATCGCGCGATTCCGCGGCGGGCCGCGCGGCACACCGGCTACACCGGTCGGTTCCCGGCGCACGGCCACGATCCCGAGCTCGCATTCCGGGCCACCATGACCGATCCGCCCGTCGGCACCGGCACCGACGGTGGGACGGCAACCTGCCGCTATACGCGAGAGCACCGTCCTGACCCCCCAGTAGCCCGGTGGTCGCCGGCGGGGTGTGCCACAGACCACCGGAAACGCGGAATGATCATTGCCGCGAGCCGAGTTGGTAGGTGCATGGCATTCTCTGTCCCCATCACCGTCCGCGGGTACGAACTCGATATCAATGGGCACCTGAATCAGGCCGTTTATCTGCAGTACGCCGAGCACGCGCGCTGGGAGCTGCTGCGGGCGGGCGGGCTGCCGGGCGAGAAGATGGTGGCCGCGGGGATCGGGCCGGTGGTGCTGGAACAGACGGTCAAATACCTGCGCGAACTGCATCTTGGCGACGAGGTCGCGGTGAGCTGCGAATTCGAATGGACCGGCGGCAAGATCTTCCGGATGCGCCAGCAGATTGTGAAACTCGACGGCACGGTGTCGGCGGAGATCGATGTCGTCTCCGGCATTCTCGATCTCGCCGCCCGCAAACTGGTTGTGGATCCCGGCGCGGCCCTGCGGGCGGTGGCCGACTCGCCGGACATCCTCGGTCTCTGATCGGGCGCCGCCCACACCGGCCGGTCGCGGATTCTCAGCGAAAATCTTTCGGCGGGAGCAGTTTCCGAAACCCCGCCGGAGTTTGCCGGAGTAGCTGAAATCTTTCGTTGCGGACCGAATTCGGTACCTCGCGGGATATGATTCAGATCACGCTCGGCCCCGCAGCAAATCCCGAGCAGATCGGAGTTCCGCATGACCGGCGCCCTGCACCGAACAATATCGGCGATCCTCGCCAGCACCTCGCCACCGCTACCCGGCTATCTTGTCGCAGCCACCGAGCGAAGTATCAGCCTGCGGATCGGCGACGGCACCACCTGGACCTTCCATCGGGCCGATGTCCTCGACATCGCCCGGTGGGATGCTGCGACAGCGCAGGGCAGCTGTGAGGGCCGCCCGGTGCTGGTGCGCGTACGGTCCGGCGCCACTGCCGATTTCACGCAGCGCCGTCGTGTCGAGGTCACCGATCGTCCCCTCACCCTGTCGCCGGACCACAGTCCCGCGCGGGGCGACGACGAACTGCGCGAGCTCACCGAAATCTGGGCCCGCGGACTGGATCTCACGACTCGTCCCGGTGCCGGCGGGGCCACCATGACCTGCTGCCAGACCCGGTCGCATCTCGGCAGCGACGACGGCATCGCCTGCGACAGCCTGGACTGACGGAAGCGCGCATGGCCGCCCGCACCATGGGATCGGTGCTCATCGTCACCGAGGCCGAGGACCTCCACGGCGACGCCCTCGCCGCCACCCTGCGCAAACACCACGGGCACAACCCGATTCGCCTCGATATGCGTGACTTCCCGCGCGAGAACGGCACTTTCCGGCTCGGCGGAGACGGCTCCTACCGCAGCCTGTCGCACATCCTCGGGCTCGACGATGTCACCTCGGTATGGTGGCGCCGGCCCCACCCCTGCGCTGTACCGGCCGGTCTGTCCGAGGAGGACGACACCTACCGCCGCGCCGAATGCGACGGATTCCTCCAGGGACTGCTTTGGTCGATCCCGGCCCTGTGGGTCAACGACCCCGGGGCCGACCGCACCGCGAGCCGCAAAGTCGTGCAGCTGGAGACGGCCTACCGCGCCGGCGTCGCGGTCCCGGAGACCCTCGTCACCAATGATCCCGACGAGGCGCGCGCCTTCATCGAATCCCGGCCCGGGCCAGTGGTTTACAAGCGCACCGGCACCGGGCGCGGCGCGTTCACCGAGACCCGGCTGTTCGCCCCGGCGGATTTCGACCGGCTGGCCACGATCCGCAACTCCCCCACCATCTTTCAGGACTACATCCAGGCCGAGAGCGATCTGCGCATCGTCTGGGTGGACGGCATCGAGTGGGTGGTGCGCATCGACTCGCAATCCGGTGTGGGACGGGTGGATTCACGCCTGGACACGTCGGTGGCCTTCACCGCCGATCGCCTGCCCGCCTCGGTGAGCAAATCGCTCACCACGCTCATGGGCGCGCTGGGACTGGCCTTCGGCGTGCTCGACCTGCGGGTGGGTCTCGACGGCGAGTTCTACTTCCTGGAGGTGAACCCCCAGGGGCAGTTTGCCTATCTCGAAATCAAGACCGGTCTGCCGATTTTCCAGAGCCTCGCAAACCTACTGGTCCTCGGCGACGGGACGGTGATCCGCTAGCGGCCGCACGCCATCGCGAATCGTCGAACATCGCACCGCATCGCCCGAATTCGCACGGTATCGCCCGAATTCGCCGCTGGCCGTCCGAAATCGCAAGTCGTCGACCGGCTTTCGCCGGTCGAGAACCCGCAATCCACTCCCGGAAGGGGAAAGACGCTACTTGCCGGCCTTGGCGGCCTTGCGGCGGTTCGCACCGCCCCGGCTGCGGAGTTGCACATGCGACTCCACGAGCACGTTGTGGATGAAGCCGTACGACCGCCCGGTCTCCCGGGCCAGGGACCGGATGCTGGCTCCGGCCTCGTACTGCTTCTTCAACTGGGATTGCAGGCGATCGCGGGATTTCCCGGTGACGCGCGTGCCTTTACCCAATACGGCTTTACCCTGTGCGGGCCTGTCACTCATGGCTTCCTCCGAGTCGCCGTGGGCGCCTCATTCCAGGTTAGAGACTCGGATGCCTGTGATCAACGAAACGCTGTGATGTGAGTCACCGACTTTCGCCGACCACGTGTTTTTCCGTGCGGGAGGCGCATTCTCACGCCAGCTGGATCAGTTCCAGGTAGTCCTGCGACCAGTGATCCTCGGTGCCGTCGGGGAGCATGATGACCCGCTCGGGGTTGAGCGCTTCGGCCGCACCCGGGTCGTGGGTCACCAGCACGACCGCGCCCGCGTAACTGCGCAGCGCGTCGAGGACCTGTTCACGCGAGACGGGGTCCAGGTTGTTCGTAGGTTCGTCCAGCAGAAGGACATTCGCGGCCGAGGAGACCAGACCGGCCAGTGCCAGACGGGTCTTCTCACCACCGGACAGGGTGCCGGCGGGCTGCTCGAGCTGCGGCCCGGAGAACATGAACGCGCCCAGCAGACCGCGCAGATCCTGTTCGCCCGCATCGGGTGCGGCATGGCGGATGTTCTCCCAGACCGTGGCCTGATCGTCCAGAGTGTCGTGCTCCTGGGCAAAATATCCGACCTTCAAGCCGCGTCCGGGCTCGATCTGCCCGGCAGTCAGGGTCTCCACCCCGGCCAGCAGCCGGAGCATGGTGGTCTTGCCCGCACCGTTGAGGCCGAGGATCACCACCCGGCTGCCACGGTCGATGGCCAGGTTCACGCCGGTGAAGATCTCCAGCGACCCGTAGAGCTTGGTCAGGTTCGTGGCCATCAGTGGCGTCTTGCCACAGGGCGCCGGTTCGGGGAACTTGATGCGCGCCACCTTGTCGGCCACCCGGATCTCGTCGGCCTCGGCCAGCATGCGCTCGGCGCGCTTGACCATCTGGTGTGCCGCAGCGGCTTTGGTGGCCTTCGCGCCGAGCTTGGCGGCCTGCTGCTTGAGCGCCGACGCCTTCTTCTCGGCATTCGCGCGCTCACGGACGCGCCGCTGCTCGTCGGTGGCGCGGGCGTCGAGGTACTTCTTCCAGCCCATGCTGTAGATGTCGGCCTCGCCGCGCACGGCGTCGAGGAACCACACCTTGTTGACCACGTCGCCGAGCAGCTCGACATCGTGGGAGATGACGATGAGGCCCCCGTCGTGATTCTGCAGGAAGCTGCGCAGCCAGGTGATGGAGTCGGCGTCGAGGTGGTTGGTGGGCTCGTCCAGCAGCAGCGTGGTGTCGGACTTGCCGCCGCTGCCGTCGGAGGCGCTGAACAGGATGCGTGCCAACTCGATTCGGCGGCGCTGACCACCGGAGAGGGTGCGCAGCTGCTGGTTCAGCACCCGGTCGGGCAGGCCCAGGCTGTGGCAGATGCGGGCGGCCTCGCTCTCGGCCACGTAGCCGCCGAGGGCAGAGAAGCGCTCCTCGAGCCGGCCGTACTTGCGGATGGCCTTCTCGCGTTCGGCGTCGTCGGCGACCTCGGCCATGAGCGCCTGCTGCTTCTCCATATCGCGCAGCAGGGCGTCGAGCCCGCGCGCCGACAGCACGCGATCCTTGGCGAGCACATCGAGGTTGCCCTCGCGCGGATCCTGGGGCAAATAGCCGATTTCGCCAGAACGGATGACCTTGCCCGCGTAGGGTTCGCCCTCACCGGCGAGAATGCGCAGAGTGGTGGTCTTCCCGGCACCATTGCGCCCCACCAGCCCGATCCGATCCCCGGCCTGCACCCGCAGTGCCGACCCCGGCGCCGTCAGCAGGGTGCGGACTCCGGCCCGGACCTCCAGGTCGGTCGCGGTGATCACAAGCGTCTCCTCAGGTACAGGCGGTTGCCGGTAGTTAACTGGACGAGTGTGCGCCATCGCGGCACACAAGAACCACCGATTTTACCGGGGCCAGCTGCCTGGGACCGAATCGAGCACATCTCTCGCTACCGGAGGCCGGGCGCCGGGTAACGGCGGTCACACTCCCGGCGGCCCGCCACGCCCGAAACCGGCGATCAGGAGTGCGGTCGGACATGGGTCCGACCCGGGAGCCGGTCGGCGCGTGGCGGGCAATCCCGACGGGTGCCGCTCGCGAGGCACATCGCCAGGCGGGACAGCGGGTGCGCGCCGTGGCGAATATCGCCGTCCTGAATGCCGTGTTCGGCGGATCGTCCACATCGTCCTCGACGTCGGGGCTCACCACCGAAGCACAGTTCCTGCACGATGCCGCGGCTGCCAAGGTCATTTCGAACGACCCGAATGTGAAGATGGACGTGAACCTCCAGGCAGGTTCCGAATCAACCGCCGCGATTTACCCACTGGCGACCGGTGTCTGCACCGACCTGAACAATGGCGCGAACAAGGCCGACGAGGCCAATGATCTCTATCGGCAAGCGCTGGACGAATCCACGACCACGGGCATTCACCTCTCGCACGACGATGCGGCCAAATTGGTCGGCCTGGCAATAAAGGACATCTGCCCGACGGCCGGAAAATAGTACGGACACACCGGCCGGTTCTTGAATGCTGCGATCTCGGTGGCTGAAGGTGACGGCCGGATCGTCACCGATCCACTGCCACATCGGGATGGCGCCCGGGAGTTCGGCATTGCCGGCGAATGCGGCGGCGTCGAGCTGCTCGGCGTCGAGGCAGATCGGGCACACGTAATAGCGGCCGCCCGCTCGCACAGCTCGGCCGGTCGCGGGCAGCCGTCACACGCGACACCGACCGCGGTGCCCGCGAGCGCGAACCGGACCGCCGCCTTGGTCAAGAGACCGATCGCGGCACCGGCAATTCCGGCTTACATGTTGACATTTGACGTTGATTTGTCACACACTCGCCAGGCTCAACGGTGACGAGGAGGGTTCGGCGATGACCGATCACGCGCGGGCCGCGCTCGAGCTGTTGCGTGACAGCAGTCAGTTCAAGTGGTACGTGATTCCGCTGCTGCTGGTCGTCATCTACGTCTATGCGACCGAGGTCGAACGACGGAATTGGAATGTGCTGTTCGCGGGGCTGGCCCTGTGGGGCATGGACTGGTTCAACGAGATCTGGAACTCGCTGGTCTTCCACGCCACCGGGCGGGCGCCGGTGTGGGGCGCGACCGGGCCCACGGCGTATCAGATCCTCATCGGCCTCAATATCGAGATCTGCTTCATGTTCGCCATCATGGGTGTCGCCGCGGCGAAGATGCTGCCGCCCAAGGAAGTTCGCATCCTGGGCGTGCCCAACCGGCCGGTCCTGATCGCGGCGAACTCTGCGGCCGCGGTCGGCGTGGAGGTGCTGCTGAACAAGGCGGGTGTGCTGACCTGGGATTGGTCCTGGTGGCACGCGGGCTTCCCGTATCTCATCTGGCTGTTCGGATACGTGCCGTTCTTCGTCGCCTGCTTCTACGTCCACGACCTGAAGACGGTGCGGGCGAAAGCCATTGCCGTAGGTGCGATTCTGGGGATCGACGTACTCGCCCTGATCGTCTTCGGCTCGCTCGGATGGTTGTGATGCTCGAACCCGCAGTGCGGCGAGGCGTGCTCGCCACAGCCGCAGGACTCGCATTCCCGATGGCTCCCCCCGCAGATCGCGTCCCCGAACGGTCGACGGCACCGTCGAGATCCCGGACACCCTCGCCGCGCTCTCGGATCGATACGCCGATCCGCGTCACCAGAGCGCCCGAGGTTGTCCTCCAGCGGGCCGGGCCGGGAACCGGCAGGAGGCGGTGGCTCGGCTGCTCCCGCGTCTCAGTGGTCGGGCAGCCAGTTGCCGTGGAAGCCGTACGGGATGCGGCGGGGCAGGTGGATGGCGGCGACCGGTGAGGCCGCCGGGTCGGTGGCGTCGAGGATGACCAGATCGCTGCGATCCTCGGCGGAGTCGTAGACGTAGGTCATGAGATAGCCTGCGCCGCCAGGGGTTTCGTCGGCCGGGGCGAAGGCGGCCTCGGCGGGGAGGCGGCCGGGGCCGAAGGTGTGGGCGGTGCTCGAGCCGGTGTGGAGGTCGTAGCGCAGCAGCGCGCCGGTGCCGCCGTCGGAGACCGACACGTGGCCGTGGCGGGCATTCAGGCCCGCGAGGCGGTCGTCGATGCGCGGGAACTCGGCGACGCGGTCGTCGAGTTGCTCCTCGCGGACCGCCCCGGTGGCGAGGTCGATGGTCCAGCGCCACAGTGTCGCGCCCTCGTCGAAGTCGCGGGATTCGGTGCGCCACATGCTCGGATAGCGCATGGCGTGCAGCACGATCCGGCCGTCCTCCTCGTGCGCGTTGAGGGTGTGGAAGACGTAGCAGGGTTCGATGGCGAACCAGCGCACGTCACCGTGCGGGTCGTCGCGGCGCAGCACGCCGAGGCGCGCCTGGTAGTCGTCGTTCCAACGGAACGGCATGCCGGTACCGGCCATGGCGGTCGGCAGATCGAAAACCACCGGCAGGTCCATGAATACGACGTGGTTCGCGGTGAGCGCGAAGTCGTGGTGCATGGTCGCGGCCGGGACATCGATCCCGCGGCTGACGTCGAGCGTGCCGGCCGCGTCGGCGCGATGATAGGTCAGGTAGGGCTCGGCGAAGTCGTAGCCGAAGAAGTGCAACTCCCCCGTGACCGGGCAGGTCTTCGGGTGCGCGGTCATGGCGGTGGTGAGCTTGCCGTCGAAATCGTGCGGTCCCAGAGTGTCCAGATCGCAGGTCAATTCGTAGGGAAACGAGGATTCCACGAGCGCGAACGTGCGTCCGGCGTGCCGGATGACGTGCGTATTCGCCACGCCCGCAGTGAAATCCCGCCGGCCCTGCGCGTCCATGCCCCGGACCCCGTCGGTGAAGGTGCTGGTGCGTACCCACCGATTGCGATAGGACACCGCGCGCCCGCCTTCGATCCGCACGCCGTGCACCATGCCGTCACCGAGGAACCAGTGTTTGGAGGCCGCCGCGTGCGGGTTGGGACCGTTGCGCAGGTACCAGCCGGTGAGTTCCTCGGGAATCGTTCCGGTGCAGGGTAGGTCGTGGGTGGTGAGCTCGTCGGCGACGGGTGCGTAGTTGCCGGAGAGGTGGGGAGGTGTGGTCATGTTCGATACCTGCCTGCCAGAGGAGCGGAGCTCCTCGATGTCGCGACATTCCAGTTCTGACATGTCCAAGCCTGAGCCTCCAGGCTCGACATGTCAATACTGGAATGTAAGATGTGGGCATGAGTCTCCGGTACGCCCTGCTCGGGCTGCTGTCCGACGGTCCCGCCAGCGGCTACGACCTGCTGCGGACCTTCAAGCACTCGCTGGCCAATGTCTGGCCCGCGACGCAGAGCCAGATCTATACCGAGCTCACCAAACTCGCCGACACCGGACTCATCGCCGTCAGCGACGAAGGACCGCGCGGCCGCAAGGAATACACCATCACCGACCCCGGGCTCGACGACCTGCGCACCTGGCTCACGACCACCCAGCCGAAACAAGTGACGCGCAATGACACGCTGTTGCGCGTGTTCTTCCTCGGCATCCTGCCGCCCGGGCAGGCCCGCGCCTATCTGGCGGGCATCGCGGAACGCGCCGAACATGCCCACGCCGAACTGGGCGAACTCGAGCAGAACATCGACTGGACCGACAGTAACCTGTCGCATTACGGCCACCTCGCGCTGGAATACGGCGCCCGGGCCACCGCCATGAACCGGGACTGGGCCCGATGGGCGCTGGAACAGCTACCGCCGGAACAGGATTGAACGGCCGGCGCTACAAACCGAGCCCGTGGGCCAGCACCGGCCAGGAGGCGGGCAGCTCGTCGTCCCAGTAACCCCAGGAGTGGGTGCCGTAGGGGTGCAGTTCCACGGTCGCCGGGATACCCAGGTCCGCGAGCCGATCGGCCATGGCGTGCGTGCACTGGTCGACGGCGGCCTCGAGGATGCCGCCCACCAGGATCTGGTTCGCGAGACTGTCTCCGGCACCGGCGAAGTGGCGGTCGCCGGCCTTGTCGTGCGGCCCGGGCATGCCATTGCCGCTGGACAGGTACAGGTCGAGCCCGCGCAGTGCCTCGGCGTGCAGGTAGGGGTCGTTGGCCGCCCACATCGGGTCACCGGGCGGGCCGTACATATTGCCGGCGTCGCCGCCGCCGAACCCGACCGTGATCCGGACATACATCTCTCCCACCGGATCGGCGATCCGCGCACAGCCGCTGAAGGCCGCCACCGACCGGTACAGGCCCGGTTTGGCGATCGGCAGCTGCAGGACCGACGTCCCCGACATCGATACTCCGACAAGGCCGTTCACGCCATTCGTGCCCAGCGCGGCATCGATGAGCGGTGGCAGCTCCTCGGTGAGATAGGTCGTCCACTTCATGACGCCCAGCCGCGGGTCCGGCTGCCGCCAGTCCGCGTAATAGGAGGCCGCGCCGCCGATGGGCTGCACGACATTGACGTCCTTGTCGGCCAGGAAGTCGAAGGCATTGGTGCGGCGATCCCAGGAGGCCGCGCCCTTGCCGCCGCTGCCGCCGCTGAGCATGTAGAGCACCGGGCGGGACGCGGACCGGTCGGCGGGCAGCTGCACATCCACCGGAAGGTCGAGGTTCATGGCGGCGGAATGCACGGTGATTTCGAGGTGCCGGTCGTCGACGTGCCGGGTGCCGACAATGGCCGAACCGTCCGGTGCCGCCGGCGCGGTCCCCGGGTCGGCGGGCGTCATCACATTCGGTTGGGCGCGCGCCGCCGGATCGAAGGGCGTCGAGGACAGCGCGACGAGCCCCGCCGCAGCCATTACTGCCATGCAGCACATGATCGAGCGGTATCGCACGTCCGGGTCCTGGTTCTCGCGTGCCGCCGGCGCGCACGACCGGGCGACTGTTCTGCTCGACGGCGACTGCCGTCTGTTCTGCTCGACGGCGACGCCGTCTGTTCTGCTCGACGGCGACGCCGTCTGTTCTGCTCGACGGCGACTGCCGTCTGTTCTGCTCGACGGCGACGGCCGTCCGCGGCCCGACGGGATGCTCGTCGGGCGCGCGGCGGCGAGTCTGGCAGCCGCTTTCTAACGGCAGGTTTCCGAATGTTTTCGGGCAGAAAACAGCTTGCGCACCGAAGGCTCAGCTGAGAGTGAGCAACCTCGCGGTCCCGGAGACGACGGTCTGGCTCTGATCGACCAGCGCGACCCGGACCTGAACGGGGGCACCCGATACCAGCGGCGCCTCCCCCGCCACCGCGGTGAGCGCGATGGTCGCGGCACGCTGGGAGCCGTCGCAGGTGAACGAGTCCTGCGCGCCGGTGGCGGCCGGCCGGTCCGCGTTCGGATCGCCGACCATGGCCAGGATGCCGACGACGCCCGCAGACGCCTCGCAGGTGTAATCGATGTCGATCGACGAGGCTCCCGCCGATTCGACCGTGATGGAGTTGGCGGCCAGCGCGGGCGCCGCGGCGAGCAGCACCCCCGCGCCCAGGGCCGCGACGACAGCGGCGGTGGCGGTCGAGCGGTGCCGATTCCGAATGATGACCATGTTTTCGTTCCTCCTGTGTGACGGATCTGGATCGCTGAACACACGTGGAAAGACGCAGGGCCCAGTATCGCGCCTGAGCTCCATCGTCCAACCCCCGGCCCCCGACTGGCGGGAGAACCGCATCGCGCGACAAGTCCCGCATCCACCCCGCAAACGCGCGGCGGCCATCGAGCCGAGTGTGCGGATGCGCGACAGGGGTCGAGGATTCGGGCTGCGGGCGTCACTATGGGAGCCGAGGCAATCGCATCCGGATCATGAGGAGCGCCGGTGGATTCCGATATCTGTTACGCGTCCGCACGGGAGCTGGCCGGCTGGCTGCGCGCCCGCCAGGTCTCGGCCGTGGAGGTGGTGCGCGCCCACCTGGATCGGATCGAGCGGATCAATCCCAAGGTCAATGCCATCGTCACCCTGGTAGGCGAGCAGGCGCTCGACGCCGCCCGCGCCGCCGACCAGCGGGTGGCCGCCGGGACCGAACCAGGCCCCCTGCACGGAATTCCGATGGCGCACAAGGATACCCACGACACCGCGGGCATCCGTACCACCTACGGCAGCCCGCTGCTGGCGCAGCAGATCCCCGAGCGCGACGAGCTGCTGATCGAGCGGCTGCACGCGGCCGGGGTCATCACCGTGGGCAAGACCAATGTGCCGGAGTTCGGGGCCGGCTCGCACACCGTGAATCCGATCTTCGGTGCCACTCGCAATCCCTACGATCTCGGCAAGTCGGCGGGCGGCAGCAGCGGCGGCGCCGCGGCGGCGCTGGCGTGCGGTCTGCAGCCGCTGGCCGACGGCAGCGATATGGGCGGGTCGCTGCGCAATCCGGCATCGTTCTGCAATGTGGTGGGCTTCCGTCCGTCGCCGGGCCGGGTGCCGACCTGGCCGGATCCGTACGCGTGGGGAACGCTGACGGTGCAGGGGCCGATGGCACGCACGGTGGCCGATGCGGCGCTGCTGCTGTCGGTGCTGGCGGGCCCGGATCCGCGCAGTCCCCTCACGATCACCGAGCCCGGGTCGATCTTCGCCGGATCCCTGGACCGGGACCTGCGCGGGCTGCGGGTGGCGTGGTCGCCGGATCTGGGCGGCGCGGTGCCGGTCGATCGGGCGGTGCGGGAGGTGCTCGAACCGGCGGTCCGGGTGTTCTCCGAGCTCGGTGCGGTCGTGACCGAGGACTGCCCGGATCTGTCGGGGGCAGAACAGGTTTTCCGGACGCTGCGCGCGTGGCTGTTCGCGCTGGCGCTGGAACCGGTACTGGCGCACCGCGATCGGGTCAAGCCGTCACTGGTGTGGAATATCGAGCAGGGGCTGGCGTTGAGCGGGCGCGACATCGCCGAAGCCGAAGTGCTGCATACGATGCTGTTCCATCGGATGCGGGAGTTCTTCGAGCGCTATGACGTGCTGCTGCTGCCGGTGAGCCAGGTACCGCCGTTCGATATTGAGCTCGAGTATCCGGACACGGTGGACGGCGAGCCGATGCACACCTATCTGGATTGGATGCGGTCGGCGTATTTCGTCAGTGCCACCGGGTGTCCGGCCCTGTCGGTGCCCGCCGGATTCACCACCGCCTGGCTGCCGGTGGGCTTGCAGATCGTCGGCCCGCATCGCGCCGACCGCCTGGTCCTGGAGGTCGGGCACGCCTTCGAGCAGGCCACCGGATTCGGCACCGTGCGTCCACCCGTCGCCGCAGGCTGATTCACCCTCGAGGCCCGAGGCGGAGCCGCGTTCGCGGGCCGGGCACGAACCCGGCCCGCGACGGTGGTGACTACTCGCCGCCCAACCGCACCGGCAGGCTGGTGTGCCCGTTGGAGATGAAGCTGCCCAGCGGGGTCAATTCCGTTGCGTCCGTGGCCAGCCGGAGGTTCGGGAAGCGCTCGAACAGGGCGGGCAACGCGATGGCGGCCTCCAGCCGGGCCAGTGGGGCGCCCAGGCAGTGGTGGGCGCCGTGACCGAAGGCGACGTGCTGTTCCTTGGTGTCACGGAGGACGTCGAAGCTGTCGGCGGTCGCACCGTGGACCCGCGGGTCGCGGCTGGCGCCGGCGTAGGAGGCAAGGATGGCCTCGCCCTTGGGGATGGTGAAGCCGTCGATCTCGATGTCCTCCACCGCGTATCGCAGCGGCAGGTGCGCCACCGGCGACTGGTAGCGCAGGGTCTCCTCGATGACGTCGTTCCACGACGCCTGCTCGGCGACGACCGCGGCCAGCTGCTCCGGGTGGGTGAGCAGGGCGACGATGGCCTGGTCGAGCAGATTCACGGTGGTCTCGTGCCCGGCATTGATGACGAGCATGAGGGTTTCGACGAGTTCCTTGTCGGCCAGCTGCGAGCCGTCCTCGTCGTCGCGGGCGGCGATCATGGCGCTGGTGATGTCGTCGCCCGGGTTGTCGCGGCGGTAGGCGACGAGTTCGCCCACCCGCTCGTACATTTCGAGGAAGTTGGCCATGGACTCCTCGGCGGTCAGGGACCCGTCGAAGAAGCCGTCGACGCACTTGTGGATCGCGGCGTCGAGGTGCTCGGGCACCCCCATGAGGCCGCTGATCACGCGGATCGGCACCGGGTAGGCGTAGAGCGAGCGCAGGTCTGCGACCGAGCCCGCCGGGAGCGCGGCCAGCTCGTCGAGCAGCTCGGTGACGATGACCTCGATGCGCTCGCGCATGGCGGTGGTGCGGCGGTGAGTGAAGGCCGGGGACACCAGCTTTCGCAGTCGGCGGTGGTCGGCGCCGTACGCGGTGAACATGTTCTCCACCGCCACCCAGGGCAGCAGCGGCCAGGCCTCGGTGATCTCGCCGTCGATGAACGCGGACCAGTGCTGGCGCGGATCCTTCGAGACGCGGGCATCGGCCAGCAGGGTCTTGAGCACGGCCTGGTCGGTGACCGACCACGCCGTCACGCCGCCGGGCAGCTCGACCAGCGTGATGGGGCCCTGCTCGCGAATCCGGGCGGATTCGCCCTGGATGTCGGTGCCGGTGACATCCAGCACGATCGGGCTCAGGGACATGGAGCGCTCCTTACACCGCGCGCGGCGCGGGACTGATCGGGAATTCGACCGGCAGTGCCACCATGGCGCGGTGGAACGGACCGGGTCGCCAGGAGATGTCGTGTTTCGGGACGGCCAGCGTGAGGTCCGGCACCGCGTCCAGCAGCTCGTCGATGGCGGTCTGCGCGACCAGGTAGGCCACCGATCGGGCGGGGCAGGCGTGCGGGCCCGCGCTCCAGGCCAGGTGCGATCGGTTGCCGGTGCGGTCGCCGCCCGCGATCTCGGGATCGTTGTTGCAGGCGGTGAGGCTGATCAGGACCGGCTGGTGGGCGGGCAGCCAGGTGGTATCGATGAGGATGGGCTGGCGCGGGTAGCTGATGGAGAAGTTGGCCATCGGCGGGTCGTTGAAGAGCACCTCGTCGAGCGCGTCGCGGGTGGAGAGGCTGCCGCCCAGCATGTCTCCGCCGAAACGGTCGTCGGTGAGCATGAGCAGCAGGGTGTTACTGATCAGGTTCTGCATGGGCTCGAGGCCCGCGCCGTAGAAGCTGACCAGCTGGTACAGTATCTCCTCGTCGTTCAGCGCGGCCGGGTGGTGGGCCATGCGCGAGGTGACGTCGTCGCCGGGCTCGGCGCGGCGCATGGCGATGAGCTCCATGAGCGCCTCGGCCAGGGTCTGCATGCCCCAGGCGGCATTCACGGTGTCGAACAGCGCGGCCATGCCGGTGGCCACCCGCTGGCCGATATCCGCTGGGCACCCGACCAATTGGTTGAGCACCTCGAACACCAGCGGCAGCGCGTACTGCGACACCAGGTCGGCGCCGCCCTCGGCGGCCAGGCCCGCGATGAGCCGGCCCGCGATCTCCTCGACCGTGGAATGCACGGCGTGCAGGTCGATCCCGTCGATACCGGCGGTGTAGGTCTGCCGGTAGCGGGTGTGCTCGGCGCCCGCGTTGCGCAGCGCGTTCGGGTACCACTGCATCATCGGCCGGATGGGCGAATCCTCGGGGATGCTCTCCTGCCAGACCCGTGGATCGGCCGGAAAGTGCTCGGGATCATTGAGGATTCGCAGCGCTGTCCGATAGTTCACCACCAGCGTCGCGGGCACCCCGGGCGCCAGTTCGATGGGCACCATGGAGCCGTGCTGCCGGCGCATCTCGCGGTACGCGCGGTGCGGATCGGCCGCGAATTCCGGTGACCCCAACAGAATCCGGAGCTCTTCCACCGCGACCGGCGACCCTCCCCGCACCGGGCATCCCCCGGCCCCCGAGACCCCGCTCCACGATCCTGTCGACTCCAAGTCCGAAACTCCCTACCGACGAACGACTTTCACCGGACCCACCGGGTCGTCCCCGTCGAGTCAACGCTTCGCACCCTAGCAGCCTCGCAGCACACCCACCCCTTTTGTGAAACGGCAACTGCCAGTACTACTCCTCGACGATGGAGGTGATGAGGGTGCGACTGCCGACCGTGCGGGTGGTGACGGTCTGGGTGAAGACGTCCTGAAGTTCGCCGGGACGCTGCTGGGCGACCTTCACCGCCCAGTGGTCGTCGTCGGCGGCGGCGATCCGGCTGACCTGTACGCAATAGCGGGTGCCGACGGGCAGGGAGTCGATGCCGCTCTGGATCTTGGCGGCGTCCGCGACATTCGCCGCGTCCTCGGCCACGAATTCCCGTGCGACGCTGCCGGAGCGGAGTACGTAGTAGGCGTACTCGAAGGCGAGGACGGCGTCGGGGCCGCTGGCGATGCCGCCCGGATCCGTGCCGGTCACCCCGTCGGGGGTGCGGCGGGACTGGCACCCGTCCGCGGCCGCGCCCGCGGACGTACTGATCGAAGTGGGGACGGCGCTCATACTGCGGCGAGTGGGTACTGCCGCCGTCGAGCTGGTCGAGGCCCCGGCCGCGCTGTGCGGGCTGGAATCGGCGAGCGTCGTCAGGATTCCGACCGCCGCGGCCGCGGCGCCGGCCAGCAGCGCCACCGCCAGGAACACCAGCAGGGTGCGCGAGCGGGTCCACTGGCGACTCGGTGGAATCGCCTTGTGGCTGTGCGTCTCCCGAGGCGGCGGCGCCGGTGTCCGGGGCCGCGCGCCGGCGATCGCCTCGCTCACCGCGACCGACAGCTCGGTGCAGGTGGCGAATCGGGCCCGGGGATTCTTCGCCATCGCCCGGGCCAGCACCGGATCCAGGGCGGCGGGCAGCGCCGGATTCCGTTCCCGCAGTGAGGGCACCGGGGCCCGGACGTGCCGGTAGATCAGCCGCGGCAGATCCGAGTCGCCAAACGGCGGTGCACCGGTGAGCATTTCGAACAGCGTGCAGCCGAGGGAGTAGACGTCGGCGCGGCGGTCGACCCGGGCCTCGCCGTGGAAACGCTCCGGCGCGGTGTAGTGGAAACTGGCCACCACCTCGCCGTTCTCGGTGATACCGCGCGCCTCGTGCCGGGACTCGGCGATGCCGAAGTCGGTGAGCAGCGCCCACTCTCGCGGCTGAGCGGTCAGCAGGACATTGGCGGGCTTGACGTCGCGGTGCAGCACGCCCGCCTCGTGCGCGTAGTCCAGGGCGCGGGCCAGGTCAGCGGTAATGGCGGCGGCGCGCTCGGGCTCCAGGGGCCCGTCCAGCAGTTCGGCGGCCAGATCGGAGCCGTCGACGTAGGCCATGGCCAGCCACAAGCGTCCCTGTTCCTCGCCGCGGGCGTAGATGGTGACGATGTTCGGATGCGACAGCCGGGCAATGATGTTCGCCTCCCGCAGGAAACGCTGCCGGGTCTCGTCGTCATCGCTGGCCACGCGATTGAGCAGCTTCAATGCGACGAACCTGGGTAGGTCCCGATCGTGGGCCAGATATACCTCGCCCATCCCACCGGCGCCCAGTAGTCGCTCGACCCGATATCCGGCGAAGACCACGCCGGTTCGGAGCTGCTCAGCCAACCAAATCCTCCCGATCCACGTGCACCGCAGACAATACCGGGCACCCGGGGCCGAGTCCGCCGCCCGCCCCAACCGGTTCCGCGGCCCGGCATCCTGCATGAAACGGGGTCAACGCGGTGTGCGGATTGGATAGGCTGGAGAGGAACGGCTTCCGCGCGCAACGAGGCGAGTCGTCGGGGGTCGTCTCGGGCCGGATGATGGGAGACGGGCTGTGCGGTCGTGGAATTCGACCGGCAGAAAGGACATCCGATAATGAGGATTGTACGGATGCTGGCGGGGGTGATCGCGGCCGCCGGGCTCGCATTGGGCGTCGGCGGGGTGGGCGCGGCCCCGGCGCAGGCGGATTGGCTGCCGCAGTGGGCGCCGTTCGGCGCCACGGTGTTCACCTTCGGGGACGCGAATTTCTGTGCGGGGCAGATCGCGGTGGGTCTGGAGGCCACGCACGGCATGCCCGGCCATGTGACCGCGCACGTGACACCGCTGGGGTATCTGGGTGGGCCGTGCGGCAATCACATCGTGCTGGGCTGGCTGGGGTCCGCGGGCGGCGGATCGCGGGACGTGTATGTCCGCACCGGTGCCGGTCCGGGTGAAACCCAGACGGTCGACCTGTGGGTCGGGATGGGACTGGCCAAGCTGTTCGCCAACAGCTGGCCGCTACAGGGCCCGTGGGCGGAGTGGTATCTGATCGTGCCCTAGCGGCAGCGCTATTCGGGCGTCGTCGGCCGCAGGCAGGCGATCGCGGTGGCGGATTCGGACACGATCTCGCGCATGGCGGATTCGGCGCCGGGTCCGTCACCGGACTGGATCGCGGCGGCGACGGCGGCGTGCAGCTGCAGGGCCTGCGGATTGGCCTGTGCCGGCATGAGCTCGTGTTCGGTTCTGCCGGTGAGGACTTCGCGAATGATCGGGGCGAAGACCTGCAGCAGCGGATTGCCGGACGCGGCCAGCAGGGTGGCGTGGAACGCGATGTCGTGGTCGAGGTAGGCGGCGGTGTTGGCGGCGCGGGCCGTGGCCGACATACCCATGACCGCCGCGGTCAGGGCCGCGCACTGGTCCGGTGTCGCGTGCGTGGCGGCCGCGCGGGCGGCCAGTGGTTCGATGCCGGAACGGAGTTCGGCCAGCCAGCCCAGCTGGGCGAAGCGGTGGGGGCCGGCGAGCTGCCAGCGGATCAGTTTGGGGTCGAGCGCATGCCAGTGCGCGGGGTCCAGGACGGTGATGCCCGCGCGCCGCCGGATGCTGACCATGCCCAGGGATTCCAGCACGCGCACGACCTCGCGGGCGACAGTGCGCGAGACGTCGAAGCGGGTGGCGATCTCGTCGGAGGAGATGCGCGTGCCGGGCGCGATGCCGCCGGAGGCGATGTCGGCGCCGAGCCGATCCAGCACCGATTCGTGCAGGGGCAAGAACTCGGCGCGGTCGACCATGGCTTCAGTGTCACACATCCGAGGCATATCTATCGGCATCCAAGGTTGAATACGTAGTACTTATTTGAGCAGATGCTTGATATAGTCCTCCATATTGGATCCCTGTGCCCTGGATCACTCCACCCGACTCGAAGAAGCGTTATGCCCAACCTCGAACCCCTCGCTATCGCGAACCTGGCCGACGCGGCCACCCGGCATACCGGTAGCGCCCAGCTCATCACCGCGGCCGTGCTCGGTGTCGCGCTCATCGTCGGCCTGATCACCTGGCTGAAAATGCATCCGTTCCTGGCGCTGGCCATCGGCGCGGTCGCGGTCGGGCTCATCGCCCGGCTGGGCGCGGCCGACACCGTGGCCTCCTTCGTCAAGGGCTTCGGCTCGACCATGGGCAGCGTCGGCATCCTGATCGGCTTCGGCGCCATGTTCGGCAAGCTGCTCGCCGATTCCGGCGGCGCGGATCAGGTGGTCGACACCCTGGTGAACCGGGCCGGGCCGCGGGCGCTGCCGTGGGTGATGGGCCTGGTGGGCGCGATCATCGGCCTGCCCATGTTCTTCGAGATCGGCGTGGTGCTACTGATGCCGATCATCCTGTTGGTCGCCAACCGGTCGCGACTTCCCTTGATGGCGGTGGCGATTCCGGCGCTGGCGGGCCTGTCGGCCATGCACGGCCTGGTGCCGCCGCACCCGGGTCCGCTGGTCGCGGTGGCGGCGCTCGAGGCCGATCTCGGACTGACGCTGGGTCTGGGTGTGCTGGTGGCGGTGCCGTCGGTGATCATCGCGGGGCCGCTGTTCGGCAAGCTGGCCGCGCGGTGGGTGAATGTGCCGGTGCCGGAACTGTTCTCGACCGGTGAGCACGCCGGGCAACCCGCCGAGGAGAAGGGGCCGCGGCCGAGCTTCGCCGCCACGCTGGCCACCATCCTGCTGCCGGTCGTACTGATGCTGGGCAGCGCGGTCCTCGACGTGGTCTCGCCGAAGTCCGGGTCCGAGGTGAAGAAGGTCCTGGATGTGCTCGGCACCCCGGTCGTCGCGCTGGGTATCGCGTTGATCGTGGGCATGATCGTGCTCGGCCGTGGCGGCCGCATGACGCGGGACGCCTTGGCGGACACCATGAACAGCGCGCTGCCGCCGGTCGCCGGCATCCTGTTGATCGTCGGCGCGGGCGGCGGCTTCAAACAGGTGCTGGTCGACACCGGCATCGCCGGCACCATTGCCGACGCGATTCGCGACAGTAGCCTGCCGGTGCTGCTGCTGGCCTGGTTCGTGGCCGCGCTGATCCGCGTCGCCACCGGGTCGGCCACCGTCGCGACGGTGACGGCGTCGGGCATTCTCGCTCCGGTCGCGGCCGGGCTCAGCACCTCCCACGTCTCGCTCATGGTGCTGGCGATCGGGTCGGGCTCGCTGTTCCTGTCGCACGTCAATGACGCCGGGTTCTGGATGGTCAAGGAATATCTGCACCTGGACGTCGCGCAGACGCTGAAGTCGTGGAGCCTCATGGAATGCGTGATCTCACTGGCCGGGCTGGCGGGCGTGCTTGCCCTCAGCGCGGTCGTCTAGGAGCAGCGATGGCAACCCCCGCGCGACCGCAGATCACAGTGCTCATGGGCGTCTCCGGATCCGGGAAATCCACGGTCGCCGGCATGCTGGTGAGCAGCCTGGGCTGGGATCTCCTCGAAGGCGACGACCTGCACCCGCCCACCAATATCGCGAAGATGGCCGCGGGCCACGCCCTCACCGACGCCGATCGGGAGCCGTGGCTGGAGGCCATCGCGACCTGGATGTCCGACGAGTTCACGGCGGGCCGCTCGGCGGTCGTGACCTGTTCGGCCTTGAAGCGCTCCTACCGGGACGTGCTGCGCCGCAGCCTCGCCGGGCACCCCGACACGGTGCTGACCTTCCTGCATCTCACGGGATCCCGGGACGAGTTGCAGCGCCGTCTCACCGTGCGCATGGACCATTTCATGCCGCCGGGCCTGCTCGATTCCCAGCTCGGCACCCTGGAGGCGCCGGGTCCCGACGAGCATATTCTCAGCATCGAAATCGGCCCTCCGCCACACGAAGTCGCCGCCACGGCACTGGCCGCCATCCGGGCTCTCAGCTGACACAAAGCTTCAGCTCAGCTTCAGGCTGCGTCTCTACGATCACTCGGGTGAACGCACCGAGATTCGCCGCAGCGATCCTGCTGTCCAGCGCCTTCATGGCCGCCGGGTGCGGGCACCCGCAGGCCCGCGCCGCCGGCGACACCACCGTCACCCTCGAATACGGCGGACTGCAGCGGCAATACATCATCCACTACCCCGCCGACCGACCTCAGGGCCTGCTGCCCGCCGTGCTCGCCTTCCACGGTGGCGGCGGCAATGCCGAGAACATGGCCGGTTCCTTCGGCTTCGACAAGGCCTCCGACGCCGACGGTTTCGTCGCCGTCTACCCGAACGGCTACGAGAAGTCCTGGAACGACGGCCGCGGCGACGACACCAATGCCGGCGCCGCGAATATCGACGATGTGGGTTTCGTTGCGGCCGTGATCGACCGGATCATCGCGAACGACTCCGTCGACCCCGCCCGCGTCTACGCCACCGGCATGTCCAATGGCGGCATGTTCACCGAGGACCTCGGCTGCCGCCTGTCCGGGAAGCTGGCTGCCATCGCCCCGGTAGCGGGCCCGCTCCCCCAGGCCGACGTATCCGACTGTGCCCCAACCCATTCCCTGCCGGTTCTGGAGATCCACGGCACCTCCGACCCGATCGTCCCCTACGCCGGTGGTGTCGTGCGCGTCACCTCCGGCCACCACGGCGCGGGCTCGAGCCCGGTGCTCTCGGTCGACGCCACCCAGCAGCTGTGGCGCGAGAAGAACTCCTGCGACGCGGCCACCACGACCACGCTCCCGCAGCGCACCGACGACGGCACCACCGTGACCGTCCGATCCTCCGACTGCGCGAACGGCGGCAAGGTCCAGCTCTATTCGATCGCCGAGGGCGGTCACACCTGGCCGGACGGCCCGCAGTACCTGCCGCAGCTGATTGTCGGCAAGGTCACCCACCAGTTCGACGCCACCGACGTGACCTGGCAATTCTTCGCACAGTTCCACGCATAGCCGCCAGGTGAACACCGGACGACCAGGACGTACCGGTACCGTGGGCCAATGGCCGCCTCACAGTTTGCCTGTCGGTAACTCTCGTATGAAACAACCAACGCAGAAGCGCCGGATGGTTCCACGAGAGGTGGGCAGCACCTAATGCCGCAACAGCAGGCCGATACCGAGATAGCCGCGAACCCGATGCTGCGGGCCGCCCTCGCACCGCAGGCCCGCACGCTGGTCGATATTCTCGCCGCCACCGCCTCGGCGTACCCCGACGCACCCGCCCTCGACGACGGTGAGGTGGAACTCGGATACGCGGAGCTGCTCACCGAGATCGCGCTCGAGGTCGAGCGCCTGGCCGCGGCCGGGGTGCGGGCAGGCGACCGGGTCGGGGTGCGGATGCCGTCCGGCACGCGCGGGCTGTACATCACGATCCTGGCGGTCCTGCACGCCGGAGCCGCGTACGTGCCGGTGGACGCCGATGATCCCGACGAACGCGCCCGGCTGGTGTTCGGGGAGGCGCGGGTCTCGGCCATCGTGACCACGGCCGGGATCGAATCCACCGGAGTGGCAAGGGAATCCGGCGACCGGGTGACGGCGACCGCCGCGCCCACGCCCGCCGACGACGCGTGGATCATCTTCACCTCCGGGTCCACCGGAACACCGAAAGGCGTTGCGGTGACCCATCGCAACGCCGCGGCGTTCGTGGATGCCGAGGCGCGGCTGTTCCTGCAGAACGCGCCGATCGGGCCCGGGGATCGCGTGCTGGCCGGACTGTCGGTCGCCTTCGACGCCTCGTGCGAGGAGATGTGGCTGGCATGGCGGCATGGCGCCTGCCTGGTCCCGGCCCCGCGCGCGCTGGTGCGGACCGGCGCCGATCTGGGGCCGTGGCTGGTCCGCAGGGAGATCAGCATCGTCTCGACCGTGCCCACGCTGGCGGCCACCTGGCCCGCCGAGGCGCTCGAACCCGTGCGGCTGCTCATCTTCGGCGGTGAGGCGGTGCCGCCCGAGCTGGCCGAACGGCTTGCGGGCAATCAGCATTCCGAGCGCGAGGTGTGGAACACCTACGGCCCCACCGAGGCCACCGTCGTGGCCTGCGCGGCGCTGCTGGACGGCGGCTTCCCCATCCGGATCGGGCTGCCGCTGGACGGCTGGGACCTGACCGTCGTCGACGCGACCGGAGATCCGGTGGGCGAGGGCGAATCCGGTGAGCTGGTCATCGGCGGTGTCGGGCTGGCGCGCTATCTCGATCCGGCCAAGGACGCCGAGAAATACGCGCCGCTGCCGTCGGTCGGCTGGGAACGCGCCTACCGCAGTGGCGATCTGGTGCGCAACGATCGCGAGGGACTGGTCTTCCTGGGCCGGGCCGACGATCAGATCAAACTGGGTGGCCGCCGCATCGAGCTCGGCGAGATCGACAATGCGCTGCAGCATCTGCCGGGTGTGACGGGCGCGGCGGCCGCGATCCGGACCACCAAGGCGGGCAACAAGATCCTGGTCGGCTACCTGACCGGACCTGATGCCGGCTACGACCTCACCGCCGCGAGAAACATTCTCGCCGAACAGCTTCCGGCCCCGCTGGTGCCGCGACTGGCCGTGGTCGGGGAACTGCCGACCCGCACCTCCGGCAAGGTCGACCGCGATGCGCTCCTCTGGCCGCTGCCCAAGGCCATCGCCGCCACCCCCGAGAGCGGTCTGTCCGAGACCGAGCGGTGGGTCGCGGGACTGTGGGATTCGATTCTCGGTGCGGAGGTCACCGACCCGAACGCCGACTTCTTCGATCTGGGCGGCGGCTCGCTCGCGGCCGCCCAGCTGGTGGCGGCGCTGCGGGATCGGCAGCCGCGCATCGCCGTCGCGGACCTCTACGACCATCCGCGGCTGGGCGCCCTGGCCGCTCTGCTGGACGGCTTCGCGCCGACCGCCGCGGTCGAGGAGCGACTGGTCCGGCCGGTCCCCCGGTCGGCGCAGCTGTTCCAGGTGCTGGCAACGATTCCACTCACCACCCTGACCGGCCTGCAATGGCTGACCTGGCTGGCGATCGTCGGCAATGTCGCCGCCTGGTCGGGTTCGCTGCCGTGGCTGCCGCACCTGTCGTGGTGGTGGATGCTGCTGGCGTTCCTGCTCTTCATCTCCCCGCCCGGCCGGATGGCGCTGTGCGTCGCCGGTTCCCGGCTGTTGCTGCGCGGCGTGCGCGCGGGCACCTACCCGCGTGGCGGGCGGGCGCACCTGCGGCTGTGGATGGCCGTGCGACTGTCCGAGGCCAGCGGCGCCGAGAACCTGTCCGGCGCACCGTGGATGGTGCCATTCGCGCGGGCGCTCGGCGCGAAGGTGGGCCGGGGCGTCGACCTGCACACGCTGCCGCCGGTCACCGGCATGCTGGAACTGGGCGACGGCTGCAGCGTCGAACCCGAGGTGGACCTGTCCGGCTTCTGGATCGACGGCGACCTCGTGCACATCGGGCCGATCGAGATCGGGCCGGGCGCGGTGGTCGGCGCCCGCTCGATCCTGCTGCCCGGCACCAGGATCGGCCGCAATGCCGAGATCGCACCCGGCTCCTCGGTATCGGGCAAGGTGAAGGCCGAACAGGAGTGGGCGGGCTCCCCCGCCGTGAAAGTCGGCCGGGCACAGCACCGCTGGCCCGACGAGACGCCCGCGCGGGCCGCGCACTGGGTGGCGATCTTCGGCATCACCTCGATGGTGCTGGCCTCGGTGCCGATCTTTGCGCTGGGCACCGGCGGTCTGCTCATCGCCTGGTGGATTCGTGACACCCGGACGCTGGCAGCCGGATTCGAGCGCGCCTTCGCCGTCCTACCGGTGGCCATGCTGCTGGTGCTGGCCGTGTACGCGGCGGTCACCATCGTGGCCGTGCGGCTGCTCGGCATCGGGCTGACCGAGGGCCATCATCCCGTGCGCAGCCGCCAGGGCTGGCAGGCGTGGGCCACCGAACGGCTGCTCGATTCCGCACGCACCTTCCTGTTCCCGCTCTACGCCAGCCTGCTGACCCCGGTGTGGCTGCGCCTGCTGGGCGCGAAGGTCGGCAAGCGCGTGGAGGTTTCGACCGTCCTGCTGCTGCCGAAGTTCACCGTGGTCGCCGACGGCGCTTTCCTGGCCGACGACACGATGGTCGCCAGTTACGAACTCGGCGGCGGCTGGCTGCGTATCGGCGAGGCCAAGGTCGGCAAGCGCGCCTTCCTCGGCAACTCCGGCATGACCGCGCCCGGGCGGCGGGTGCCCAAGAACGGCCTGGTCGCCGTGCTGTCGGCCGCGCCATCGAAGGCGAAGGCCGGTTCCTCGTGGCTGGGCAGCCCGCCGACCCGCCTGCGCCGCGCCGCCGAATCCGGTGACACCGCACGTACCTTCGATCCGCCGTTCCGTCTGCGAGTGGCCCGCGCGGTGGTGGAAACTTGCCGGTTGATCCCGGTGTTCGTGACCTTCGCCATCGGCCTCGGCGTGCTGTTCGCCCTGGCCTGGCTGGCCCGGGCCCTCGGCCACCTGCCCGCCGCACTGCTCAGCGGTGTGGTGCTGCTGGCGGCGGGCGCGGTGGCCGGTACGGCGTCGGTACTCGCGAAATGGCTGCTGGTTGGCCGGATTCACACCGAGGAGCATCCGCTGTGGAGCTCGTTCGTGTGGCGCAACGAGGTCGCCGACACCTTCGTGGAGCATGTCGCCGCACCGTGGTTCGCGCGCGCCGCGACCGGGACGCCCGTGCTGAATGTCTGGTTGCGTGGACTCGGCGCCACCATCGGCCGCGGGGTATGGTGCGAATCCTATTGGCTTCCGGAGGCTGACCTGGTGACACTCGGTGACGGCGCGACCGTGGAACGCGGCTGCGTGGTGCAGACCCACCTGTTCCACGACCGCATCATGGCCATGGACACCGTCACCCTCGGAGCGGGCGCCACCCTCGGACCGCACTGTGTCGCCCTGCCTGCCAGCGTGATCGGCGCGGGCGCGACCATCGGACCGGCGTCGCTGGTCATGCGCGGCGACAGTGTGCCGCCGTCCACGCGCTGGTGGGGCAACCCCATCGCACCCTGGTCGGAGGGCGACCGCTGATGCCCGACCAGCTCGACCAGCCCATCGACGATTACCTGCCGCAGAACGGGAATCGCGGCTACCGGGTCTCCCGCTACGAGCTCGAGCTGGTGTACAAGGTCACGAGTAACCGGCTGGCCGGGCGTGCAGACATCACGGCGGTCACCACCGGGGTGCGAGATCGGTTCGCGCTGGACCTGTCCCAGGAGCTGGCGGTGTCCAAGGTGTTCGTGAACGGGACCAAGCCCGCCAAGTTCACCCATCAGCGCGGCAAATTGGTGATCACGCCGCGGCAGCGGATTCCGGCGGGCGGGGTGCTGGCGCTCAGTGTGCAGTACGCGGGCCCGCCCCGGCCGGTGCGCGGCCGGTGGGGTGAGGTCGGGTGGGAGGAGCTCACCGAAGGCGCGCTGGTGGCCAGCCAGCCCAATGGCGCGGCCTCCTGGTTCCCGTGTGACGATCACCCGAGTTCCAAGGCCAGCTACCGAATTTCGATCACCACCGACTCGCCGTACTACGCGCAGGCCAATGGCACCCTGGTGCGCAAGCAGACCAAGGCCAGCCAGACCACCTGGGTGTACGAGCAGCCCGAGCCGATGTCCACCTACCTGGCCACCATCCAGATCGGCCACTACCGCAAGCAGCGGGTCGACGCTCCGCGCGGCGCGGTGCCCATGCAGGCGGTGCTGCCGCCGCGGCTGCGCGCCGCCTTCGAGCACGACTTCGCGCGGCAGCCGCGCATGATGGAGGTCTTCGCCGAGAAGTTCGGGCCGTACCCGTTCGAGGCGTACACGGTGGTGGTCACCGATGATGATCTCGAGATTCCCATTGAGGCGCAGGGTATTTCGGTCTTCGGGGCGAATCACTGCGACGGGCGGCGCGGCTACGAGCGGCTGGTCGCGCACGAGCTGGCCCACCAGTGGTTCGGCAACAGCCTGACCATCGCGCGGTGGCGCGACATCTGGCTGCACGAAGGCTTCGCCTGTTACGCGGAGTGGATCTGGTCGGAGGAGGCGGGTGGGCCGAGCGCGGACCAGCTGGCGCGCACCGCGCACCGCAATCTGGCTCGGCTCCCGCAGGACCTCCTGCTCGCCGACCCCGGACCGGACCACATGTTCGACGACCGGGTCTACAAGCGCGGTGCACTGACACTGCATGCGTTGCGGCTCACACTCGGTGATACCACCTTCTTCGATCTCCTGCGCGCATGGACCACGCGGTATCGTCACGCATCGATCACCACCGACGAATTCACCGACCTGGCAGGGCATTACAGCGTGGCCTCGCTGCGCCCGCTCTGGGACGCCTGGCTGTCGACGCGGCCGCTGCCCGCATTGCCGCCCCTCCCCGCATACGGGACGGAAACGCCCACCGGGTAGACTTCGGGCGAACCCAGAAGTTGATCATGGATGTGGCACGGCCACATCGAGCGCCAGACTTCGCTAACTCCTCGCAAAGCAGTGTTTCCGCTGCGCGACCAGCACCTTTCGAAGGCACTGCCACACCGATGAATTCGCCCTCCTTCGCCGCGCTCGGCGTGCGTGAACCGCTTGTCCGCGCGCTCGACGCCGCCGGCATCACCGAGCCGTTCCCAATCCAGGCCGACACCCTGCCCGATTCGCTGGCCGGGCGGGACGTGCTCGGCCGTGGGCGGACCGGCAGCGGGAAGACCCTCGCCTTCTCGATCCCGATGGTGGATCGGCTGGGCGCGCGCGGCGGACGGTGTGCGCCGAATCACCCGGCCGGGCTGGTGCTCGCGCCGACCCGGGAACTGGCGACCCAGATCGCGGCCACCCTGGAACCACTGGCGGCCGCCTACCGCATGTCGGTGACCACCATCTTCGGCGGCGTCTCGCAGCATCGTCAGGTACAGGCGCTGAAGCGGGGCGTGGACATCGTCATCGCCTGCCCCGGCCGCCTCGAGGATCTCATGCGCCAGGACCTGATCAGCCTGGACTCGGTCCAGATCACCATCATCGACGAGGCCGACCACATGGCCGATCTGGGCTTCCTGCCCGGCGTCACCCGCATCCTGGCCGCCACGCCCGAAGATGGTCAGCGCCTGCTGTTCTCGGCCACCCTGGACAACGGCGTCAACAAGCTGGTCAAGAGGTTCCTGCCGGATGCCGTGAAACATGCTGTGGACGAAGCGAATTCGCCGGTCGCCGCCATGACCCACCATGTGTTCGAGGTGCCGACCACGGAGGCCAAGCGCGCGGTCGTGCACCGCCTGGCCTCCGGGTCCGAACGCCGAATCCTGTTCACCCGCACCAAACATCAGGCCCGCAAGCTGGCCCGCCAGCTCACCACCGCCGGCATCCCCGCCGTCGACCTGCACGGCAATCTCACCCAGCCGGCCCGCGACCGCAACCTCGCCGCCTTCGCCTCGGGCACCGCCAAGGTCCTGGTCGCCACCGATGTCGCGGCCCGCGGCGTCCACGTCGACGGCGTCGAACTCGTGGTCCACGTGGATCCGCCCGCCGAGCACAAGGCCTACCTGCACCGCTCCGGCCGCACCGCCCGCGCCGGCAACCACGGCGACGTCATCACCCTGGTCCTGCCCGATCAGCGCACCGACCTCGCCGCCCTCATGCGCAAGGCCAAGATCACTGCCACCCCGCAATCGGTCACCCCCGACTCCCCGGCGGTCACGCAGCTGATCGGCGAGGTGGCCCCGCTGGTCTCCCTCCCAGCGGTCGATGCCGCCGCACAGCACCGTGTGGACACTGCCGCCGCCCCCGCACGGGGATCCCGCTCGCCGAAGAAGCGGACCCGCCCGGCAGCGACCGACACGAAGCAGACCGCACCTCGGAACCGCCGCAGGCAGGACTCCCAGCACACCGACGATGCGCGCACCCACGACCGCCCCGCGGCCCGGAAGCCCGACACCGCCACCGACGGCCGGCCCACCCGCCGCACCGGAGGCCGCGCCGGCGGAAAGCCTCGCACCTCGGCCACCGCGAACGGCCACAACCCGCGCGCCGGCGGCGCACGTGACGAGAACCAGGGCAGCCGCACCCGGACCGAGCGCCGCGGCACGGCCGATCCGCGGCAGGGTGGCCGGGCCGAACCGCGTACCCGAGGCGCCTCCGGCCGGACCGCATCCCCGCGCACCGACGGCGCCCCGCGGCGTCGTCGGGGCAACTGACACCCTCGACGTCCGACGCCGCGGCCACTTCAGCGGAGCGCCCGCGGCGGATCGACGCTCGGAAGAGTGCGTCCAGAATGTGACAATTGCCCGTATCTAGCGGGCGTGGATTTTTCTACAGTTATTGGATAGCAAGCGGCTACCCGCTCTTACCTCGTGAATTCTCAGCTGTCGTCTCGGGCGCTTTTACAGGGGTCAGGAGAGGAAGTCATGAAGACCGACGGCCCACTGAGCGAGCGGGTCATCGTCAAGTTCGAGCGGGTCGAGAACCGGTATCGGGTCTCGGTGACGCCGATCGACCGGCTGCAGTGGCGGGTGGGGTACGCGCCGGATATGAAAGCGGCCGTGCAGCTGGCCCGCGAACTGGCTGACTGAGCACTACAGGGCGGGTGCCCCGGGTTCCAGGAGCCGCTTGGGATGCATGCCGTCGACCTGTCCGATGAACGGCGGGTGGATGCTGTAGCCGAGCATTCGGCGAATGTCCTCGGACACCGCGCGGACCGTATCGCGGGTCATGGAGAGCGTGAACGCTTCCTGGGGGCGCAGCCACGGTTCGCAGTATTGCGCGGTGAGGGCGAGGCGAGGATTCGCGGAGCGATTCGCGCCGCCGCCGTGCCACAGGGTGCCGACGAAGAATACGCAGCTACCTGCCGGCATCACCACCGGTTCACGACGGTCGGATTCCCCGGGCAGGCGATCGTCCCACAGGTGACTGCCCGGAATGATGTCGGTCGCGCCGTTCTCGGCGGTGAAGTCGTCGATGGCCCAGATAGTGGCCGCCCCCAACGCCTTTCGCGGCCGCGGCAGCGGGTAGAAGCCGTCGTCAGTGTGCAGCATCTGCGCCTGCTCGCCGGGCAGGATATTGATCACCTGCAGCATCGACAGCAGATAGTTCGGCATGAACAACCGATCCAGCAGGGCCAGCACCCGCGGGTGGTCGGCGATGCGGTCGCAGGCACGGGTCTTGTTCAGCACGCTGTAGATGCGCTGGGTCGAGTGCCCCTCGAAGTTGTTCCGGCCGATCCGATCCAGCAGTGGCACAACACTTTCCCGGATCTCGTCGAGCTCGGCCGGAGTCAGCATATCGTGCAGGATCACGTAGCCGTCCCGCTCGACCGCGGCCAGATCCGCCTCGGCCACCGACGGATCCACGCTCGCGCCGCTGCTCTCGGTGCGCCGGTAGGTTCCGGCCAGATCGCCGTCCAGATCGCGTAGCGATGTCACCTTCGCGCTCATCCCGCCATCCTTTACATAACTGAGTTCTGTTATTGTTCGACTGTGGCACGAGCACCGATCGGACGTCAACAACTACTGGACGCCGCCCGCGACGAACTGGTCCACGCCAACGGCACCCTCGAGCTGAGCGCGCTGACCCGCCGCACCGGCCTGAGCACCGGCGCGCTGTACCACCACTTCGGCTCCAAAGTCGGTCTGCTGGCGGCCATCTGGGACGACTTCTACGAGGGCCTGAGCCGGGCCATCGCCGACGACCGGCTTCCGGCCGACTGCGACTGGGCCACCCGCGAGCGCGCCCGCACCCACTGTTTCGTGGCCTTCCACTTCGAGCATCCGCTCGCGGCGCTGCTGCTCAACCGTGCGGCGCCCGATCCGGGCCTCACCGAGATCGAGGCCGTCTACATCCGCAATCTCGGCGACGCGGCCGCCGCGAACATCCGCCGCGGGCAGGCCACCGGTGAGATCCCCGCCGATCTCGACTCCGACAGCGCGGGCGCGTATGTCATCGGCGGCCTGCGCCACGGCATCGGCCAGCAGCTGCGCGTCCACCCCCGCCCGGCCGTCGACCTTGCCGCCGAACGCCTTTGGCGTTTCACCGCCGCGTCGCTGTCCCTGTCCTGATCCGCAAAAGAACTGGCGATCGCGCCCGCGGCCGCGTATCACTGCGTGCTATGTCGATCTCCACGGCCGACCGGCTGGCCATTCACGAATTGCTCGCCCTGCACGGACATCTCAGCGATGCCGGCGCCTTCGACCGCTTCGGGGAGGTCTTCACCGAGGACATCGCCTACGACCTGACCGCCTACGGCGCGGGCGTGGTCACCGGCCGGGACGCCCTGCGCGATATGGCGCTTCGACTGGGCGACGGCAACCCGCTGGGGCATCACGTCACCAATATCGTGGTCTCGCCCACCACATCCGATACCGTGCAGGCCCTGTCGAAGGGCCTCGCGGTCGCGACCGACGGCACCGCCGGCAGTGTCACCTACGAGGACCTCGTCGTCCGCACCGATTCCGGCTGGCGCATCAGTCATCGCCGCGTGGTCCCGCGCCGGCAACCCCTCCAGCCCTGACACCCCGGCAAACCCGGGGCGCTCGCTCCTCGAACCGCTTGGGATGTTTGCGGTTCGGTCGCGCGCGAATTCGCCGGAGTGGAGGAATCCCCCGCATGTCGAGCGGTCCGATGCCCTATCCGAGCGCGACCGGATCGCCCGCAATCTGCACGCACCGGGGTCCATTGGACCGCGCCCTGCTGTGACCTGTCGTCCGGGCGAGCGGATGCCCCCGTTGAGCAGACGTCTGATAGCACCGGGGGTGCGTCAACGGGGGCGTGGGGTCACTGCTGTGGATCCGTCCGATCGACCACCTCCTTTCCGCTCCACCGGACGATGCGCCCGTGCTCCGATCAGTGCCGTCGAGCATGCCGCGCGCCGCGGGATTCCATCACGGCCGAAAGTCCCTGTCCCCCGGGAACATGGCCATCACCGATCCCGAATCGCCTCAGGGTCGCGCTGATCGAGCAGTGTGAGGTAGGAGTCGAGTTGGGCTGCGCCGGTGAGGAGGTCGCGGCTGCGGGTGGTCAGGCGTTCTTGCCAGGTGTCGAGAAAGACGGTCAGGGCTGCTGTTCCCCCTGCTGTTCGGAGTGCGTCGAGGAATTGGGTGATCTGGGACAGCCGGTAGTTGCCGCGACGCAGTTGGCGGGCGATGTCGGCGTCGCGAACGCAGTCCGGGCCGTAGTGGCGGTAGCCGGTGGCGCGGTCGCGGTCGGGATGCAGAATGCCTTCGGTTTCCCAGGTGCGCAGGGTCGCCGGGTGCACATCGAGGCGGCGGGCGAGTTCGCCCACGGTCAGCGGCCTGCCCGTGGTACCCGGCGGGATCGGGACGGACAGGCTGTGCAGGGCCCTCGCGACTTCGGCGCGGGTGGCACGTTCGGTGCGCAGGGCGAGGTGGGTGGCGTCGATGAGCCGGTAGGCGGCTTCGGTGTCTCGGCGGTTGATCGCGCGCATGATGTCGGTGGCCGGCTGATGGCCGTGGCCACGACGTAGCGCCAGGAAGGCGCGCAGGGCCTGTGCGTGCAGGGGCGTGTAGAGCCGGTAGCCCGTGTCGCTGCGTTCGGTGGGCGGGAGAACGCCCGCCTCGTCGTAATTCCGGATGGCCTGTGCGGACAATCCGTGCTCCCGCGCGAGATCGATGGGTCGCAGATCGCACCTCCGATTGAGGGTTTGGACACATCATTACAGGTCACATTCGGCAAAGTCTCACACGAACCTTCAACGATAGTGTCGAAGGTAGTTCCTTCTGGAAGGGGTCTCCATGTCCACTGCCACCGCTTTGCTGGCCATCGGCCGCCCGATCGACGGGCCGGAAAACCTGGGCCTCGCCCTCGATGACCTGCTCGCCACCCACACCGAGCCGCCCGCCCTGCTCGCGCTCGGCGAGCCGACACATGGCATCGCCGCATTCCCGCTGCTGCGCAACGACATTCTCCGTCACCTCGTCGAACGGGGTTACCGGTCAATCATTTTGGAGACCGACCACTTCGCCGCGTCCATTGTCGACGACTATGTGTGCGGTGCGGCCACGGAGATCGACACCGTCCTCACCAGCGGGTTCAGCCACGGTTTCGGCGCGGTACCGGGCAATCGCGAACTCGTCGAATGGCTCCGTGCGCACAATGCCGCCCGCGCGCCGGAGGATCGGGTGCATTTCCACGGCTTCGACGCCCCGGTGGAGTACGCCGGCGCCCCCGGCCCACGCCACGCCCTCTCCCGGGCCGCCGACTGCCTCCCCGCCGCCCTGCGCCCCGAATCAGCCCGCAACCTCGACGAATTGGCCGGTGACGATGCCGACTGGACCAACCCGGCCGCCATGTACGACCCCGCGGCATCCATCGGCAACTCGCCCCGAGCGCACACCCTCCGCCTCCTCGCCGACGACCTCCTCAGCGCGCTGCACCGCGCCTCCCCCGGCCTGCGCCCCACCGATCCCGTCGCCTACGACCGCGCCGTGTCCCACGCCCGCACCGCCCGGGGCCTGCTCCGTTACCACGCCGCCATGGCCACCGACACCCCCGACCGCATCGATACCGTTCTCAGCCTCCGCGCCGAAATGATGGCCGACAACCTCCTCGCCGTAGTCGCCCGGGAGCAACACCGGGGCCCTTCCCTGGTCTTCGCCCACAACGCCCACCTGAACCCCGCCCACGACGATGCCGAGAACTGGGCGAACGCCGGAGCGCTCGTCCACCCGACCCTGGCGGACCGCTACCTGTTCGTGGCAACCGACGCGAGCCCCACCCCCGACCCGGACACCCTCCAGCACGCACTGGCAGCAGCGACGCCCCACCGCTCCCTCTTCCCGGCACCGTCCCTGCGCGCCGCACTCCCCGCATCGACCGGCACGAGCAAACCGATTGTGCCCGGCCACATTCCGCTTACCCCCGCCGACCTCCCGGGCACCGATGCCGTCATCTTCCTCACCGACACCGACGGCAAACGCCAGCAATACTGGTGATGCCCGACTCGGCGGATACGGCGTCAGAGACGGCGGTCCCCGGGACCGATGCCCACCGGCCAGCTGGTCCACGTCACAGGTATCCGACGGATACGGCGAACCCGACATCGGTTATCCGCGAAGTTGCCGACCTGCTATCCGGCGGAGAGCTCACCTGTGCGTAGAAAGTGTTCCAGCCGAACGGAATACGGGGTCGAGTCGATGCCCTGTTCGGCAAGCCAGGCGTCACTGTAGTACTTGTCGAGGTATCGTTCGCCCGGGTCGCAGAGCAGAGTGACGACGCTGCCCTTCTCGCCGCGGGCAAGCATGCCGGAGATGACGCCGAAGGCGGCCCAGACGCCGGTGCCGGTGGAGGCGCCGCAGCGGCGGCCGAGGAGGCGTTCGAGGAGGTGGATGGTGGCCACCGAGGCGGCGTCGGGGACGCGCATCATGCGGTCGATGGCGTGCGGGAGGAAGCTGGGCTCGACGCGCTGGCGGCCGATGCCCTCGATGCGGGATCCCTTGTCGGAGGTGATGTTCCGGTCCAGGGTGCGCCAGGCTTCCAGGAACGCCGAGTTTTCGGGGTCGGCGACGCAGATGCCGGTGTCGCGCTGGGTGTAGTGGACGTAGCGGGCCAGGGTGGCGGAGGTGCCGCCGGTGCCCGCGGTGGCGACGATCCAGCTCGGCTCGGGGTAACGCTCCTGTTCGAGCTGGCGGAAGATCGATTCGGCGATATTGTTGTTGCCCCGCCAGTCGGTGGCGCGCTCGGCGTAGGTGAACTGGTCCATGTAGTGCCCGCCCTGTTCCCGGGCCAGCCGGGCCGCGACCTCGTACACCTCGCTGGGGTCGTCGACGAGATGGCAGGCGCCGCCGTGGAATTCGATGAGGTCGATCTTGGACTGCACGGTGGAGCGCGCCATGACGGCGATGAACGGCACGCCGATCAGCTTGGCGAAGTACGCCTCCGACACCGCGGTGGATCCACTGGACGCCTCCACCACCGGGCGGCCGGGCCGCAGCCAGCCGTTGCACAGCGCGTACAGGAACAGCGACCGCGCCAGCCGATGCTTGAGACTGCCGGTGGGATGGGTGGATTCGTCCTTGAGGTAGAGGTCGATGCCCCATTCCGGCGGTAGCGGGATGGTGAGCAGGTGGGTGTCGGCGGAGCGGTTGCCGTCGGCCTGCACCGTGCGTACGGCCTCGCGCAGCCAGCTCCGATACTCCGGGTCGGAGCGGTCGATGTCGGTCTCGCCGACGAGCATGTTGTCCTGGGTCACAGCCATCTCGGTGTCCTTCCGGTTCAGGCCCGCGAAGCGGAGCAGGGCACCTCCGACGCTAGCCGGAAAACCCGGTTTCCCAGTGTGACCTGGGGCGATATTTCCCAACCAGCTGTAATAGGGGGTGAAAGCACCGCTAATGGCCCGGTACGGAAACGCCTTCGCCGAGGCGACCATCGGGGCTAGTGCGAGACGGCGGCCTCCACCAGCCGCGCGGACTCCTGCAGTTCGTCGATGACCGCGCGCACCGCCGGAACCGCCCCGAGTTTGGGCAGGGTGACCGCCAGCACCCGCCGCTCCATGGCGGGTTCCACCGGCAGCGAGCGCACGGCCCCCGGCGCCGGCACACCGGACAGCGCGAGTTCGGTGGCGAGCGCGACCCCCAGCCCCTCGGCCACCAAGCCGGCGACCGCGCCCGGATTCTCGGTGGCATAGGCGATGTCCGGATGGAAACCCGCGTCCGCGCAGGCGTCGACGAGATGTCCCCGGCACTGCGGGCAGCCCGCGATCCAGGTCTCCTTCGCCAGTTCCGACAGCTGCATCGGGGTGGTCCGCGCGGTCCCCGCCAAGCGGTGCCCGACCGGCAGCAGCGCCCGCAGCCGATCGGTGAGCAGGGTGCGCGCATTCAGCTCGGAGAGGTCGGGACTGGCTGCGTCACAGGAGCTTTCGCTGTCCGGCACCTTGCCGTGCGGATAGTCGAAGACGATCGCGATCTCGCACTCCCCCGCCCGCAGCATGGCCACCGATTCCGGCGGCTCGGCCTCGATCAGGGCCACCTTCAGCCGGGGTTCCGCGGCCTGGACGCGCGCAATGGTCTTGGGCACCAGGAGATTGCACGCGCTCGGAAACGCCGCCAGCCGCACCGTCCCGGCCCGCAATTCGGTGAGCGCCCGGATCTCGGCCTCGGCCGCGTCGAGACTGCCGAGCACGGTCGCGGCGTGCCGAGTCAGTGCCGCACCGGCTTCGGTGAGCTGCAGCTGATGGCCCGACCGGGTCACCAGCGGGGTGCCGAGCACGCGTTCCATGGCCTTGATCTGCTGGCTGATCGCGGGCTGGGTGTAGCCGAGCTGCCGGGCGGCGGCGGAGTAGGACCCGGTCCGCGCGACCGCCCCGAAGATCTTCAGCTGCCTGATCTCCAGCATGGTCCCCATCCTAGGCACACCGGGTCGGGGGGCCGGGAAAAGCGAGGGTCAGCCCGTCAGCCCGAGGTTGGCGACCAGGCGGCGAACCCGGAGTTCGATCGCGTCGCGAATGCCCCGAATCTCCTCGATGCCCTCACCGGCCGGATCGGGCAGCGGCCACTGCTCGAAGCGGTGCCCGGCGATGATCGGAGCGGTGTCACCGCATCCCATGTCGATGACCACGTCGGCGGCCCGCATCAGCTCATCGGCCCACGGCTTCGGGAATTCGTCGGCGATGTCCACCCCGCGCTCGGCCATGACCGCCACCACGAGGGGATTGACCGCCGTGTCCGGCGCCGAGCCGCACGACCACGCCGAGGCCCGCGCCCCGGCCAGCCGGTTGAAGAATCCGAGCGCCATCTGCGAGCGTCCGGCATTGTGCGTGCACACGAACAACACGGCCGGACCGGTGCGGACGGCGCGTCCCTCGGCGCGGGCCAGGGCCGTCAACCGTTCCCGCGCGGACCGCTCGGCGAACGCGGCCAGCCGGGCGTGGTCGATGCCGATGGCCTCGAGGTGCGCGTAGGAGCTGTCGAGGATGCGTGCGACGGTGGCGGCGTCCACCACCGAGCCGAATTCCTCCGTCAGCCGTTCCGAGGCCTCGTCCAGGATCATCCGGTCCGTATCAGGAGCGGTGGAAGGCAGGGCGGCGCCGGATGTCTCGTTCACGATCGCTCCCTCTGCACGTCGGTCAGCCTATCCCCGTCCCCCGGTCGCCGCTGGACCACGAAACGCCACCAGCTCGCGATGATAGGCAATCGCTACCGGTAGGCAACCATCAAACCCCGGCCAGGCACCGCTCGTCGAACGGCTTCGCGCACAGCGAACATTCGGACACAAGGGGCGAATGTGATCACGGCCATGCCCTGGGCATCGAGGCGGAACCGATCACACCCGAGCGCCCGCCACGCGGGCCACATCCCGGCCGATCAGACCAGGACCGGTGTCAGCGGCTCGGTGAGCGGGTCGAAATCGTCTGCGGGCAGTCCGATTTCGAGATCGTCGTCGTCTCGGCGCTCGCGGCGGTACAGCCAGTGCAGCAGGGCCAGTCCCAGGAATCCGGCGAGTGCGGTGGCGATGCCGATCTTCCAGCCCGGTGGACGCCAGGCGACCACCAGGTCGGCGTTCCGGGTGCCCTGCGGGATATCCACGGCCACAAAGGTATTCGCGACCGTATGGAAGCCGATGTCCCGGCCGTCGAGCGTGACGCGGTAGCCGGGCCACGCCAGGCGCGCGAAGACCAGGCGGCCGCCGTCGGGCGAGGTGACGCGCAGATGGCTGCTGACACTGTCGCGCCCGATCTGGGTGGCGGTGACGTCGCGCGCGTCGGAGGGGCCGGGTGTGGTGGAGATCGGGCCGTTCTCGCGTTCGAGCACCCAGATGTAGCGCTCGTGGCCGGGACAGTCCACCCACTTCCAGCCCGGCGGCGCGGGGTGCTCGCCCGCATCGGGGTACTGGGCGCGTTGCAGCACAACGCGATCCACCTTCATCAGGTCGACATACGGTCGCCCCGTGGTGGGTTCGATGGCGAAGGCCGCGCCGAACGCGGCCGGGCAGGTGCTCCCGTCCCAGCCCATGCACAGCAGCCTGCTGAACTCCCGGTACCCGATCGGCGTGTAGGCGTTCACATAATTCAGGCGCAGGTTCTTGGCGTAGTTGCCGAATGCCAGGGAACTCCAGGCCGCGGCGGCGCTCTGCTCGCCCGGCGGCACCAGGGCCCGGTCGGCGAGTTGCAGGGTGACGCCGTCGAAATGCGGGAAGGCCGCGGTCATCTGCGATCGCCGCTCAGGAAAGTGATAGGACATGGGCGTCGGCGCTTGCCACCGCACCTGGCCGTAGGCGATGGGGAACATGGCCACGATCGCCAGCGCACAGGCCGCCGCCGGACCGCGGGCGCGGATCAGCCACACGAACGCGGCGGTCAGGACGGCCACCGCCGCGACCGCGATCAGATGCCGGACCACCAGATGCGGTGCGGCACAGAACGATCGGACGAACAGCAGCCCGAGCAGCACCGCCGCCGCCACCCCACGGCGCCGGACCCCGAAACGTCCGTGGCGGCTCAGCCACAGGCACACCAGCACCAGCAACCCGACCGCCAGCATGGGCAGGACCCGCGCGGGCCAGCGCAACGGGCCGATCCGCCCGGGCCCGGCGGTCCACATCAGGAAGATGACCGCGAACAACACCGGTCCGGTGTATTCGCGCGCCGACCGCCGCACCGCACCCCAATCGATGAAGGCCAGCAGTGGAATCAGGAACCACGCGATGTAGACCATCGGGATCGGCTGCACGTATCCCCACCAGCCGGTGAACGCCGGGACCGTACTGGGCAGGCTGGCATTCAGCGACTCCGACCACGGCACCGTCAGGAAGTCCTCGGACAGAATGCGTTCGTTGCCGCGCCAGGTGACCGGTGAGGACAGCATTCCCGGCAGATACGTCTCGAGCCCCACCGCCCCCGCGCACGCCGCCACCGCCAGCAGCCGCAGCGCGGGCCGCCAGATGCGCTGCCGCACCACCTCACCGACCGCCACCGCGCCGATCATCAGCGCGGATTGGACTGCGGGAAAGACATATTGGACCGAGATGGCGAGGTACAGATACCCGAACACCGGTATCGGCCCGGTGGTCCAGCGCCGCTCGTCTGCCGGCGTACGAGTGTACCGGACGGCGGAGGCCCATGCGTGCAGCATCCACGCGGTACCGGTGAGCGAGGTCGCCCAGCTGGATTCGTCGAAGAACAGGAACCAGCCCGACAGCGGAAAGGCGATGGCCGCCAGCGCCGCCCACGATCCGCGCGCTCCGTAGGCGAGGCACACCCGGAACACGCCGAGCGCCGCGATGATCGAGAAGATCAGCTTCACGATCGTCACGTAGAGCGCCAGATTGTCCACCGTCGGCGCGAACCAGTCGACCAGCAACTGCGGCGGGTTGTAGAGCCCCGCCTCCTCCATGGAGTAGTTGCCCGACATCCATTCCCACGGCACCAGTGCCGGGAAGCGCCCGTCGTGCAGGTGCCGTCCCAGCATCACCCACATCGGGGCGTACTGCGATTCGGTGTCATCGGTATAGAAGTGGCGGGGATTGGCCAGCAGCACCGACGCATACCCCGCGACCACGCCGATCACGGTGACCATTCCCCACCGGCACCCGTCGGTTCGCAGACGGAGTGCAGCACGATCTCCCACGATTCGAAGACCCTACCCGATACAAGCAGTATGCAACAGTTGCTATATGCGTGAGTTCGATTCCATCACGAAGCCGATGCCGGTGCACACGCCCACGATGCGACCGGCAGGATAGGAACAATCAGGCAGCGGCAGCAGGTGTGGAGGTAGTGGTGGCGGCGAAGGATGCGGTGGCCGCGGAGTCGGTGGACGAGATCACCGATGCCCTGCTGGGCGCGTCGCGATTGCTCGTCGCGCTCTCGGCGCGTTCGCTGGCACTGGTCGACGACTCCATCACCATCCCGCAGTTCCGCACCCTGATGATCCTCTCGACCCGCGGGCCGTCCAAGGTCGTCACGCTGGCCACCGCACTGGATGTGCAGCCCTCGACCGCGGCCCGCATGGTGGACCGGCTGGTCGGCGCGGGCCTGGTGGACCGCAAACCGAATCCGGACTCCCGCCGCGAGCTCATCATCGAATTGACCGGGCACGGACGCGAAGTCGTCGACGCAGTGACCGCGCACCGCCGCCGCGAGCTCGCCGCCGTGGTGGAACAGATGCCGAAGGCCGACCGTTCCGGCCTGATTCACGCCTTGACGGCCTTCACCCACGCGGGCGGCGAGACCCCGGCCGACCTCGATATCGACAGCTACCAACTCTGATCCGGCGCCGTGGAATTCTCTTCGGCCGCACGGAATCTCACCCCGGCAGGCAAGGGTCGTCCCGCGGCGTCGGCGAAGCTGCCGCCGCTCAGCACGGGGACCGCTGCGCTGCTGTCGATCTCGACCGCGACGGCCACATCGTCGCCGAAGCCGATCGCGGCCAGCTCCCGTCCGGAGGCACAGTCACCGATCAGCGCGGGTACGTCGGGGATGCCCGAGTAGCCGGCCCGCGCCGCCATCGACTCGGGCAGCTCCGACATTCCGATTCCCCTCTCCGCGTATGCCGTCCACATGATTTTCGCTGTGCGTCAACCACGATTTCCGGCCAGCAGGAGTGGGCATTGTCGCATGGCAGGGCATTCCGGGCGCGATTAGCTTGCGGGGCATGGCAGAGGAGAGCAGTGGTCCGGGAGCGGGTCGGGGAATCAGCCGGCGAGGGTTGTTCACGGCGACGGCGGGCGCCGCGGCGGCGGGGATCGCGGCGGGGGCGGCGGGCACGGTGGCGTTGCGGTCCGAGGGCGGGAACGGAGCGGCCGAATTGTGGCGGAAGCCAACGGATTCGGAGGCTCCCGCAGTGCGCGGGGTGCATCTGCAGTATGGCGCGGACGCGGCGCGGGAGGCGGTGGTGTCGTGGCATACGATGGTTTCGGTCACCACACCCCGGGTGCGGTACGGGACACCGGAGGGCGGGCTCGGCGCCAGTGTCGCGGCGCAGACGCGCACCTACCGGGATGCCAAGTCCGGCATCGAGGTTCAGGTGCACCATGCCCGGCTGACTGGGCTCACACCCGACACCACCTATATCTATGCCGCCGCGCACAACGGCGCCACACCAGAGCTGGGCACCCTGCGCACCGCCCCGGCGGGCCGGGCGAAGTTCCGGTTCACCAGCTTCGGCGATCAGGGCACGCCGATGCTCGGCAAAACCGTTGCCGCCCCGCCCAATCCACTGCTGAAGGGACTTCTCGTCGCGCAGAGCGACAATCTCGGCACCCAGGTGGCCGGTGACATCACCGATGCGGTGGAGCGGATGGAACCCCTGTTCAACCTCGTAAACGGCGACCTCTGCTACGCCGCCCTGGCACAGGACCGGGTGCGGACCTGGAACGACTGGTTCACCAGTAATGGCCGCTCCGCACGGAATCGGCCGTGGATGCCCGCGCCCGGAAATCACGAGAACGAACTCGGCAACGGCCCGATCGGATACGACGCCTTCCGAACCTATTTCACCGTCCCCGATTCCGGCGCGGAGCGGCAGTTCACCGGCCTCTGGTACGCCTTCACCGTCGCCGGCGCGCGCATCATCGCCCTGGCCAATGACGACGTCTGCTATCAGGACGGCGGCGACACCTATGTCCGCGGCTATTCCTCGGGCGCCCAGCAGCGCTGGCTGGAAGAGCAATTGCGCAGTGCGCGCGCCGATCGCGAGATCGACTGGGTCATCGTGGTCATGCACCAGACCGCCTTCTCGACCGCCATCTCCGACTTCAACGGCGCCGATCTCGGCATCCGCGAGAACTGGCTGCCCCTCTTCGATCGATTCCAGGTCGACCTGGTGCTCTGCGGGCATGAACACCACTACGAACGCACCTATCCCGTGCGCGGCACCAGCGGCCCGGGCGCACTGACCCCGGCCCCCACCGACACCGGCCACGGCCCGTACGACACCTCGAAAGGTACCGTGCACCTGGTGATCGGCGGTGGCGGCACCTCGGCCCCCAGCACCGGCATGCTCTCTCCCGACCCACACTGCAATGTCATCACCGGTCTCGGCGAAGTCGGCCCGCTGCTGGGGAAGCGCCTCCCCACCACAGTCCCTGAGCCCGCGCCCTGGTCCGCCTTCCGGGATATGACCAATCCCTACGGCTTCTGCTGCTTCGACGTCGACCCCGGCAGTCCTGGCGGCCATACGACCATCACCGCCACCTATTACGCCCTGGTAGGTCCCCGTAGTGAACCCACCCCGGTCGACACCTTCACCCTCACCCGACCGCGTCCCTGACCACGAACCGGACTCGGGGAAAGGAGATTCGAGCTCAGGCACGGTAACCGCCCCTCAACCCTGTTGTGGCTCAACGTGTCCGGTTGCGGTGCCCGAGCTGATCGCGGAATTGGCCTGGGGTGAGGCCGGTTTCCTCGCGGAACGCCCGATAGAAGTGGCGGTCCGTCGCGAAACCGGAGGCGGCTGCGACGGCGGCCAGGGATCGGGAGGGGTCGGCGCGGATGAGGCGGCGGGCATGGGCGATCCGGGTCCGGCGGACGATCGCGCCCGGCTCGCCGAAGCCCTCGCAGACCCGGTACAGCGTGCGCCGCGAGATCAGGCAGGCGTGCGCGATCTCGTCGACCGTGAGGTCGGGGCTCGTGAAGTTCTTGCGGATGTAGGCCAGCACCTGCTGCCGCGTGTAGAGCGAATCCGATGGGCCGGGCGAGCTTTCGCCATTCGCCAGCAGCAGCGCAGACGCCATCATGCCGGCGGCGTCACTGCCGAAGACGGTGACCGCCTGGGCGATATCGTCGGGCGGTAGGTCGGCCAGATTGCGGAAGAAGCCGGCGACCACGCCCAGCGCCCCCGTGGTGGGGACGGCAGTGGCGGTGGGTAGCTGGTCGCGGGTGAGGCCGGAGTGCTCGAGCACCAGCTGCAGCGGGGCGCGCACCAGCGTCGACAGGCAATTGTCGGTGGTGCGGCTCTCCAACGGCACGCCGCTGTCGAAGAACGAGATGGTGCCGGGCTTGCATTCGGCCGTCTGGCCGCGCTGCTCGGTCCAATTAGTTCCTTCGAGCACGATATTCACCAGCAAGAACTCACTGGTCGACTGCGCCACCATCTTCTTTGTCCGCAATGCCCTTTGCGCGCTGGCCTGCATGCGCGACACCGCGAATCCGTCGAATTGAGTTGTGGTGACTTGTCCGTGCCAGTGACCTGTGCGCAATGGCTCGATCACCGATGGTGCGACCGCATCCGCCATCAGGGCTTCCCACTGCTCGAACGCCTGACGTGGCGAAAGGGTCGAGGACGACGAGATCTCGACAGCGCCGAAAACGGCTTGCTCCACGTCGGTAATCTTCCCACCACATATCTCTCAGCAACCACGTTTCGACCGAGTTCCGTCCGTGGTCGGTGACCAAGGTCCCCACTATGGCCTCACCGCAGCGGTGAACCACTCATGAGCGGGGCGGTCAATGTATACGGACCATCGATTCTAAGCGGCGATCCAAGATCTTTGTAGTGCCACAATGGGGTTCGCGTCGAATCGGCCGTCCCGGCGTCATAGCAATCGGCAAGAAATGTGAGACCGGCGCAATGCGAGGACCACCGACGCTCGGCCGAGGGGTTCACACAGGCGCACAGCACGTGCACGACGCACGCCGTCTCCTCTGCGGTGGGATGCCACACGCCCAGGATCCGCCCGGCCGCTGGGTCGCGAGCAACCAAGCCCTCGCCCGGGCTACCGCCGGCAAGGCATCGGCGGAGAATTCCGATTCGATCGCGCGAATCAGCGCCATGGCCGCAGCGGCGGTCGGCGGATACGGGGAGGCGGCCATCCGGTCGTCCCAACGACCGTCCAGTTCTGGGGTTTCGACGAGGATGCGTACCGCGGCGACCTGTCTGTCACAGTACGAATCGCGCCCCGCCCGCGCCACTGCGTCGACGAGATACGCGGTGACAAGCGGCGATGCCACGCCGGAGAAGCGCAGCAGGCAGCGTGGATCCACTCGATCGTCCGAGGAGTCCAGGGTGAAGGCGGCCTTCGCCGTGTCGTCCGCGTCCGGGGCGGGCCGGGCGTGAATGCCATGCCGTCCGCACCGAGGGCCGACCCAACGAGGCGCTCGGCGATGCGGTGAGCCCGGGCGGTAACGGGAAGCCGAGGCGTGCGAAAAGCGCCGCCGCCGTGGCCCGTTCGAAATTGACCGCGGGCGCGAGTACGGGCCACAGACCCTGCCGGCGCACGCCCTCACGGCGGAGATACCGCTCGGCTCCGGCGAATTCGGCGCCGCGTGCGGGCCGACAGTCCATCCCCGGGGCGGGGCATCGAGCAGTTCGAGGGGACTTCGCGCCCGTCGGCGCGATCACCGACCGCGGCGCGAGCCCGCAAGCGTACGCGGTGTTCGGCATTGGCCTGCTGGAACATTCGGGCCTCGCACAGGGGCGAGCGGTAGTGTTCGTGGTCGGCACCGGACGTCTTCGCGAGTCGTTCCAGCAGTGAATCGTGCACTCGATCGTCTTCAGACTGGGCAGTCGTTCTGCGTGCGCGCCAACGCATTCAGCCCGGCCGCACCAGCGTCGCGGACAGCACGCGAAGTGTTTGCCACAGCCGTGCGACCACGCCGGCCGTGGCGTAGGGCGACCCACTGATCGCGCCTTCGGGATCCTCGTCGACGGCCTTGATCAACTGCCACAACGACATCAGGGCGTGCTTGCGGACCGCGGCGGTGGATTCCTCGTTCACGATGACTCACAGGGGTTTGCAGACCAGACGGGAACCCCTTCACCCGCACCTCCGGCAGCCCGTGAGCGGCCCGTCCGCAGACCCGGCGAAATTGGTTGCCGCCCTGCGGATCTTGCGAATCCGCGAATATTCCCCGAAACGTCGGCTACCCTGATCGCCGGAAGGATCCCGCCTCCGCCCGAGTGAACCCGAGTGTTACCGATGAACGAACACGACTTGCGGCACCTGGAGATCCCTCTTCCGTTCCCGGCGCAGCGGCATTCGATGAGCGACCGAGCGCAGGAAAGAGTTCAGATCTGGGCACAGCGGTTCGGATTACTCCAGAACGAAGTGGCGGCTCGCAAGTTCGAGTCGCTCGGCTACGCGCGATTCTCGGCGTACTGGTGCTCCACCGCGTCCTTCGCCGACATGCTCCTGGTCGCCGAATGGATCACCGTATTCTTCGTCTTCGACGATCTGCAGGATCTGGCCATCGCCACGGGCCGGCTCGACGACTACGACCGCCTCCGGCGAGCCGCCTTGCAGGTGGTGCACGAGCGCGGGGCCGCGGGGCCGGTGCCACCCGTCATCGCAGCTCTGTCCAATCTCTGCACTCGCACCTTCCCACGTGGTTCCGAGACCTGGGCGCGCCGATTCGCGTTGAATCTGGAATTGTGGCTGGTCGGTCACGCGCGCGAGAATGCATTTCGCCAGGCGGGCAAGTCGCCGAGTCCGGAAGAATATCCGCGACTACGCCGGGACGCGTGCACGGTATTGCCGACGGTGGATTTGGCGGAGGTGATCGAGCACACCGAAATGCCCGACGCCCTGTATTACGGTCCCGCGTATCAGGAGATCATCGCCACCACCGCCGATATCATGTGCCTGACCAATGATCTGCATTCGCTGGCAATCGAAACCGATTCCGAGGACACCATCAATCTGGTGACGACTCTGCAGCATCATCTGGGAATGGATCTGCCGCAGGCGGTCACGGAAGTCCGCCGTTTGATAGACGTCCGGATCGCCGACAATCAGGCGGCGGCCCAGGCGATTACGGCCGAAATGGATGCGTTGCGGCTACCGCCGAAAATCCGCAATGGCGTCCGCCGGTGCATTCGCGACTGCCAGTCCGCCATGGCCGGAATGGAACTGTGGGATCGCACCGACACCGTGCGGTTCACACCGGACGCGGATCTGCGTGATGCCCGGAACATCGACTACGGCAATGGTTTCCTCGATCGGGTGTGATCGCCGGAGTCCGCGCTAGGCGGATTCCCGGAGGGTGTAGCCGACGCCGCGCACGGTGTGGATGAGCGGCGGGTGGCCGGTGTCGAGCTTGCGGCGCAGCTGGCTGACGAAGGTCTCCACCACCCGGTCGGCGCGGCCCTCCTCGGCCTGCCAGACGCGATCGAGGATCTGGCGCTTGCTCACCACCTTGCCCGCATTGAGCATCAGGTAGTGCAGCAGCTTGAATTCCGTGGCGGACAGCCAAATCTGTTCACCGGCGCGGAACACCAGGTGCGTGCCGGCGTCGAGTTCCAGATCGGCGAAGCGCAGCCGGCCGGGTCCATCCTCGCCGCCGGACCGGGTCCGGCGCAGGATCGCGTGCAACCGCAGGACCACCTCTTCGAGGCTGAACGGCTTGCTCACATAGTCGTCGCCGCCGGCGCTGAGTCCGGCGATGCGGTCCTCGACCGCGTCGCGGGCGGTCAGGAAGAGCACCGGCACCTCGCTGCCCGCCGCGCGCAGCCGCCGGGCGACGGCGAATCCGTCCAGGTCCGGCAGCATGACGTCGAGCACCATGACATCGGGTCGCCGCCGAGTCGCCGCCTCCAGCGCGCCGCGCCCGGTGTCGGCCGAGTACACCTCGAACCCGCTCAGCCGCAGCGCGGAACAGAGCAGGTCCAGAATGTAGGGCTCATCGTCGACGACCAGCACGGTCGCCGCCCCCGCGGGGGCGCGATCGCTCACGCTCGCCACCCTATGCGCACCCACGTCCCATCCCGATTCATACCGGTCATCCTGGTTGCGGCCACCACCGCTACAGCTCGGCGTCAGCTGGGCGTTTCCTGTGAACCCCGGCCGGTGGCGCCGGGCGTGTCCGATATCGGGAACACGATCCGGAATGTCGTGCCGGAGCCCGCGCCCGTGAGCAGCTGGATCCGGGCGCCGTGCGCGGTCAGCACGGCCGCGACGATCGCCAGGCCGAGGCCGGAACCACCTGCGCGCGAACGGGATTCGTCCACCCGGTAGAAGCGGTCGAACACGTGCTCGGCCTTCTCCAGCGGGATTCCGGGCCCGGTGTCCGACACCTCGGCGATCACGGCCGCAGCGCCCGCGGGCAGTTCCGCCCCGGCCGCCGCGACCACCCGGGCGCCGACCGGCTCGACATCGGCCGGCCCGGTCCGGGGCAACTCCCCGCGGCCGCCCACGGTTTCGGCGGGCACCGCGCCCCACCCGATCCGGACATCGATCTCCGCCGCGGCGGGTGTGTGCACGAGCGCATTGCCGACCAGGTTGGTCAGCACCTGGCGGAGCCGGTGCTCGTCGCCGACGACATGGGCGGGTTCATCCGGAAGATGCAGCCGCACAACCCGTTCCGGCTGCCGAACCCGCGCGTCCCGCACCACCTCGTCGGCGAGGGTGGGCAGGTTCACATCGGTCAGATCCAGGGGGCGCTGTTCGTCGAGCCGGGCGAGCAGCAGCAGATCGTCGACGAGCACGCCCATGCGCGCGGCCTCGTCCTCGATGCGCCGCATCATGGTGGCGACCTGGGCCGGGTCCGCGCCGCCGCCCATCCGGTACAGCTCGGCGTAGCCGCGGATCGAGGTCAGCGGGGTGCGCAGTTCGTGCGAGGCGTCGGCGACGAAGAGCCGCATGCGCGACTCGGATTCCTCGAGCCGCCGCATGGTGGTGGACAGCCGCTCGAGCATCACATTGAACGCGGTCCCCAGGCGCCCGACCTCGGTATGGGTGTCCGCGTGTTCGACTCGGCGATCCAGGTCACCGGCGGCGATGGCCTCGGCCGTGTGCTCGATGCGTGACAGTGGCCGCAAGCCGACGCGCACCAGCCAGGCCGCCACGCCGCCCAGCGCCAGGATGAGTCCCGCACCCGCGATCAGTTCGATGGTCCGCAGTTCACGAGCCGTCGCGTAATAACCGTCCAGTGGCATGACGACCGCCGCCGTCCCGCCGTCCGGCTGGTCTTCGTTGGGCGGTTGCGCGACTGTGCGCACCCGCCACGGTGCCCCGTGCGAGTCGTCGATCTCGAAAATCCTGCTTCCGCGCGCTTCGACCGCGGATCTGTCCATCGCGGGTAGGGCCAGATCGTTCGCACCGACCCCGATCTGCCCGACCGGCTGCCCCGCATTGTCGAAGAACTGGATCTGGAACGTCGACGGCAATCCCTGCACCGCCGAGGTGGACCGCGGCGGTGGCGGGGGCGGATGGCTCTGCGCGGCCATATCCACCGCCACCGAATTCAACTGCCCATCGATCCGCGCGAGTTCCGACCGTCCCAGCGCCGCCACGCTCAGCACCCCGAACGCCGTCAGCCCCGCCACCGCGATCGCCACGACCGCCACCAGCAGCCGCGTCCGCAGGGTCCACCGCCGCAGACCCCGAGCCCGCCGCACCGCATCGCCCCCGACGGCCGCCGCGCCTCCCGGTAGATCGCTCACGCCACCCACCTGAACACAGCCCAGCCCCGCGGACCCCCGCACCGGCGCGCGCCCGCCGGCACCGCGCCCTCCGGCTCCCTGACCACCCCGAACTCCTTCCTCGCCCCGCAACACCGAACCGACCCGACCGTAGCCGCCCAACCTCTGGCCAACTCGAGAACCACCGCTCGGCCCGCGGCCGGGACTTGGCGAATGCCCGGACACCGGGCAGATCGCCGTCGACGAATATCTCGCGCATGGCCACTCACACCGGGTTCGGGGCACAGCGGGTGTGCAGGGTGCTCACGCGGCATTGCCAGCTGGTTCCCAGGTTCGCGCCACATTCCCCCGAGGGCGGTCGATCAGGATCGGCTTCGAGAACCGTGCCGGAGCAACGGCACCGCGGTGAACGAAGGGACGTGGATATGACATCGACGACGCAGCGGCCGGGGGTGGCCGGGGCGGATCGGCTGACCGAGCGCGGCGGTTGGGATCGCGAGACATGGTTCAGGCGAGCGCTTTTCGGGCCGGTGGGACAACCGCGGTGGGCCCGACCCGGCCTGCTCGGGCTGCTGGCGTTGACCGCGGTGCTCTACCTGTGGGATCTCACGAATTCGGGATGGGCCAACGAGTACTACTCGGCGGCCGCGCAGGCGGGGTCGCAGAGTTGGAAGGCGTTGCTGTTCGGGTCGTTCGACGCGGGCAATGCCATCACCGTGGACAAGCCGCCCGCGGCGTTGTGGGTCTTGGGACTGTCCGGCAGGCTGCTCGGATTCGGGCAGTGGGCGGTGCTGGCGCCGCAGGCACTCATGGGAGTCGCCTCGACGGGACTGCTGGTCGCGACCGTGCGCCGACTCAGTGGACCGGGAGCAGGACTACTGGCCGGAGCCATCGCGGCGCTGACTCCGGTCGCCGTGCTGATCTTCCGGTTCAACAACCCGGATGCTCTGCTGGTGCTGGTACTGGTCACGGCGGCCTACTGCACGGTGCGCGCGATTCAGGCCACCGGGGATCGGCTGCTATCCGCGCCCACGCTGTGGCTCGTATTCGCCGGAGCGGCTGTTGGTTTCGGCTTCCTCACCAAGATGATGCAGGCATTCCTGATCCTGCCGGGTCTCGGCCTGGCGTATCTGATCGCGGCCAATTCGTCACTGTGGCACCGCATCCGGGGCCTGATCGCGGCTGCCGTCGCCGTCGTGGTCTCGGCGGGCTGGTACCTTGTGCTGGTCGCACTGTGGCCCGCCGACTCTCGCCCATACATCGGCGGCTCCACCGCCAACAGCCTCTGGCAGCTGGCGGTGGACTACAACGGGCTGGGCCGGATCTTCGGCGGCCACGGCAATCCCGGGTCCGGCAGCGGCGGGGGCGGGGGCGACATGCCCGAGGGCATGCACGGTTTCCCCGGATTCAGTGGGTCGCCCGGCATCACCCGTTTGTTCAATTCCCAGATGGGCGGCGAGATCTCGTGGCTGCTGCCCGCAGCGCTGATCGGGCTGGTCGCCGGGCTCTGGCTGACTCGCCGCGCCCCGCGCACGGACCGGACGCGCACGGCCTTCATGTTGTGGGGCGGTTGGCTGATTGTCACCGGCCTGACCTTCTCCTATATGAGCGGCACCGTGCACCCGTACTACACCGTCGCCTTGGCCCCGGCCATCGGCGCCGTGGTCGCCCTGTCGGTGCGTGAATTGTGGTCCCGTGCAGCGCATCCCGTGGCACGGCTGACGCTCGCGGCCATGGCCGTCGTGACCGGCGGCTGGTCGTTCGTCCTGCTCGACCGGTCTCCCGAGTGGCTGCCGTGGCTGCGCTGGACGATCCTGGTGGGTTCGATCCTGGTCGCCGTCGGGTTGATCGTGGTGTCCAGGCAGTCCCGCCGCTTCGTTGTGGCCCTCGCGACGGCAGGCCTGCTGTTCGGGCTCGGCGGTACGGGAGCCTGGGCCGTCGCCACGGCGGGCCACTCCCACAGCGGCGGCAATCCCAACTCCGGACCCACCAGTCAGATGTTCGGGCCGCCCTCGGGTAACGCGAGCGGCGGTCCCGGATCCGGCGGTGGCATACCGGGCGGTGCGTCAGGCCAGCAGCCCGGTGGCGAGTCTGCGCAGCAGCCTGATAGCACGTCCGGCCAACGGCCCGAAGGCTTTCCGAATGGTGACGGCGGACCGACCTCGCCGGGCGGCAACGGCCCCGGTGGCGACTCGTCGAACAACACCGAACTGGTTACGCTGCTCGAACACACCGACGGCCGCTGGGCCGCCGCGACCGTGGGTTCGGGTTCCGCGGCCACGCTGGCGCTGGAGTCCGGCCGCTCGGTCATGGCGATCGGCGGCTTCACCGGCAGCGACGACTCCCCCACCCTGCAGCAGTTCCAGTCCTATGTGGCCGCAGGTCAGGTCCGCTACTTCCTGGCGGGCTTCTCGATGGGCGGCGAGAACTCCACCGGAACCCAGATCTCCGACTGGGTGAAGTCCCACTTCGCCACGATCACCGTGGGCGGCGCCACCGTCTACGACCTGTCGCAGCCGGTGAGCGCGTGACGCCGGACCTGCGACGCTCGCGGCCGGGCGCGGCGGTCGAGCTCTACTTCGCCTCCGCGGCAAACAATCTCGTCGCCGCGGCCCACACCCTCGAGGAGATCCGCCTCGGCGCGGCCGATCCGCGCGGCGTCCGGGTCCGGCTCTCGGCGTTCGAGCGGGTCAGCCACCAGCTGACCGAACAGCTGGTGCGCCTGCTGGTGGCGGAACGGTTCGAGGTCCCCGACCGCACCGAGCTCTACCGGGTCGGCAGCAAACTCGACTACGCGATCGACCACCTCGAATCGGTGGGCCGAATGATCGAGATCCATGCGCTGGCCACCTTCCCCGACGAGGTCCTGACCCTTATTCGCCTGACCGCCGACGCGGCGTGGAGCACCGCCCAGGGCATCGCCCTGGTCCGCTCACCCCACGTCATGCCCCCGTATTGGCTGGAGCTGCATCGGATTTCCGGCGAGGCGGACCGCACCATTCGCGCCCGATATGCGCACAACGTCGGCCCGGCCTGTCCCACCGAGACCTCCGCACTGCGCGAGGTGAGCACCGAGATCGCCGACCTGATCCGGCTGCTGGCTGCCTCGTCCCACACTATGCAGGGCATGGTCGGCCGCTGGACCCGGCTCACCTGATGACTCGCACCGGGAGGCATGGCGCTGCCTCCCGGTGCGGGTTTACAGAGGGGCCCTTTATTCGGCGCGGAATCCGTTCGGGTGCAACCGAACCGCAGCGGTCAGATCAGTGCCCGGTGCCGGTGTATGCGTCGGCGCACGTCGGCCATCATGGTGCGGGTTCCCATGGTGCGCAGGAACTTCGGGATGAAGCGGTTCACGAAGCCGACGAACAGGAACAGGTGCTCGAAGCGCCGCTGGTCGGCGGCCGTCCACTCCACGCCGAGCTGCTCGCGGAAGTATGGCGGCAGGTAGCCGACGGTCAGGAAGCGCAGCAGTCCGCCGAAGATGACCCGGAGGTACCAGTGGATCATCCGCAGGTGCAGTAGATCCTCGATGAAGCGGCGGATCTTCTCGTCGGCGGCCACCTGCCGGCACGCCTCGACCCAGTATTCGTCGAACTCGGCGCGGGTCCCCGGCCACATCTCCTCGGTGACCTGCAGCGTGGTGCCCAGCGGCGCGGCGGTGGCGTAGAACGCCTCCGCCTGTTCGGGACTCATCCGGCCGTTGAGGAGCTGGTAGGAGTCCTCGAACCCGATGTAGAGGCAGGCCGCGACCCACATCTGCAGATCGCGGTCGAAGGCGTTGTACTTCACCGCGGCACCGGGTTCCGACTTCACCTGGCGGTGCGCCACATTGACCGCTTCCCGGAAGGCGATCTTCTCCTCGGGCGTGCCCAGGATGGCCACCGCCAGATAGGAGGCCGTGGTGCGCAGGCGCTTCCAGGGATGCACCATGAGCGCGCCGGATTCCACCTTGCTGTCGGCCACCCCGTGGCCGACGCCGGGCCGAGCCATCTGCATGGCGACATTCGCGGCGGCCCCCGAGAACTGCCAGAAGTCCATCGCGTCTTCGAGTTTCGGCGGCCGCTTGGTGTCCGGGCGGTGCACGCCGGGGATGCGGATGCGCGTCTGCTCCAGAGTCAGGGTCGTCGCGCCCCCGGCCGCCGGTGCGGACGTCACCGAGATCCGCCGGACCCGGGGTCTGGCCGGATCCGCTGCCCGGTCCGGATTCGCCTGTGTCTCATCATCGTTCCAGCCGGACGGCTGCGCTGCCCCGGTCGTCATGGGTTACCTCTCTCCGTGGTGATCACGGCGTACCCGGCCGCTGCCCGCATCGAGCACCCCTCGCCCTCGTCGAACCTGCGCCGAGCACACCGGCACGGCCGCTATGTTACCGATTATTCTCATCTCGAGACAGCCATCAACTGGAGGAATTGCAGATTACTTACACATCTGGCCTCGCCAGTAACGAGCCGACATCTGAGTTACTACAACGGATATTGGCTAAGAAGGATCATCGGAATCGCTTCCGCTTTTGAGAATCATGAGTAACATACGCTGCTGCGGGCAGCTCTCGTGAAGCGGCCGGGGGGCGCACCAGCATCGGGGATAGCGCGGCACCGGCAATGAGGCACGCATCGCGCCCGAGGCCGGCAGGGAAGTGAAAGGACATACGCGACATGCTGAAACGATTGGATCGACTACTCAGCTACGAGATGAAGGTGTCGGAGTTCCTGGGGACCCTCATCATTCTCGGCATCCCCTACGGGCTGGTCGGGGTGATCTGGACCCTGACTCACACCTCGCATCTGAAGCAGCTGCACGGCATCGATGTGATCATCTCGTTCCTGGGATCCATCGTGTGCTGGCCGGTGCTCACCTTCTCGAATGTGTGCATGACGTAGATGATGGCGCTGGTCTGGCTCATCGACATCCTGGTGATCGGCATCAAGATCCTCGGTGGGCGTATGGAAGTCAATCCCGTGCTGCGCTTCGGGCTCTGGGTGGCCGTGCTGTGCGCCGTGGCCGCGGGCCTCTCGGTGGCCGGGTATCTGCTGGTCCTGTTGCAGCGCTATCTCGAGGACATGGCCTGATGACGACACTCGAAAAGCCCTCCGCCACAGTGGATGCCGAACCCACCGAGCTCGAGAAGATCGGTGAGAGCGTGCGCGGGCTGTGGCGGCGGCATCCGCAGCGCTCGCTGGAAACCCTTGGACGACAGGTCGATCTGGGCCGCGACGCCCTGCGGCAACTGGTCGTGTCGATCCTGCGCCGGCGATTCCCGTATCAGGAGTTCATCAAGCAGTGCGCGTTCATGACGAGCGTGTCGGCCGCGCCGACGGTGCTGGTGGCCATTCCGATCTCGGTGGTGGTGTCGATTCAGCTGGGCGCGCTGGTCGATCAGGTCGGCGCGACCACGTTCATCGGCGCGGTGGCCGGGCTGGGCATCATCCGCCAGGGCGCGCCGCTGGTCACCTCGCTCATGATCGCGGGCGCGGTCGGGTCGGCCATCACCGCCGACCTGGGCTCGCGGACCATTCGCGAGGAGATCGACGCCATGATGGTCATGGGCGTGGACCCGGTCCGGCGGCTGGTCGCGCCGCGCATCGCGGCCGCGGTGCTGGTGAGCATGCTGCTGTGCGGGTTCATCGTCTTCGTCGGCTTCGCCACCGCCTACATGTTCAATGTCTATGCTCAGTCGGGGACGCCGGGTTCGTTCATCGGCTCGTTCGCGTCCTTCGCGGTGGCCGATGACCTTGTCGTCGCGGTGCTGAAGGCGGCCGTCTTCGGCCTGCTGACGGCCGTGATCGCCTGCGATATCGGCCTGCACGCGCACGGCGGTCCGGGCGGGGTGGCCAATGCGGTGAACTCGGCGGTGGTGAGTTCGGCGCTCATGCTCTTCGCCACCAATATCGTGCTCACCCAGCTCTACAACACGCTACTGCCGTCGAAGGTGGTGTGAGGTGGGCACGACCTACACTCCCCCGGCGCTCGAGCCGGTGCGGATGGCCACAAATGTGGTGTCCGTCCCGGTGCGGGCCAATCAGCGCCTCGGCCACCAGGTCATCACCTTCTTCCGGGCCCTGTTCGCGATTCCGTTCGCGCTCAGGCACTATCGCCAGGAGGTGCTGCGCCTGACCGCGGACATCGGCTGGGGCAACGGCTCGCTGGTGGTGGGCGGCGGCACCATCGGCGTGGTGGTGGCGCTGTGCGGCTTCGGCGGCATCACCGTGGGCATGGAGTCGTTCACGGCGCTGAACCTGCTCACCATGTCGCCGCTCACCGGCGCCATCTCCGGTTTCGCCACTACCCGCGAGATCGCGCCGGTCATCGCCACGCTGGCCTTCGCCATTCAGGCCGGGTGCCGGTTCACCGCGCAGCTGGGCGCCATGCGTATCTCCGAGGAGATCGACGCGCTGGAATCCCTTGCCATCCGGCCGCTTCCGTACCTGATCAGCACTCGCATGATCGCCTCGACGCTGACCATCATCCCGCTCTACAGCGTGGGCCTGGCGGTGGCTTACCTGGCGACCAAGCTGTCGGTGCTGATCCTGGGCGGCACCACGGCCGGCACCTACGACCACTACTTCTTCCAGTTCCTGCTGGGACCGGACGTGTTCTGGTCGCTGCTCAAGGTCATGGTCTTCGTGATGATCTCGACGTTCATCCAGTGCTACTACGGCTTCGTCGCCACCGGCGGGCCCGAGGGCGTCGGGGTGGCGGCCGGGCAGGCCATCAAGATGGTCATCGTCGTCATGGTCTTCGTCAATCTGTTTCTGACCCTTGCGATCTGGGGTGTCGACCCCGGCTTCCGCATCTCGGGATAGGTGTTTCGATGATTCTCGATCCCAGCGGGCGGGGCCCCACGGCCCGGCAGCTCACGCTGGCCGGACTCGCCCTGATCGCCACCGTATCGCTGCTGCTGTATCTGCTGGCCATGCGCTACAACGGCCGCTTCGAGGACAACGTGGCGGTCACCGCCGAGCTCACCAGCACCGGCGACGGGCTGCCCGACCACGCCGACGTGAAGTTCCGCGGCATGGTCGTCGGCCGCGTCGAGGACGTGTCGGTGGTGGCCAGGGGCGAGCGGCAGCGGGCCGCGCTGGCGCTGAAACCACAAGTGGCGGGCACGATTCCGTCGACTGTGGCGGCGCGGGTGATTCCCGACAATCTGTTCGGGGTGACCGCCATCGAACTGGTCGACACCGCGCCCACCCGGGACACGCTCAGGGCAGGCGCGACCATTCCGGAGGACACCAGCAGCGCCACCGTGCAGTTGCAGACCACACTCAATGTGCTGCGCACCGTGCTGAACAACATTCAGCCCGAGAAGCTGGGGCGGGTGCTGTCCACGCTGTCAGCGGCACTGGACCCGTCGGCGCGCGTACCGGGTTCGACCGTCGAGCGCCTCGACCACTGGATCACCGAGGTGCGCAGCATCGAGGGCATCGGGGATCTGCTAGGCAATCTCGGTCGCGCGGCCAGCGCGCTGAGCGAGTCGGCCCCGGATCTGGTAGGGACACTGGCGAAGTCGGTGACCACCGCCCGCACCCTCACCGAGCAACGCGCGGCCCTGTTGGACCTGCTGACCAGCGGCGGCACCGCGGTGGACACGGTGAACGGACTCTTCGCCCGCAATCCCGACTCCGGCAAGTTCCTGGTCTCGGGCCTCGATCAGCTGTTCGGCAGTCTGGCCCAGGACCCGCAGGCGATTCCGACCGCCATCGCCAATCTCAACACCGCGCTGCAGCGGCTGCAGGGCACCTTCACCTTCGGCCCCAAGAAGCAGATGGTCTGGAAGATGGACGTGACCTTCACACCGTTCCAGCAGTACACGGCCGCGGACTGCCCGCACTACGGCGACCTCTCCGGACCTCGGTGTGGCGGCTCGACGGTGCCGGAAACCGCTCCGGCGCAGGAGTTTCCGCAGCAGCTGATGCCAAAGCGACTCGACGCCGCCGGACCGGCGCCCGTCGAGACCACCCAGCCCGCGGCGCCCGGCGCCCCCGCCGTTCCCGGTCTGCCGGCGATTCCCGGTCTGCCGGCGATCCCGGGTCTCACCGCACCGGCGTCGGCGACCGAGACGAATCCGGCCGCGGCCCAGCCCGCCGGGCTGCGCGGCACCGACGCCATCGCGGCCCTGGTCGGCGGCAAGCCCAATGCGGCGCAGGTCCTGCTGCTGACGCCCATCCTGGCCGGCGGATCGCTGGTTCCCGCCGAGACCGGAGGCGTCTCGTGAAATCCGGAAAAGCCTTGGCGGGCTTCAGCCTTTTCGCCGTGGTGGCCGTCATCCTGACCTACACCATGTGGTCGACGCTCCAGCGCTCGGTGCCCGGCCGCACGCACGACTACTCCGCGGTCTTCTCCGATGTCCTCGGGTTGCGGGTCGGCGACGACATCCGCATGGCGGGCGTGCGGGTCGGCCGGGTCGACGAGATCGAATTCACCGACGGCTACCGCGCCCGGGTGGACTTCCGCATCGAGGACGATCAGCACCCCACCACCTCGACCAAGGCGCTGGTGCGGTACCAGAACCTGATCGGGCAGCGCTATATCGCGCTCATGCCCGGCAAGGACGCCGGTACTCCGATGGCGCCGGGCGGGCAGATCCCGATCGAGCGGACCGAACCATCCTTCGATGTGTCGTCGCTGCTGTCCGGGTTCGAGCCGCTGTTCAGCGTGCTGCAGCCGGATCAGGTGAATTCGCTGTCGGAGACGCTGATCCAGGCGCTGCAGGGCAATGGCGTCTCGCTGAGCGCGCTGGTGACCCAGTCCGCGCAGCTGGCCGCCACGTTCGGTCAGCACGACGAGATTCTCGGACAGGTGATCGGCAATCTCAGCAGCGTCATCTCCGGTCTGGCCAATCGCAGCAATGAGCTGGAGACGCTGATCACCCAGGCGCGGGCGCTCACCGAGGCGCTGTACACGCAGGGCTCCACGCTGAAGTCGTCGGTGGAACGCGTTGCGACGGCGACGAATTCACTGGTGAACGTGCTCGCCCGGGTGAAGCCCGGCGCGGCCGAGGCGCAGACCGACGCCTCCGCCGGCGTGGCCCTGCTGCTGCTCAACGGCGCCTCGCTGGACAAGGCCGCGGTCGAGTTGCCCGACATGCTCAATGGCGTCGCACGATTCAGCAGCTACGGCGCGTACGGCAATGCCTACCTGTGCAGCCTCGACGTCTCGCTGTGGGGCGTGCTGCTCCCGCCCGGTCTGTTCAACCAGATCGGCGGCCAATCCCATTCGGAGGTGTGCCGATGAGGCGGCCACGCGTTCCGGCGCTGCGCCGGCCCTCGATCCGCTACCCGGGCTTCCTGCGCAACCGCTATCTGCGGCTGGGCCTGATCGCCTCGGGGTTCGTGGTGCTGCTGTTGGTCGGATCCACCCTGATCGAGCAGGCGCAGCTGGGCGACAAGACGATTCACGCCGAGTTCGCGCAGGCCGCCGGGCTGCGGCCGGGCGCGACGGTGGACGTGTCGGGCATCGAGGTCGGCCAGGTCAGCGCGGTGAAGCTGGACAACGGCAAGGTGCTGGTCGACATGCGGGTGCACCGCGACATCACGCTCGGGGACGAGGCGCGCGCGGCCATCAAGATGTCGACCATCCTGGGCCGGCTGCACGTGGACCTGACGCCCGGCGCGGGCCCCGCGCTGCGCGGCGACCGGATCAAGCTGGACCACACCGAGGTTCCGTACAACCTGGGCAAGGTCATCCAGGATCCGCAGTACAAGAACAGCTTCGAGCGGGTCGAGAAGCTGGATCCGCAGCAGCTGCGGCAGGCGCTGGACCTGGTCGATCAGCAGATGGGCAACTCCCCCGAGCTGACCGTGCAGGCCCTCGACAGTGTGGGCGCGCTCGCGAAGGTGATCAATGACCGCCGCGACGAGGTCGACACCCTGCTCGAGAGCATGGACACCGTCTCGCAGCTGACCGCCGACAACCAGAACAGCGTGCTGTTGCTGCTGACCCGCGGCGAGGCCATCGGCAATGCGGTGCAGCAGCGCCAGACGCTGCTGAAGCAGCTGCTCGACAATGTGGCGTCGCTGTCGAAGCTGTTGCAGCAGATGGGGTTGGAGAACAACAACCAGCTCGGCCCGCTCATCACCGACCTGAACACCATGTCGGAGGGCCTGGAGAAGAACAAGGGCAACCTGGACCGGCTGTACCAGATCATGCCGGTGACCTTGCGACAGTTCAACAATGTGCTCGGCGACGGGCCGTACGGAAATGTGTACGCGCCGTGGCTGTTCCCGGACAACTGGCTGTGCTTCGCGCAGGCCGTGCAGGGGTGCAAATGATGACACTTCGCAGACGAATGAAGCTGGCCGCGGCCTGCGGCGCGCTCCTGCTCGCCTCGGCGTGCGGCATGCTGCCCGATTCGGTGTCCTCGCTGTCGAAGGAGTATCTCGGCGGGCAGATGAAGGTCACCGCAGACTTCGAGAACGTGGCGGGCCTGTATGCGGGCAATGATGTCGCGGTGCTCGGGGTTCCGGTCGGCACCGTCGAAACCGTCACGCCCAAGGGCAGTTACGTCCAGGTCACCATGTCGCTGGACCGGAATGTCAGGATTCCCGCCGATGCCATTGCGGCACTGGTGAATCCGCAACTGATCACGAATCGTCACGTGGAGCTGGCCCCGGCGTACACCGGCGACGGACCCACCCTGACCGACGGCGCCTACATTCCTTTGCAGCGCACCAGGGTTCCGGTCGAACTGGATCGCATCCTGGCGACCTTCTCCCAGCTCGGCGAGGCGCTCGAGGGCGACAACACCACCGGCCCGATGGCCAGCCGGGTGCTGTTCCCACTGCTCAACGGCAATGGCGACAAGCTGCGCGAGACTCTCGACCAGCTGTCCGCGGCCTTCGAGGTGACCTTCGCCAACAAGGACCAGATCTCCAACACCATCATCAAACTCAATGACATCACCCAGGTCATCGCCTCCAACGACCAGACGGTGCGGGACTTCAGCGAGCGGCTCACCGAGCTGGTGAACCTCATGGGCGACCAGGCCCCCGGCATCGACGCGGTGCTACGGCAGCTCGACGACTTCGTCACCAATACCTCGACCCTGGTGGGACAGAACAGGGATCAGTTGGCCGGGGCGCTCACCCACTTCGTGGCCATCACCGATCAGATGCGCGCCAATGCCCGCGGCCTCACCGAGATCGTGGACGTCGGTCCGCTGCTGTTCCAGAACATCGCCAATGCCACCAGCAAGGAGGATCAGGCGCTGCGGCTGCACGGCCTGCTCGACAAGTCGCTGCTCGACGGCGAGATCCTGTCGACCTTCTGCGAGCGCATCCAGATGCGCCTCGATGGCTGCCGCACCGGCAAGGTCCAGGACTTCGGCCCCGACTTCGGCCTCACCGCCGCACTACTGGGAATCGCGAACCTGAAATGAGACTACGCACAACAGCTCTCGGCGGGCTGCTCACCGCCACCGCCCTGCTCGCCGGCTCCGGGTGTGCGGTCACGGTGGACACGCTCCCCATGCCCAAGCCCGGCCTCGGCGCACCCGGGTACACCATTCACGCGGCCTTCGCCGATGCGCTGAATCTGCCCGACCACGCGCACGTCAAGATCGGCGGCACCGATATCGGCGTGGTCACCAGGATCAAGACCACGAACTTCATCGCCGACGTGCAGATGCTCATACGCGACGACATCCGGCTCCCGAAGGGCACCACGGTCGAACTGCGGCAGGCGACCCCGCTCGGTGACATGTTCGTGGCCATGACGCTGCCCTCCGCGCAGGAGGCCGGGGATCCGCTGCGCGACGGCGACACCATCGGCACCGATCACACCGCGGCGGGCGCGTCCGTGGAACAGCTCATGATGTCGATCTCGCTGCTGCTCAACGGCGGCGGCATCAATCAGGCCGCCAAGATCACCGGCGAGATGAACTCCATGTTCGCGGGCCGGGCGCCGGAGCTGTCGCATCTGATCGCCGAGATGACCGCCGCCATCGGCGCGCTCAATGCCCGCACCGGCGATATCGACCAGGTGCTGGGCGGGATGAACGCGCTCTCGGGCGAATTGGCACGGCGCAAGGCGCAACTCGGCGCCGCCGCCGACACCTTTCCCGCGCTGATCGCCCTGCTGACCGAGAACAATCAGCAGATCGTGGACCTGCTGTCGAAGGTGGCCACCACCACCGACGCGCTCGGCGACTTCGCCGACACCAGCGGCGGGGATTTCGTGAGCCTGTTCAACAGCATTCAGGCGCTCATGTCCGGATTCGCGCAGAGCGATCAGCTGACCGGGGCGCTGGACGGGCTGCACACCATCTACCCGTCGCTCATGGCCAGCCTGCGCGGACCCGCGCTGGCGGTCGCGGCGACCGTGTCGTATCTGAGCGTCGGCGCGCTCACCGATCCCAGCGGCAGCCGCTGGCCCGAACTCGGCGACGCCGGGCAGTTCATCGGCAGCCTCGCGCAGGTGCTGGAGAAGGTGTTCGGCCGGCTCACCAGCCCGCCCCGGCAGCCGGACGCGCAGCCCGGCCCGTCGCAACAGGGAGGGGATCGATGAATCCGCCACTGTGGCACTGGGTGGTGCGGCACCGCATCGCCATCGCGAATATCGGGCTCATCGTGGTGCTGGTGCTCGGGTCGGGCTATATCGGCGGGTATGTGCTGCGGTTCGATCCGATTCCGCACACCTACTCGGTGACCGTCGAACTGGCGTCCTCGGGGGGACTGCTGCCCGGCAACGATGTCACCTTCCGGGGCAGCCGGATCGGCAAGGTCACCGACGTGCACGTCGCCGGGGACGGGGTGGCCGCGGTCGCCGAGATCGACGACAGCGCACATATTCCCATCGGCGGCACCGTCGCGGTGGGACGGCTGTCGGCGGCCGGCGAGCAGTATCTGGACTTCCGGCCCGACTCCGATACCGGGCCGTATCTGCGCGACGGGGCAGTGGTCGAGCGGGCGCGCACCAGTGTGCCGGTGCCGATCCAGTCGGTGTTCACCAATCTCAGCGACCTGATCGGCGGCATGAACCCGGACCGGCTCGATGTCATCATCGACGAGCTGGACAAGGCGCTCACCGGCGGCCCGGATCGCCTGCGCAACATGATCTCCGGCATCAGCCGGGCCATGAACGGACTCGACGACCTGCTCCCCCAGACCCGCCAGCTCATCGAGAATCTCGAGGTCATCGCGGGCACCACCCAGTACGCCCAGCCCGACCTGGGCACGCTGACCAAGGCGGGCAGCGTGCTGTTCGACCAGTTCGCCTCCGCCGACCAGGAATTGCGGACACTGCTCCAGCAGGGGCCCGGCCGGCTGGCCACCCTCAACGGGTTCATCACCGAAACCCAGGACCCCATCACCAATCTGGTGACGAACTTCGTGGCCGTCACCAAGGCCGCCAAACTGCGCGCGCCGGCCATCGCCGCGCTCTTCCCGGCGCTGCGAGTGGGCACGGAGGCGCTCGGAGTGCCCGCGCACGACGGCGCCTACAACACCCTGGTCGATCCCTGGCCCCGGCCCAGCTGCGACTACGACACCATCCCGGTGGTACCGACCGATGTCCAGGCCGATACCCGGGTCCGGCTCTACAACTACTGCGTCACCTCGAATCCGGCACTGCAGATCCGCGGCTCGGCCGACGCGCCACGGCCCGACGTACCCGACAACGGCGTTTCCGAACCGTCGGGGGCCACCGGCAACGAAATGTCCCAGCCCGTCCCCCGATAGGAGAATCCCATGAGCGAGAACATGATTCAGCAGGATAGGACTGCGGAGGCGGACCGGGCGAGCGTCGAGACCGGCGAAATGAGCACCGACGCCGCGCAAACGTGCAGTGCGACCATCGAACCGGACACCGACGTCAGCGATGCCGCAGACAAGGCCGCCGTAGCAGCGGAACAGGCGGGGCCTGCGCAGACCGAGGCGGCAGAGCAGTCGAGCGGCGCTCCGAAAACTGCTGCGCGCGTGAAGGAGTCGCGGCTGCGGCGGGTATCCGTACCCGCACCGGGTAAGCGCGGCCGCATCGTGGCCCGGGCCGCGGTCGTGCTCGCGTTCGCGGGGGCGATCGGCTCGAGCATCGTCTTCCACCAGCAGGACGCGCACCACCGGGAACTGCTCACCGCCCAGGAGCAGGCCCGCGCCGCGGCCTGCAAGTATGCGCCGGTGCTGGCCACCTATGACGCCAAGAATCTCGACGCCTACTTCACTTCCGTCCTGGATGGCGCGGCCGGCGACTGGCGCAAGCAATTCGATTCCACCAGCAAGGATCTGCGAGACGTGCTCACCCAGGGCCAGGTGGTGTCCAAGGCCACCGATGTGCAGTGCGCGGTCCGCACTGCCGACCGCGATTCCGCCGAGGCCATCGTGGTGATCGGGCAGACCATCACCAGCCTCGGCACCCAGGGCAAACCCGCGCCCGGGCAGCTGTCCATGGTCATGCGGCTGGAGCGGTCCGGCGACCGGTGGCTGGTGAACAAGGTGAATTCGCCGCTGGCACAGCAGCCGCAGTCGTGAACCGCGCCACCACGCCCGCCTCCGACCCGGGAGCGCGGGCGGTGCGACGACGCCCCAAGAACCGGCGAGCCCAGATCGCCGCGGTGTCGGCGGCCGAGTTCGCCGCCCTCGGGTATCACCGGGTGAGCATGGAGGACATCGCGGCCCGGCTCGGGATCACCTCCACCGCGCTGTACCGGCACTACCCGAGCAAGTACGCGTTGTTCGCCAGCGAACTGTTACGGCTGGGCGCACTGACCGTCTCCGCGGTGCGCCTGCCGGAGGAGGCCGCGGCCTGGCCCGCCCGGCGACGGCTCGGGCACGCGATCGACGGGATCATCGCGGGCACCATCGCCAACCGGACCACGGTCGGGCTCGCGCGCTGGGAGTTCCGCTACCTCGACGACGCCGACAAGCGCACGGTGGACGGGCAATTCGCGACCGCTCTCGCCGCCCTGGGCGGTCTGATGGGTGAGGTGCGGCCCGAACTGTCCGACCACGAGCGGCGGGTCCGGGCGGTGGGCGTCTTCAGCACGGCGAGCGGCCTGGGCGATCACCGCATCACCGTCGGCGCGAAAGCCACGGCCGCCCTGCTGAATTCGGCCTGCTGGGCGCTGGTCGAGGCCGATCTGCCCGCGCCCGGGCTCCCGGCGGCCGCGCCGCGCGCGATGGAGGTGCCGCCAACCCTCGAGCATGAACTGCTCCTGCATCGGGCGGTCCGGCTGTTCTACGAACGCGGCTACCCGAATGTCAGTGTCGAGGACATCGCCACCGCCGCGGGCCTGCCCTCGCCTTCGGCGGTGTACCGCTACTACCGCGGCAAGGGCGACCTGCTCAATGCCGTGTTCCGACAGGCCGCCGACCGCATGTCGGCGGTCATCGGCCCGACCCTGGCCGAATCCTCCGGTCCCGCCGACGCACTGACCAAACTCGTCGATATGTACGTGGCCGGGGCGTTCGACGAACGCGAGCTGATCTTCGTCTACTTCGCCGAATTCGGCCACGTCCCCGACGATGAACGCGCGACATTGCGTGTCGTGCAACGCCTCGTCGTCGCCGAATGGGCGACCCTGCTGGCCAGGGTCCGCCCCGAGCTCACCCCCGCCGCGGGGCACATCCTTGTCCACGCCGCCCTCGGGCTGGTCGTCGACTACGGCCGGGTCTTCGGCGACGACGAGCGAATCTACCCGCGCCAGTGGGTGATCCGACTGATGGAGTCCGTCCTCTTCGGCCGCGTCGCACCCTGACATCGCCTCGATCCACCCAGTAGTCGTCATGATCGGCCGGGCCGTCGGAGATCACCCGGCTTGGACGGCGGCTCGATCGTGCCAGGCGGCCTTTGCCCCGCTGTCCCCGATGCGATAGACCTGCACCACGGATCCGACCGCCACGGCGAGAGCCGCCACCGCGACAATGACCGCGACCGCCCGGCGACCCGAGACAGCATCGACCCGAGGAACTCGCCGCCGCAGGAGGTCCCGCGCGCGTTCACTGTGTATCGCCCACCACACGGTGGCGAACACGAACGTCGCCGCCGACCACGCGAGCAGATCGTCACCGAGGTGAGTATGGATCCGCACCAGCGGATCTCGCGACGTGTGGTGCTCGAGCCATTCCCCGGAGTGAGTGGTCAGCGGCACGAACACCAGGGTGACGAAGGCGACCACCGGCAGCAGCACGCCGATCCGCCGCCGCGCCGCGGGCCACGCGACGGCGAGCGCAACCAGCAATGCCGTCAGCGGCACCAGCACCACCACAGCGTGAACGAGCAGGACATGGGCAGGCAGCCCATTGATGGTATTGGGTCCCATGGTGATCGGTAACTCTCCTGTCCGAGCGTCGGTCTGCGGCCCGCGCAGCCTACGAGCCGATGCTCAAGAAATAGCCGATCATCGCTGAGAAAACGCTGTGACCGGGTAGGAGGGCTCACGCGGAGGGGCTGAGCGGACCCATCGGGGCGGCGATCACCAGGCCGAGATCGCCGTCGTAGCGGCGGTAGAGCAGGCGGCCGCGGTCGTCGTCGGCGTCGGTGAAGAAGAGGAAGGGTAGGCCGTGGCCGCACAGGCGGAGGGCGGCGGCCGACTCGGTGAGGATGCGGGTCGGGTGGGGGTTCATGGTCAGCGGGAGGTGCTCGAAATCGCGGGGCGGGCATAGGCGGCGCTGGCGAGCCATCCGGACGCCCAGGGGTCCGGCCCAATACACGATGGCGTCCTCGCCGGTGTCGAGGTCGGTGAAGAGGTGGGCGTCGTAATCCAGAGCGTCCATGGTCGCGACGGCGGTCGCCGGGTCGCACCGGTGTGGCACGCAGTGCTTGCGGCGGACGATGGGGCGTTCCTCGCCGATGGTGACCAGTGGCGCGCGGGCGGGGTCGGGCGCCCAGCGCGGGGGTGCCTGCGCCAGTTGGCGATTCAGCGAGCAGTCGAGGCGTTCGGCGGCGAGGCGGAGGGCGCGAGTGCCGGGGCCGTCGATCTGGCAGCGCACCGGAGTCCCGGCGATGCACAGGTCGATCTGCGCGACCGATGCGCCGGCGGCGCCTGCGCCGCGAGTGAGCCGCACATTCGCGCTGCCGGCCAGGCCGTGGCGGCGCAACACCTCCGTGATCTCAGCGCGAGCCCGGTGCACTTCCTGCGCGGAGATCGTGCCGTCCACGATCACCTCGACGACCGGTCCCGGCATGGTGGCGACCTCGTTCGCATGCACGCTGCACGACCTCCTGGTGGTGATCGACCCTGATGTCGACGCGTCCATGTCAGCACCGGTCACTGCGGCGCAAACAGGGCCGAAGGTCCCGGGATCGGGTGGCGAGGCGCACCTTTCGGTGGGTTCCCGATTTCGAGATCGAAGTCCCGGTCCGGTGGGGACTTTCGGCTCTGTCGCCACACGGGGCGGCACGGAACGGTGGGCGATGGCCGCACGGCCCCCACTCATCGGACAGGAAGGCGGACAGTACTCGTGGCGCGTGAGTTGACCCAGCGTGAGATTCTCGTCGAACTGGAGCCGGTCGCCGGGCAGGCGCTGGACCGGCATCTATCGGTGTTCAAGGATTGGCACCCGCACGATTACGTGCCCTGGGACGACGGCCGCAATTACGCGCAGCTCGGCGGAATCGATTGGGATCCCGAACAATCCCGGCTCTCCGAGGTGGCGAAGGCCGCGCTCATCACCAATCTGCTCACCGAGGACAACCTGCCCTCCTATCACCGCGAGATCGCCGAGAACTTCTCCCGCGACGGGGCGTGGGGCACGTGGGTGGGCCGCTGGACAGCGGAGGAGAACCGGCACAGCGTGGTCCTGCGCGACTATCTCGTGGTCACCCGCGGCGTCGATCCGGTCGCGCTGGAGAACGACCGGATGACCCACATGACCAATGGTTTCGCCGCGCCGATCGATCCGGGCACCGCGGCCGCGCACGCCGGTTTCCTCTACTCGGTGGCCTACGTCAGCTTTCAGGAGCTGGCCACCCGGATCAGCCACCGCAATACCGCCGAGGTCTGCGCGGACCCGGTTGCCGACCGCATCATGCAGCGGCTGGCCCTGGACGAGAACCTGCACATGATCTTCTATCGCACCCTGTGCGGCGCCGCCCTGGACCTCGTGCCAGACCAGGCCATGACGGCCATCGACCTGATCGTCGAGAACTTCCGTATGCCCGGCACCGGCATGCCCAACTTCCGCCGCCACGGCGTTCTCATGGCCAAGCACGGGATCTACGATCTGCGCCAGCACTACGAGGACGTGCTGATGCCGGTGCTGCGGCACTGGAATGTCTTCGGCCGCACCGACTTCGGACCGCAGGGCGAACAGGCGAGGGCGCGGCTGGCGTGCTACCTCGAGAACCTGAACCAGGTGCAGATTCCGCGTTTCGAGGAGCAGCGCGACCGCTCCCTCGCCCGTGAGCGCGCCCGCGTCTGAGCGGACGGGTCAGACCGGGGTGACGATCTGGATCAGATTCCCGCAGGTGTCGTCGAATACGGCGGTGGTGACGGGTCCCGCTTCCAGCGGCTGTTGCGTGAACGTCACCCCGAGGCCGCTGAGCCGCACGAATTCGGCCTGTACATCCTTCACCTGGAACGAGGCTGCTGGAATGCCGTCGCCGACGAGGGCGTCCTTGTATGGCCTGACCGCCGGATGCCCATCCGGCTCGAGCAGCAGCTCCGCACCCTCCGGGTCCTCGGGCGACACCACGGTCAGCCAGCGGGCCCCCGAGCCCAGTGGCACATCATGCTTCTCGGTGAAACCCAACACCCCGGTATAGAAGTCGAGCGCTTTCTGCTGGTCGTCGACGAACACGCTGGTGATGTAAATCCGCACGGCCCTTACCCTTTCCTGTGCACCGGCCACCGCTCCAGAACGGCGGCCAGCGGCGTCGTATCGAGGTAGTGGAACTAGTACCTGCCCTGCTTCTGCGTCTCGATCAGCCCGGCCTCCTCCACCCAGTTGCCGGTCGGAGCGCCCCACGCTCGGGTAGCCGAACGGGTTTCACACTAGCGCGGGCCGCCCGAGGGTTATCACCGGTGCGGGCGTCAGTCGGCCGCGTGGACGACCATGACCGGGCACTGAGCGTGCTGCACCAGCGAATGCGCGGTCGAGCCGAGCAGCATGCCCAGGAATCCGCCGCGGCCGCGATTGCCGACCACGACCAACTGCGCGTGCTTCGACCACTCCTGCAGGTATGCCGCCGGGGCGGAGAAGTGGACGCGGCGGACCACGGTCACGTCCGGGTACTTCTCCTGCCACCCGGCGAGCCGCTCGGCCAGGACCGACTCCTCGACGGCTTCGACGTCGTCGAGCATCGGAGTTGGATGATCGCCGGCGAACACCCCAGCGCTCCAGTCACTCCAGACGTGCACGGCCACCAGGTCCGCGCCCCGCTCGGACGCCTCGGCGAACGCGGCGGCGATGGCGGGCTCGCTCACCGGGCCGCAATCGATGCCGACCACCACCGGACCGGAATCACGAACGGTGTTGTCCGCCTCGGGATCCGGGCGCACCACGAATACATTGCCCGCCGCGTGCGAGGTGACCGACAGCAGCGTCGAGCCCAGATGTGCGAAGGTTCCGGCGGTCCCGGTCGCGCCGAGCACGACGGCGTAGGCGCGGGCGCTGAAGTCGATCAGCAATCCCGCGGCGGAATCGTTGAACAGGTGCGCCGTCACCTCCAGACCGGGGTGCGCGGCCCGCGCGGTTTCGACCGCATGCCGAACCACCGCCCGGCCCTTGGCCTGTGCGGTATCGATCACCTCGGGTGTCACCACCGCGTACGGGCCCACCACGGCACTGGTACCCACCAGGTCCAGCCCGTGGACGACCTGCAGCGTGCGGCCCCGACGCGCCGCGAGGTCGGCCGCCCAGTGCAGCGCGATGTCCGATCCCGGCGACCCGTCCACGCCGACAACCACTCCCGCGGAGACCAGTCGGTGCGGATCGTCGAATTCCTGCTCAGTCATTGCCATCTCCCGGCGGTGCGGTTACCGGGCGGCGGATCGCCGCCCACCCTCACGGTATGAATCACCGGGGTGCCGGCACTGCGGCCGATGGTCATGGGACCCGAGGCCCAAAGACCGCCCCGCCGCGGGCCCATGGTCGCGGGAGGCGATCGGCGGCTACCTGCCGGCGGTCTCGTGCTCGCCGTCGCACCACTGCTCGGCGGGGACGGCGACCTTGACCTGGTCGATGTGCTCGCCGCAGCCGGCCCAGGTGATCTTGCCGCAGTCGCAGGGGGTCGGTTGACACATGATGGTGGTCCTCTCGGGATCGGTCGGGTCGGACGGCGTCGCCGGATCGGCACACCATCCGAGACGCGGCAGCGTGGATGGTATCCGCAGGGTCGCTCACCGGAGCGGCTCGGCCCCGATCGATCCCCGCTCGACCAGCCGGATACCGGTCACCAGCGTCGGCTCGATGGCCACGATGGTGTCCATGACCCCGTCCACCCACGGGCGCACCAGAGCGTCGTAGCGGGCTACGCGGTCCGGGTCGGTAATGGTCCGCGCGAGGCCGGTCACCACGACCGACCAGCCCAATCGGGTCACCCGATCGATATCGTCGGCCTCGTAGGCGACCACCACGTCGGAGGCGGCCCGCACGGTCGAGGTCAGTCGCGACGTCAGCCGGGTCCGCACCACGAGGGTCTCTCCGTCGAGGATGTGATTCACCGGCCGGATGGCGGGCAGCGCGTCGCGGGTGAAGACCACCCGGCCGAACGGGACACTGGCCAGCAGGCGCATCGACTCGGCCCGGGAGAGGTTCACCACGCTGCGCGCGGCCTCCTCGACCATGCTCCGCGCGGCCTCCTCGGCCCGGAAACGGTTCATGCCGTCGTCTCCCGTCATGGTTCATCGATTCGATGGGCATTCGATCTCCATATGACCATTGAATTCTCCTGCCCGGCAGGGCCTAAGGTCCTCGACGAGATTCCTGGTCCCCGGCGGCACTGCGCTTCTGCCTCGGTCGCGGGGACATTCGCCTCTGTGGCGTACCCGGCCCCGAGCCGGAGTCTGAAGGGACACCCGTCGAACAGGAGGCACGTGATGAACTATCGAATCGGTCTGTGCAAGACGGCGCCGCAGACCGTTGTGCAGGTTCCTCTCGAGATCCCGCCCGATCGACTCGGCGACGCCATTGTCGCGGGCGTCGAGCGCTTGGCGGAGGTGGCCGACCGTGCCGGTCTGACGGCTTCCGGCGCACCCACCATTACGTTTCATCACGAGTCGTCTGCCGGGGATTCCATCAAGGTCGATTTCGGATTGCCCATCGAGCCCGCGCCCAATCTCGGGCCCGCGTCCGGGGCGGAGCTGGTGGTGCTGCCGCCGACACTGGTCGCGCGCACCTGCCACCGGGGCGACTACGGCGGATTGGACGCCGCCTATCGCGCGCTGGGCGAGTGGGTACGGGAGGCGGGCTGCACACCGATCGGGCCGCCGACCGAGGCATATCTGGTCGGCCCCGACGAGGTCAGCGATCCGCGGCAGTTGATCACCGAAATCCGGGTCCCGGTCGCACCCGCACCCGCGATCGCCGTACATCTCGACGGCAACCTCACCGACGCCGCCGCCCGGACCCGAGAGGCATTGCACCGGCAGGGGTTCGGCGTCGTCGCCGAGATCGATATGCAGGCGATACTGCGGGAGAAGGCAGGTGAACACATCGGGGACCACCTGATTCTCGAGGTGTGCCATCCGCGACTGGCCGCGCGAGCGCTGGAGGCCGACCAGCGCGCCGGTCTGCTGCTGCCCACCCGGATCGTGCTGCGCGAGGACGAGACCGGAGTGCTGATCGAGGCGGCCGATCCCGAGGTTCAGGTGCGCACGCTCGCGCAACCCGCACTCAGCGGTATTGCCGCCGAAGCACGCCGGCTGCTCGGTGCGGCGCTGGCCGTGCTCCACCACCCGGCCGCGGTGGCGGGATGAGTTGATCCGGGCCCCGGCATCTGCGGCTCCGGAGGCGGCATCCGGCACAGCGCCAATACACTGTGGGCGAGCGAAAGCTCGGATTCGCCCGCAACAGCCCCAGGATGCCTTCAGATGACTTCCCCCTCCGATGCCGAGCCCTCGGTGCGAAGCACGTTGTCGCAGTTGCGACTGCGCGAACTGCTGACCGAGGTCAAGGATCGGGTCGATCAGATCATCGACGCGCGCGACCGGATGGACGGACTCGTCGAGGCCATGCTGTCGGTGACCGCCGGGCTGGATCTCGACCAGACACTGCGCACCATCGTGCGCACCGCCATCAGCCTGGTCGACGCCCGCTACGGCGCACTCGGCGTGCGCGGCGCGGACGCGAACCTCACCCAGTTCGTGCACGAGGGCATCGATGACGAGACCGCCGATGCCATCGGCGATCTCCCGGCCGGGCGCGGTGTGCTGGGGGTGCTGTTCCAACAGCCCGAGCCGATCCGGCTCGACGACATCGCCAGTCATCCTGCGTCGGTAGGGTTTCCGGCCAACCACCCGCCCATGCACACCTTCCTCGGGGTGCCGGTGCGGATCCGGGACGAGATTTTCGGCAACCTGTATCTGACCGAGAAGAAGAACGGGCTGCCCTTCAACGAGGACGACGAGGTGATCGTCCAGGCGCTGGCCGCGGCGGCCGGCATCGCCATCGACAATGCGCGGCTGTACGAATCGGCCCGCGCCCGGCAGGCGTGGATCGAGGCCACCCGCGACACCGCCACCGCGTTCCTGGCCGGGACCGCCGCCGACGAGGTGCTCGCGCACGTGGTCGAGCATGTCCGCACGCTGACCCAGGCCGAACGCGCGTGGCTGGCCATCGAGGACGATCCGGATATTCCGGCGGAGGAGACCAGGGAGCTGCGGATCGCGCGCTGGGCTGGGCCCGGCGCCGGGCCCAGCAGCCTGGCCGTCCGGACCACCGGCACCACGATCGGCCGGGCGATCGCCGAGGGCACGCCGCTGAGCTTCGACGACGCGAGCGATATCGATCTCGGCAAGCCGATCGCAGACCCCGGCCCGACGCTGATCCTCCCGCTGCACGCCCAGGGCGCCACCTTCGGCGTGCTGGTCATCGTCCGACCGATCTCCGCTCCCCCGTTCTCGGCCGAAACCCTGGAATTGGCAACGGCCTTCACCGAGCAGGCGGCGCTGGCCATCCAGCTGGCCGAGGCCCAGCAGCGTGTGCGCGAACTCGACATTCTCAGCGACCGCGACCGCATCGCGCGCGACCTGCACGACCACGTGATCCAGCGCCTGTTCGCCGCGGGACTGAGCCTGCAGGGCACCGTCGCCCGCACCCGCGCCCCCGAAATCCGGCAGCGCCTGTCGGATGTGGTCAACGACCTCCAGGACGTGGTGCAGGAGATCCGCACCTCGATCTTCGACCTGCACGGCACCAACGGCCAATCCCCGGGCCTACGTCAACGCCTCGAACAGGTCATCGCCCAGCACACCACCGACATCGGCCTGCGCACCTCCCTGCGCGCCTCCGGCCCCCTCTCCGTCGTGGCCCCCGTGCTGGCCGACCACGCCGAAGCCGTTGTCCGGGAAGCGGTTTCCAACGCCGTCCGGCACGCCAACGCCCACTCCCTCTCCGTCACCCTCGACGTGGCCGACGACCTCACCATCACCGTCTCCGACGACGGCACCGGCATCCCCGACAACATCACCCCCAGCGGCCTCTCCAACCTCGCCCGCCGAGCCCAGGAACTGGGCGGCACCTTCACCATCCTCCCCAACCCCGACGACACCGGCACCCGCCTCCGCTGGTCGGCCCCGCTCCACTGACCCCGAAACCTACCGATCCCCGGTATCCCGGAAGCTGAGCCACCGTGTGCTCAGCTTCTGCCAGATCGTCTGGTATTCATCGAAAATAGCGCGGATGCGGTCGTTATCCAGTTCGTCCGGGGCAGTGGCAGCGACATAGAACTCGAGTTCGTCACCGATACGGTGGAAGCGATACGAAGCCTCCTCCATCACCACCCACAGTTGCCGCCACGCGAAGAACGGCTCCAACGCTGTCAGCGCGGTCACCACTGCGGCCAGAGCGAAAGCCGTTCCCGCCCAAGTCGGATCCAGGCGCCGCAACCCGAGGATGATCGTCGAAGTCGCCGAGAACACCAAGAGCGTCACGCGCAACGCCGCGGAACGCCACCTGAACCCTCGCTTGCGCCGTCGAGTGTAGGCATTGGCGGCGGAAATCTGCGCGCGAACATAGGTCGCCAGCTCCAATTGCGTTAGCCCAGAAGGCAAGTCACTCACGCGTCGACTGTAGGCGATCCGGTCGACTACTCCTGTGCGCATTCGTGGGCGAGCTGATCATGAGCGCCGGCCAGGGAGGCAACACCTACAACACCGCCACCACCGGCGATCACGATGGCAACGCGGTAGCCCTCGGATTGAACTGACCGTCAGCGCCCGGATTCGGAAGCGATCCGAAGCCAGGCGACCGCAGTCGGGACACCTCGCTCGGGACGGCAGGTGTGAGGCACGTCGCGACATATACCCCAGGGGGTATGCTACCGTGGGTCCATACCCCATGGGGTATCCGCGACGCGGCCGGTCCGACGATGCCGCGCTTCGCCGAAGCAGCCGAAGGAGTAGCCATGTCCGCACCGACCGATGTCATCCACGCCTCGCCGCACGGCAAGGCCGTCCTGAGCGAGTTGTCTCCGCTGCACCGAGAGCTGCGGCGTGCGATCCCCGAGGTGTACAAGGGTTTCGGCGAGCTGAGCAAGGCGGCCTTCGCGCCGGGCGCGCTGGATCGCAAGACCAAGGAGTTGATCGCGCTGGCCATCGGTGTGGTCGAAGGCTGCGACGGCTGCATCGCCTCGCACGGTCAGGCCGCGGCGCGCGCCGGTGCGACCAAGCAGGAGGCCGCCGAGGCCATCGGCGTCACCTTCCTCATGCACGGCGGCCCCGCCACCATTCACGGCGCCCGCGCCTACGAGGCGTTCTGCGAATTCGCCGACGCCGTCGAATCCGGCGACTCCCCCGCCTGACCACCCCGGAGGAACCACCCATGTGCCATCCCGCCCGATGCCGGACCTGCGGCAAGACCACCTGGTCCGGCTGCGGAGCCCACGTCGCCCAGGTCCGCGCCACCGTTCCGGCGAACCAGTGGTGCGCGGGCCATCAGGACACCGACCGCGACAGCTGGTTTCGGCGAATCCTCAACCGCTGATCCACCGCAGACAGCTCAACGCGTCATCGGGACAGTGCCACATGGCGGCGCTCGAAAACCACCGCCACGTCGCCGACACCGTCGACCGTCACGATGACGCCACGAGCCCGGTAATGGGCCGCGATGGACGGAATAGCGACTCAACCAAGGCCTTCACTTCACGACCGGGCCCGATTCCCACCCGCACGGCCTCCCGGAGCAATTCCCCGGTCGAGATGTGCGGCAACCCGAGATGGGCGCTCAGCAGCCAGGCCCGCATACCCTTCCCAGAACCTTTGGGCCCCAGCAGAACCGAGCGCATCGCGTCCAATCCCCCTGCCGAATCCGATACGGCGAGTTCACCGGCAGCCGTCACGCCAACCCCGCACGAGCCGCGAATCCGCGGTCGGCAGGTGAGCGTCCGACGACCCCTCAGAAACTTCAACTTTGTAGTAAACATCACTTCCAATAGCTTCAAGTTTGAATCTATTGTGGAGCCATGGGAGAGCAGAGCGAACCGCACTGGCTGGATGCCGACGAGCAGCAGATCTGGCATGCCTTCGCCTATCTGCTGATCCGGCTGCCCGCCGCACTGGACACCCAGATCCAGCGGGATGCCGATATCAGCCATTTCGACTACCTGGTGCTGTCGGCGCTGTCCTCGGATTCCGAGGGCGCGTTGCGGATGAGCCGGCTCTCGCACTTCACGGGCGGTTCGCTGTCGCGGCTGTCCAATGTGGTGGCCAAGATGGAGAAGCGGGGCTGGGTGCGGCGTGAACCGGATCCGGACGACGGCCGCGCCACGCGCGCGGTCCTCACCCGGGACGGGTGGGCCAAGGTCGTCGCCAGCGCGCCCGCGCATGTCGACGAGGTGCGCCGCCTCGTCTTCGATGCCCTGACCAAGTCCCAGCAGCGGCAGCTCGGCGTCATCTCCGAGCGCCTCCTGGCCGCCATCGACCCCGAGCGTTCCTGACTCGGCGGCCGTTCCCACCGATCATCGAGGAGTACCCGTATGCCCACCATCGCCCTCGTCGGAGCCGGACCCGGCCTCGGACTGTCCATCGCGAAAGTCTTCGGCGGCAATGGATTCGACGTCGCACTGATCGCCCGCAACAAGGATTCGCTCGACGACCTGGTCGCTGAGCTGGCCGAATCCGGCATCACCGCAGCCGGATTCGCCGCCGGCACCGGTGACCACGCCGCTCTCACCGCCGCCCTGACCGACGCCGCGGCGCGTTTCGGCGCCATCGACGTCCTGGAGTTCTCGCCGCACGCCGGCCTGGTCCTGGTCGAGCCGAAGGACGTCACCATCGACAACCTGCGTCCGCAGGTCGACCAGTACCTCTACGGCGCGGTCGCCGCCACCCAGGCGGTACTGCCCGCCATGCTCGCCGCGGGCGCGGGCACGCTGCTGTTCACCACCGGCGGCGGCGCGATCTCACCGTATCCGCAGCTGGCCACCCTGAACATCGCCCAGTCGGGACTGCGCAACTGGGCGCTCAACCTGCACAACTCGCTCGCCGGCACCGGCGTCTACGCCGCGAACACCGCGATCAATCTCATGATCGCGGCGACCGCCCCCGATGGGATTCCCCACCTCTCCCCCGACGAGATCGCGAAGACCTACTGGACCCTCTACACCGAACGGAAAAGGGCCGAACAGGTCATCGCCTGACGGCGACGTGTCGCGGTCAGCCCACGACCGGCCGCGGGCTGGGCTGGAGTGCCTGCGGCAGAGCGGATTTGATGGGATCGCGGGTCGTGGCGATCAGGGCGGAGGCCCTCAGGCGCGGTCCCGATCCGCTCCGGGTTGCGGTGCGAAATAGGTGTCCAGCGCGTGCCGCAGCCACCGTTCCCGCGAGCGGAAGGCCCGCTTGCTCACCTCGGCGCGCGGGACGAGACGGTCGAAGCCGTGCCAGCAGCCGGGGTAGATCTCGAAGTCCACCGGTACGCCGCAGGATCGCAGTGCGTCCACGTAGGCGACCGTCTCGTCCCGGAACGGCTCGATGCCCCCGACGTAGGTGAAGGTCGGCGGCAGCCCACGCAGATCACCGGCCCGCGCGGGCGCGGCATACACCGGAACCCGCTGCGTCCCATACAGATTCCGCAGATACAGCTGCCACGCCGAGGTCAGCGTGTCCGAATCCAGCAGGGGTGCGTCATTGTCGCCGGCCGATTCGGTGGACTGCCGGTCGTCGATCATGGGGTAGATCGGCATCTGGAAGGCGATGTTCACCTCTTCCCGGTCGCGCGCCAGCAGAGCGAGCGCGGCGGTCAGTCCCCCGCCCGCGCTCTCCCCCGCGACCGCCAGCTGATCCTCGCGGATGCCGAGCCGGATCGCGTTGTCGCGCATCCAGATCAAAGCCGCGTAGCAGTCGTCGAGCGCCGCGGGGTACGGGTGGGCGACGCTGAGCCGATAGTCGGGCGCGACGACCACGCATCCGGTCCGCTCGGCCAGGAGCCGGTAGATCCGCAGATCCTGTTCCGGTCGCCCGAGGAAGTATCCGCCGCCGTGCAGCCACAGCAGTCCGGCCGCCGCGGTGGTGGGCCCGAGCGGTGAATAGACGACCACCCGCAGCCGTGTTCCGTCGCCGCGATCGATTCCGAACTCCCCGACCCGCAGGGTCTTCGGGCGCCGAGCCCGCGCGAGCCACAGCAGTCCGTCGATCACGCCGCTGATGACCCGCAAACGCCTTTCACTGTGCCGAGACCCCATGCGCCGCAACCACACACCGGTCGTACGCAGCTGGCCGTCCATCATCGCGTCGCTGATCTGCATGCCGGCCCTCTCGCAGGTGCAGCGACGCTATCACAGACTTGGAAGCCAATACGGACACTAGTCCAGGTTTGCGGGCACCCGTATCATCTGGACACATGTCCGAACTCGCATCCACCGGTATCGAGGCAACTCGGCGACGTCTCACCGAGAAGCAGGCCGACACCGTTGACCGCCTCACCACGGCGGCAGTCGCGGTGTTGTCCCGGGAAGGCTTCTCCGGCACGACGATTCGGCTGGTCGCTGCGGCCGCGGGAGTCGGCACCGCCACCGCCTACACATACTTCTCGTCCAAGGAGCACCTGATCTCGGAGGTGTTCTGGCGGCGACTGGTCGCGGCCCCGAAACTGGACACCGGCGCACAGGACCCGGCGACCCGGGTGGTCGCCGTGCTGCGTCAGGTATCCCTGCTGGTGGCCAATGACCCGGTCCTCGCCGGTGCGGTCAGCAACGCACTGCTGGGCGATGACCCCGATGTCCGGCATCTGCGGGTGCGCATCGGCCGGGAGATCCGCGGCCGGCTCACCGAGGCGCTGGGATCCGATGACCCCGAACGGGTTTCGATGCTGGAGCTGCTCTACGCGGGCGCACTGCTCCAGGCCGGGATGGGCCTGCTCTCCTACGAGCAGGTCGCCGATCTCCTGGAAGCGTCCGCACGGCGACTGCTGACAGATCCCGCAGCCGACTGATCGACGGGCGGCGAACCGTCACACCGCGATCCCGATGAATACCACGAGCCCCGCCGGTCGCCGACCGCGACGAGGGGGCTCGCCACCTCCGCGCGCAGCCGATGACCAAGCGGCCCTTGGCCATCGGCCCGCGCGCACGCCGCAGCAGCATGCGTCCGTCGATCCGATTCAACGTCCGAAGCCGTCGGCAGACCTTGTCGCACGCCACTAACCGTAGTACCGTCCGGACACATGTCCATCACGTGTCTGGACGGATATTCCTGGAAGGATTTCCAATGACGTTGGCCAAGCCGCAGCGAGTCTCCGGAGGCGAGGACGAGCACGGACACCTGGAGGAGTTCCGCACCGATCCCATCGCGCTGATGCGGCGGGTGCGCACCGAATGCGGCAATGTCGGCGCCTTCGACCTCGCGGGCCGCGATGTGATCCTGCTGTCGGGAGCCGAGGCCAACGAGTTCTTCTTCCGCGCCAGCGACGAGGACCTCGATCAGGGTGCGGCCTACCCGTTCATGAAGCCGATCTTCGGCGAGGGCGTGGTCTTCGACGCACCGCCCGAACGCCGCAAGGAGATGCTGCACAATTCGGCGCTGCGCGCCGACCACATGCGCGGGCACGCGGCCACCATCGCCCGCGAGGTGGATCGGATGCTGGCCGGCTGGTCCGATGAGGGCGAGATCGATCTGCTCGAGTTCTTCGCCGAGCTGACCATCTACACATCCTCCGCCTGCCTGATCGGCCGCAAGTTCCGTGACCAGCTGGACTCCCGGTTCGCGCATCTCTATCACGAACTCGAGCAGGGCACCGACGCGCTGGCCTACGTCGATCCCTACGCGCCGATCGAGAGTTTCCGCCGCCGCGACGCGGCCCGGGTCGCGCTGGTCGAGCTCGTGCAGGCGATCATGGATCAGCGCGAGGTGAATCCGCCCACCGGCCAGGACGATCGCGACATGCTCGATGTCCTGATCTCGGTCAAGGACGAGAACGGCGTCTCGCGCTTCTCGGCCAGCGAGATCACCGGCATCTTCATCTCCATGATGTTCGCCGGGCACCACACCACCTCCGGCACCGCGGCCTGGACCATCATCGAACTGCTGCGCCACCCCGACACGCTGGCCACGGCGGTCACCGAGCTCGACGAGCTGTACGCCGACGGGGCGGAGGTGAGTCACCATGCGCTGCGCCAGATTCCGAATCTGGAGGCCGCGCTCAAGGAGGCGCTGCGCCTGCACCCGCCGCTGATCATCCTCATGCGTATCGCACGCGCCCGGTTCGAGGTGTGCGGGCAACGGATCGAGGCGGGCGACATGGTGGCCGCCACGCCGGCCATCTCCAACCGGATACCGGAGGACTTCCCGGACCCCGACACCTTCGACCCGGGGCGCTATCTGGATCCGCGGCAGGAGGATCTGGTCAATCGCTGGACCTGGATTCCCTTCGGCGCGGGCCGTCACCGCTGTGTGGGCGCGCCGTTCGCGCTCATGCAGCTCAAGGCGATCTTCTCGATCCTGTTGCGGGACTGGGAATTCGAGCTGGCGCAGCCGTCGGGTACCTACCGCAACGACCACTCCAAGATGGTGGTGCAGTTGCAGCAGCCGTGCCGCGTCCGCTACCGGCGCCGCCGCCGCTGAGTCCGTCCCGGTCCACACCGATGTCGGCCCGTCAGGAGGCAGCCGTGTCCGCGCCGTCCATTCCCCCCGGATTCGATTTCACCGATCCCGCGCTGTGGGAGACCCGAAACCCCGTCGAAGAATTCGCCCGGCTGCGCCGCACCGCCCCGGTGTGGTGGAACCCCCAGACCGACGCCCAGTCCGGCGGATTCCGCGACGGCGGCTACTGGGTGGTCACCAAACACGAGGACATCAAGGAGATCTCACGCAACGCGGAGCTGTTCTCCGCCCAGCGCAAGGGCGCGGTGATCCGCTTACCCGGGGAGATCACGCCCGAACAGATCGAGCTCACCGGCGCGCTGCTGCTGAACATGGATCCGCCCAAGCACACCAAGATCCGGCGCATCATCTCGAAAGGCTTCAGCCCGCGCGCGATCGAGGGATTGCGCGGCGCACTGACCGAGCGGGCGGCCGCGATCGTGCACGCGGCACGGGAAACCGGCGGCGGCGACTTCGTCGAGCAGGTGGCGTGCGAGCTGCCGTTGCAGGCGATCGCCGAATTGCTGGGCGTGCCACAGGAGGATCGGCGCAAACTGTTCGACTGGTCCAATCAGATGCTCAACTACGACGACCCGGAATACGGGGACAACACCAGCACGACCTCGTCGACCAGTGCGTCGATGGAGATCCTCGGCTACGCCTGGACCATGGCCGAACAGCGGCGCGCCGACCCGCTCGACGATATCGTCAGCCGGCTCGTGCACGCCGATCTCGACGGGGAATCCCTGGGCTCGGACGAATTCGGCTTCTTCGTCATCCTTTTGGCGGTGGCGGGCAACGAGACCACCCGCAATGCCATCACTCACGGGATGAAGGCGTTCATCGATCACCCCGAGCAGTGGGAGCTCTACCGGCGCCAGCGCCCGCGCACCGCGCCCGACGAGATCGTGCGCTGGGCGACCCCGGTGACGGCGTTCCAGCGCACCTCCACCGCGGACATCGAACTGGGCGGGCAGCCGATCCGGCGGGGCCAGCGGCTCGGATTGTTCTACAGCTCCGCGAATTTCGACGAGGACGCCTTCGACGACCCGTTCCGGTTCGACATTCTCCGCGACCCCAATCCGCACCTGGCCTTCGGCGGCACCGGCGCGCACTACTGTGTCGGCGCGAATCTCGCCCGGCTGGAGATCGATCTGATGTTCAATGCCATCGCCGACGCGATGCCGGACCTGTCCGAGGTCGCCGCGCCCGAGCGGCTGCGGTCGGGGTGGATCAACGGCATCAAGCACTGGCGGGTCCGGTACGGGTAGCCGGGCCACCGTATCGCCGGGCGGATCCCCCGGTGCATACTCGATCGGGCGCGGATCGGACGAGAAGCCGTCCCCCGCAATCACATTGGGAGTAGATGATGAAGACCCGCCTGAGCTGCCCGTGCGGCGAATACATTCGCGGCGAGAACGAGGACGACCTGGTCGAGAAGACCCAGGCCCACCTCGCCGAGCGGCACCCCGATCACGACTATTCCCGCGACGAGATCCTGTTCCTCGCGTACTGATCCGGTTCGAGCGGGCGCGTCTGCGCCGAGCTTCCCGCGCGGGAGGTGCGCCCGGCTCCGAACGAGCCGGGCGCCCCCGCGGCCGTGTCCCCCGCTACTTCGATGGCGGGACACGCTGCTACGCGAGCGCCTGGTGGATAAAAGCTTGCAGGGCAGCGTCGATGGGATGGGGCCGCGGTGCGATGGCGGGACGGTTCCAGCGTTGGAGGTTCACGGCGGCGGAGAGTTGGCGGGTGCCGTCGACGCTGGTCATCGAGATCGCGCCGCCGCCCCAGACGGAGCCGTCGTTGCCCCAGAAGGCGGCGGGGCCGGGAGCCGGGAGCCTTTTGAGGCCGAGACCGTAGTCGAGGGTCTTTCCCTCGAACGAGATGACCGGAACGGTGCGCTGCATCTCCGCCAGGGCTGGGCGGCTGATGATTTCGCCGGCCAGCAGTAGGCCGAAGAAGCGGTTCAGGTCCGCGACGGTGGAGATCAGTGACGCCGCCGGTCCGACCCATGACATGTCGAAAACGCTGTAGTCGCACGGCGGTTCGATCATGCCGAACCACGACTCGTAGTGCAGGGAGTGCGGCCCGTCGATGTGCGATCCGGCCGGGAGCTCGGTGTCCCGCAGCCCGGCGCGCTCGATGATGTCGCCGGTGATGCACTTCTCGGCCGAGACGCCGGACACCGATGCCAGAAGTTCGCACAGCAGAAGGTAATTGGTGTTCGAGTAGATCCCGGGAGTGCCACCCGCGGCCCCGGTGGCGGGCGCCGAGACACCCATCTCGATCAGCTCGGTCGGATGGAAGCGGGTGAATCGGTTGTCGTCCAGGCTGTCCGGCGTCGTCCTCGCCAGGTCCGGAAAGGCCGCGAGCGACGGGTAGACATAGGGCAGGTATTCGGCGAGGCCGCTGGTGTGGTTGAGCAACATCCGGACCGTGATCGACGCACCCCGATCCCCGGGAACCTGGCGGGGCAGGTAGCGGCCGATCGGTGCGTCGAGCTCTATCTCACCGTTGTCGACCTGCCGCAATACGGCGGCGGCGGTGAACGTCTTGGTGATGCTGCCGACGCGGTGGCGCATATCGCTGGAGACGGGTCGGCCGGTTGCTACGTTGGCGACTCCGGCTGCGCCACACCAGATCTGGTCCCCGGCGCGGACTTCCGCGAAGATTCCCGGCATGCCCGCACGGTGGACGGCATCCAGGGCGGCGCGCAGCTGCGTGGAATCGAGGGTGGTGGTCACGACATGTGTCCTCTCGTTGTCGATGTCGGAGGCCACCACTATCGACCGGGCTACCCGGCCCGGTATTGGAAAAATTCTCCCCAGGCCCGGTACCGGTGCCGGGCAATGGCGGGCAGATGGTGTGCGGTCAGAGCCCTCGGGGTGCCATTCGTGAAGATCGATACATCCCGGCACAGGTGAGCCTGATCGGTGTACCCGCACTCCACCGCAACATCGGCGGCGGACCGGCCCGCCACCAGTTTGTCGACGGCATACCGGAATCGGGCCAGCATCGCCGCCCGCTTGGGAGTGAGTCCGATCTGGGACTCGAAACGCGACCCGAGCCGCTTATGACTCCAGCCGAGCGATCGGGCGAGTTCGCCGATCCGCAACCGGCCGTGGGCGGACTCGATTCGAAACCAGGCCTCCAGCACCTCGGGGTCCGGCGAGCGATTCGGGGTATCGCACTGTGCCAGAAACGATTTCGTCAGTGCGAAACGCTCACCCCAGGCCGGCGCGGAGGCGAGCTGCTCGCGCAGTACCCGAACCCGCGGTCCCCAGAGATCCTCCAGGGCGACTGCGCCGCAGCCCAGATCGACTGGGGGAACACCCAACAGGGAGTACGCCTGTATCGGCGACAGACGAATCTCGATACACGCGGCTCGTTCGCTGCGTACGCGCATGGCCGAAAGGGCAAGCCCTGCAGCGAACCCGTCGAGAGTTCGCCGCCCGAAGACGTCGTCGACCAGCACTGCGCCGGCACCGAAGCCGATCACCATGGTGACTGCCGTCGTCCCGGCAACCCGGAGGTCCAGTCCGGCCCCGCCCATATCGCGGTAACCGATCAGCGCGCCGTCCGGCCGTCCGGCATCGTCCGGACCCGCGAAATCCCACGCCGCACCGGGTTCGTCACCGAAGTCCACAGCATCCACCCCGTCCAGGCTACAAACCCGGCGGCCTCACCTCGGTCGGCCAGGGTGGGCCCGGGTCGCGGCCGCCGGTGCGGGCGCTCGAGGCGGCTGGTCAGCCGGCCTGGCGCATCAGGCCCTGGGCGGAGACGGACGCCACCAGATCACCGGCCTGGGTGAAAATCTGGATGCGGCCGTACATCCGGCTGCCACCGGCGAAGGGGCTCTCGCAGTGCAGCAACAGCCAGTCGTGCATCGTGAACGGCCGATGGAAGGTGACGGTCTGGGCGAGCATGGTGGCCGTGCCGCGACCGCCGCGGCGCGCGATCTCGGTTTGCGGGTACGGGCGCATCGCGACCGGGCCCAGGAAGCCCTCGCTGCCGTGCGCCAGCAACGCGCGACCAAGGCCGGGCAGATCCGGCGCCTTGTCACAGCGCATCCACACATCCAGTGCCGGTGGTCCCGACAGTTCGGCCGCGAGCGCGTCCGCTCCGCCGAATGTCCGTACCTCCCAAGGCAACAGCGCACACGGCAGTTCTTCGCACTCCTCCGGCCCCGGCACCCCCTCGGGCAGGTGCGCACCGTGGCCGAGGAAGTCCGGCTCCTCCGCACTGAGCATCGTCAGCACCCGCGCGTGCTCGCGCCCCTCCTGGGAGAACGAAACCTGGACCGTCGCGAGCGCCCGCCCCGACTGCACCACCTCGACCGCCACATCGACGTCCCGGTCGGCATACCCACCCCGCGGAAAGACACCGTGCAGCGACTGCACGGCCAGCTGCGGCACCGTGCGCTCCGCGGCAACCACGGCCTGCGCGAGCGTCTGACTGCCGAGCGTCGTCGGCAGCGTCGAGGTGACATTGCGAGCACGGAACCGACCCGCCCCGACCTCCGTCAGATCGAGGACGTCGAGCAGATCTGCCAGGTCGACCACCGGCCACATATGCGTTCCACCAGCCATTGCGAAATATTTGCACACGCCGGAAAGCGCGCGGTCGGCGATTCCCGATGAGCGGCACGACGAAGTGTTCGACCCGTGGATCGCGTCGTAACAAATACTCGGCTCGATCCACACGCGCTGATGCTCCCGACTCATTATCGCGGATTCGCCTGGAGCCAACCGGGTTGGACTGCCCAGGACCGGAAGCAACCCGTTGCCGAGGGTGGCGAAGGTGTCCACCAAGAATCGCTGCCTCCGCGCCCACGACACCGAAGGGCCGACCTCGTCGCTGACACGCCAGCCCAGTCAGCCCGAGCCCCTGAGCGATCCGCACCGAGCCGGTGGCGATCGCCACCCGCGGGGCGCGAGGGCCGGGCTCGGTCGTTCACCGTGGGTCGGAGGCGACCGGGTGTACTGTCTCCGTGGTCGATCCAGGCGTGCCCATCGGGACCCGAACGGCCGAATTGTCGTCGAATGCTGCCTGATTGGGGATGAGGTGAGGTCGTCTCGTGTCAATCGTCGGGTCCGGACCCTCCGGCTGGCTCTGACTGTCGTTGTGATCGTCGGCTCGCTCATCGGATGCGGATCACCCTCGGGGACATCACATTCGGCGGAGACGTCGACCGTTGTCGCCGACGCCGCGGGGTTCGTGCATCCGGGAGTGTTGGAGTCGCGGGGGCAATTGGATTTCGTGCGGCAGCAGGTACGGGCGCAGGCGCAGCCGTGGAAGGGGACCTTCGACGCGATGATGGCGAGCCAGTACGCGAGCCTCGGGTATGTGGCGAAGCCGCGGGCCGTCGTTGATTGCGGACCCTACGACCATCCCGACAACGGGTGCAGTGATGAGCGGCGCGACGCCGACGCCGCCTACACCAGCGCGCTGGCGTGGTATCTGACCGGTGACGAGCGCTATGCGCGGAAGTCGATTCAGGTCATGGATGCGTGGTCGGCGACGCTCACCGATCACACCGGCAGCAACGCCCCACTACAGAGTGGATGGGCGGCCTCGGTGTGGACCCGCGCGGCCGAGATCGTCCGCTACACCTATTCCGGCAGCTGGCCGGATCTGGCTCGATTCCAGGACCTGCTGCGAAACGTGTACCTGCCCAAGGTAATCACCGGCTCCACCTCGAACGGCAACTGGGAATTGTCGATGATCGAGGCCGCCCAGGGCATCGGCGTCTTCCTCGAAGATCGCCACGCCTACGACACGGCGGCAACGATGTACCTCGATCGCGTCCCCGCGTATATCTACCTCACCTCGGATGGTCCGCAACCGCGGATCTCGGTCCGCACCCACGCCTCCACCCCGGATCAGATCACCAAATACTGGTGGGGCCAATCGACGCTCGTCGACGGTGTCGCACAGGAAACCTGCCGCGACTTCGCGCACACCGGATACGGCCTGTCGGCCATCGCCCACATCGCCGAAACCAGCCGCATCCAACAACACGACCTCTACCCCCAAGTGGCCGACCGCCTCCGCGTCGCCCTCGAACTGCATTCGAAATACCAACTCGGCCAACCGATGCCGACCTGGCTCTGCGGAGGGCAGTTACAACGCGAACTCGGCCCGATCACCGAAGTCGCTTACAACGCCCTGCACAACCGCATGCACCTGGACCTCCCCGATACCGAGCGCCTCACCGACAAGCAACGCCCAGCCGGGCTGGACATGTTCTCCATGTGGGAAACCCTCACCCACGCCGACAATCCGGGCTGAAATGCCAGAGCCGACCACACGGCGAGGGTCGATCGTTCGACGGCGTTCGCTCGATATGTGTCCGGAGATCCCGTCCAGGAGTGCGATTCTGGTGTCCACGTGAGGTCCAGGATTCGGGAACGGACCTGACGCACGGCCCGCGGCTCATCGACCAACAGGCGTAGATGGAGTTCGGCCGCCATCCGGAATCCAGGCGCACACGATGGCCTTTCTCGCGCGCTCACGCCTCCCCATACCCGCTACGACGGCGACGGATTCATCGCCGCCGCAACCGGAGAGGCCGACGCAGACGTCGACATCGTCAGACTAATGGCCGTGGCCGTCGTTACCGAGGCCATCAGACCGGTCGGACCCCGCACACATCCGGCGCCGGCTGAACGCGTCGCCACTCAGAGAAGAGGGCGATCATCGTGGGCGTCCTACGCTGAAGACGTGATCGAGTTCGGTTCGCGGGCGCGCAAGCTGCCACCACCCCCGTCCGTCGTTTGGCAGTCGCTTACCGAGCCGCGAAGGCCGACCGCTCGCCCCTGGCTCATGCTGCTGCCCGACGAAGTCGAGCCCGCGGTCCTCGCCGCGACGGAACCTCACCACGTCGTGTGGTCATCGCCGTGGCCGAGTAGGCCCAATGATCAGATCCACTTCGAGCTGACCGCCGTTCCAGACGGAGAGACCTTACTGAAGTTCACGTTGCTCACCCCGGACGAAGCCCCTGACCAGAGCAAGATTGGGCACCTTCGGCGCAGGCTCAACCAACTGCTCTTCGCGGATCTTCGGTTTTCTTACGGCCAGTGACCACGGCAACCATCGGTGAGCTATGACGTCGATCAGCCAGCCTGGGATCCGCTGGTATCGGCGAAATCTGATGTCACCATGCAGCATGCCTGGCTCCCTGGGCGTGCCTGCCGAACGCACTCTTCCCTTGCCGCGAGGCGGGCGGTTGGAAGCGGCCACGCGGCACGGCGGAAGATCAACGCGCCGAGATCATCTCGACCTCGGCAACGCACTGATCTGCCGAGTCGCGCGCCTTCTGATCGCGACCCATCCGAACTGTCGAGCGTGCTTCTTGACATATGAATGTCGAAGCATCTCAGGAGGGTTATGGCGATTGCCCGATCTGGTGCAGGAAGGTGAGGTAATCCTCGATGTGCCAGTCCTCGGTGATCAGGGTGTGGTCGCCGCCGAGATGTTGCAGGTCGATGGCGTTGAATTCGACAGGCTGGCCAGAACCTCGAGCACCGTTGTAGACGCCGGTGAAGTGGCCGCGGAAGACCAACCGCGCAGTGAGAGTATCGCCGGTGAGGTACAGATCCGACAGCTCGCACGTGAGGTCGGGGACAGCGGTGCGGAAGGCCTTCGATGCCACTGCGGGGCCGGTCGGTCCCTGCGGTCGGCCCGGCGGCAGGGTGTTGTCCCGGAATGACGGTGTAATCGCCCGGACGAGGTAGTCGACGTTCCCGGTATTCCAGAACGTGTACAGCAGCTGCGCCACATGGACTTCCTGTACGGCCTGATCGGCGCCGAGTCCGTCATCGATGTGCACCGCCCGAGGCACGACCAGGTCGCCGGAACGGTCGACGGGGTCGACCGGGCGCGGCGCGTTCGTCGAGCAGGCGGCGAGAATCAATGTGGCCCAAACGAAAAGGGCAATCTTCACGCTAGTCTCCCGCCGCCGTCGACATGCAGGGTGGCGCCGGTGAGGAACGGGTTGGTCAGCGCCAGCAGGGCCGCAGAGGAGATGTCGGCCGGCGTCCCGACCCGGCGTGCCGGATTGCGATCGGCGACGGTCTGGAAGAACGCCTCCTTGCCGGGACCATCCCATACACCCGAGTCGACGATGCCGGGTGAGATCGTGTTGACGCGCACCGGCGCCAGCTCGACCGCCAGAGCCTCGGCTAGAGCGGCGGCAGCGGCGTTGGTGGTGGCCATCACCGCCCGACCCGGTGTCGGCCGCCAGGCCGCGACGCCGGAGAACAGCAGGATCGCACCACCCGCGCGGAATCGAGGAGCGAAGTGTTTGGCGAGCAGGATCGGTCCGATCACCTTGGCGTCGAAGGCACGGTGCACGGCGTCGTGGTCCAATTCGGTGACCGGGCCGTTGGCGTGGTCGGCGGCAAGCGACACCAAGTAGTCCAACTCGCCGACGCGCTCCGCCAAGGCGTGCACGGTTCCCTCATCGGCCAGGTCGACCTCGGGGCGTCCTACCGAAATCACTCGAGCGCCCAGGGCTGTCGCGTCGTCGGCGATACGGCGGCCGATGCCCGATCCGGCGCCGATGATGACCATCGTTTTGTCTTGCAGTGTTGTCATGCTCGGTTCAGCATCCCGGCGGAAACTGATAATCCCTTCGCGAACTGAATGTTTTCGATCAATGCCATAGGATTTGCGAATGCCAACGTTGCGGGCCCTGGAATGCCTGATCGCCGTCCTGGACGCAGGGTCGATCACCGACGCCGCCGCGGTGCTGCACATGTCTCAACCGGCACTGTCGCATCAACTCGCGGCGCTCGAACGCGAGATCGGCGCACCGGTCCTCGAACGACTTCCGCGCGGGGTGCGCGCCACCGTCATCGGCCGCGCCGTCGAGGCCGACGCCCGTGCAGCGTTGACTGCCGCCGCTCGCGTCGTCGATGGCGGTCGAGCCGTGGCCCGAGGCGAAGGCGGCCAGTTGCGGCTGGCATGCGCGGAAAGCCTGACCGCGAGTCTGCTGGCCCCGGTGCTTCGTACCTGGTTCCGCCGCAAGCCCGCAGTACAGATGGTGCTCACCGAAGTCACGAGCGCCGACGACCTCGTCCACCACATCGAATCCGGAACGGCCGACCTGGCCCTCGGTCCCCGGCCGACCCGCTGGACCGGCGCGTCCGAACTCATCGGCACCGAGGAGATCGTCGCCGTCCTCCCCGCCGATCACCCTTTGTCCCAGCGTGATCGGCTGAGCTTCGAGGACCTACACGATCAACCACTGGTGCACTACCACCCCGATAACGGCCTTGCCGGCTGGCTCGACGCCCAAGCCGCCGGTCACGGCGTCACGCTCAGCCCCGTCATGCGCACCCGGCAGGCGACCACCGCCGCGCAACTCGCTGCGGCCGGACTCGGGATCGCACTGGTCCCCGCCACCGCCCTCGGCCCCGGCCTGCCGGCCACCCTGAAACACCTGCACCCCATCGTGTCCCGCGATCTCATCTGCTTCATCGGCACCCCCGCCGACCCACTGCTCCGCCGCTTCGTCTCTGACATCGTCGAACGCGGAGTACCCATGAACCCTTCAGTCAGAACAAAACTCACCTGACCCCAGACACCATTCCGCACCCCCGCGAGCTTGTCGGGCTTCCGCACATGCCGCGAGCCGCGCGGTTCGAAGCGGCCAGACGGCCGGCCCCGAAGATCAACGGGCCGACCGTTTTTGGTCTCCGCTCCAACGCGATTGGCCAGGACGAGGGCCGCAACTTCGCCGTCCTCGACGGAATCGACTGGGACCCGCCCGGGCCCGCAGCGGGGGGTGGTTCGGCACGCCATGAGCCGCGGGCATCGCACGGTGAGAACTTTCTGTACTGCTATCGAGCGAGCGCATTCGCCATTCCCTGCCCGATTGCTCGTTGCAACGGGTTGACCTTCCCGTAGGGGAAACATGCACGCTCAATCAGGGGACGACGACCCGACCTCAACCGCGATCACCTCTCATTGAAGGAGAAGATCAATGTCAACTATCACCACCACAGACATGCCTCCGCCAGTGCATCGTTACTTCGAAGCGATGAACCGGCTTGACGGCTCCGGCATGGCGGCGCCGTTTCCTGCCGATGGTCTCGTCAACGACATCCAGCGCGAGTTCTGGGGCCCGGATGCGATCAAGCGGTGGGCCGACAAAGAAAGCGTTGGCGACAACGTGGTCGTCACCAAATACGTTGAGGCCAAGGAACACTACGGCGACTACATCGTCTCCGCCGAGGTCGATGGCGACTACGACAAGACAGGTCTACCCGACCCACTCGTACTCACCTTCTACTTCTCCCTGGCCGGCGACCGGATCAGCCGACTGATCATCCTGGGCAACAAACCTGGCTACTGATCCAGAAATAGTCACCTTCGGCTATACAGACCGCAGACGCACTGATCAGTCCGCGCGTCGTCCGTACCCTGGCCATCGTTCTCGAGGAGACAGTGAACGCGGGTACTCGATGGCCGACGGTACGGGCCAGCGCGAGCGGCGGTGCACGCTTGCCCCGCTGTGCTGACGCCGGACGCACGTGGGAGATCGTGTCCGGGCCGTATGCGGTGGCCGAGGCCGTGCAGCGGGCGGGACAGCAATGATGTTCGTTCTGGGGATTCCCGGGACGGCGCGCCCTCGCCAATCGCACCGTGGCGTTGACATTCCCGTAGGGGGAAGCTGCACGATGGTCTTGCTCGAGCGCGCGGGCGGCAAATCGCAAAGGAAGGAAGCCATGGGCGCACAGGTTTCGATCGGTGACTTCTCGGTGATGACCAGCCTGAGCAGAAAGGCGCTGCGCCACTACCACGACATCGGCATCCTCGAACCCGCCCACATCGACGCCCACACCGGCTACCGGTACTACGACACCAGCCAGGTCGACAACGCGCATATCATCCGACGATTCCGGGCTCTGGACATGTCCATCCCCGACATCAAAGCGTTGCTGAGCACCAACGACGCCCAAACCCGGACCGAGATAATCACCACGCATCTCGAACAGATGGAACAGCAATTGCAGCAGACTCGTGACACCGTGGGCGCGCTACGCGAGTTACTTACGCCAGTACAAACCCCTGCCCGCGTGGAGTTGCGCCACGAACCGGCGGTCGCCGTATGGTCGATCGGCGAAATCATCGACATTGCCGAGATCGACAGCTGGTTCGCCACGAGGCTGGACAAACTGTGCGACGCATTTTCAGCGGCAGGGGTGCATCCGAAGGGGGTGCCCGGTGGCCTGTACGACAGAGACCTGTTCACCGAATCTCGCGGCCACGCCACCCTTTTCATACCTGCACCGCAGGCGGTCGCCGTCCCCGAGAATATCCGTGCTGAGGTGTTACCGCCGTCAGAGGTTGCGGTGCTCACCCATTCCGGCAGCCACGAGGGCATCGACCGCAGCTACGGGGCCCTGGGAACGTATGTTCACGAGCACCTCATCAGCCATCAGGGACCCATCCGCGAACACTACATCGGCGGGTCGGCCTCGGACCTGACCGTGTTCACCGCCACCGAAATCTGCTGGCCAATCTTCAGCACCGCCCCGCCGCCCGAGTAAGTCAGGCCCCGCCACTCCACCGCGGAACCGGTAGCACTGCAGAACAATTCCACCGCGCGAAGCCATGTACCCCGCGCGGTTACCCAGACGTGCGCGCGCACACCTACCAAAGAAGGGACGACGGGGATGTACGAGCAATTCGGCATCTACGGGGCATGGCTCAACCCGGCACTGGGCGATGCACCCCGTATCGAATACGCGGCACAACTCGAAGATCTTGGCTACCAAACGATCTGGGCGGGGATCGGACCAGACCCTGTCGGCGATATGGACCTACTCGAGCCAATGATCGCCGCTACGCGGACTGCGATCATCGCCAGCGCGATCGTCAACATGTGGCAAGACGACCCGCACAGCATCGCCCACCACTACCACCGAATCGTCGACCGCCACGGACCACGCCTGCTGCTGGGAATCGGCCTCGGCCACCCCGAAAGCCGAGACACCTACGAAAAGCCCTACGAGAAAATGGTCGACTATGTCGACGCGCTCCTCGGCCACCGCGTCCCCCCAGAAGCCATCGTGATCGGCGCGCTGGGAACCAAAACGCTCAAACTGGCCAGCGAAAAAACACTGGGCGCACACCCTTACCTCACCGTACCCGCACACACCCGGTACGCCCGAGAAGTACTCGGCGCCAACGTCTTCCTCGCGCCCGAGCATAAGGTGGTGATGATCGAGGACGTGGAGGAGGCGCGCAGGATCGGCCGCCCCGCCGTCCAATATCCCTACCTCGGCCTGCGCAACTACACCACAAACCTGATGCGGCACGGATTCACCGAAGCCGATATCGACGGCTCATGCAGCAACGCACTCATCGACGCCCTTGTCGCCCACGGCTCTCCCGAAACGATCTACAAGCAGATCGACGAGCACCTAGCCGCCGGGGCGGACCACGTCGGAATCCAGGTCTTGGCCGAGGACCACACTGCTTCGCCCGTAGAGGCTTTCCGAATTCTGGCCGAGCACCGACCCCAATGACACCTGAACACACGCCAACTACCCGAAACGTCCGCACAGAGAGAAGATTCCTATGCCCGTGTAGTCATGTTCGACGAAATCGGTGATGCCGACGTCCTGGCGGTATTGGACTGCACCGCAGAAGAATAGAGCCGCGGGTGTAGCGCGCGCGAGTCGTGACGACGAGAACCGTTGTAGAACACAACATCCTGTTCTGTCGCAGGCCGCGCTGACCGAACCGGCCAGCGCGGGGCGGCGGAAGATCAACTGGCCGTGCCGATCCGAGGCCGTCGGAACGTCCGTTACTGCCGAGTTCCGTGCATTCTGGACCGGCTCGGCCGCACCCTCGTCCACCTCATCGAACCGGCCCGCATGCGCCCGCCTTCGGTCGTAGGCCCACCAGACTGGCCAAATGCAACCGCAGCACCGCTCGCATCGCGTTCGGATCGCGTCGAGCCGGATCCACCACCGCCGCCAGCGCCAGCCCGTCCAGCAGCGCGGCGAGCCGATCGCTCTCGAGCTCCAGATCGACCCCGCGCAGGACCCCTGCCTCCGCCATAGCCGACAGGACTCGGTGCACCAGCGAACGCGCACCGGCCACCGGCTGGGCGGCCAGCTCGGCCAGCTCCGGCCGCGACCGCGCGGCGGTGGTGAAGGCCAGCCATACCGCCGACTCCTCGAAGCGCGCCTCGTCCAGCGGCAGCAACTCGACCAGAATCCGCTCGGCATAGCTGCCCGGCACCTCCGGCACCACCATGCTCTCGGGAAGCAACTCGGCCAGATGCCCCAGCACCCGATCGGTGACGCGCCGATTGAGCTCGGCCAGCGTGAAACTCAGCAGTTCGGCATGACTGCCGAAGTAGTGGCGCACCGACCCGACGACCAGTCCGGCCTCCTCGGCCACCCTGCGCAGCGAGGCCTTCTCCACCCCTTCCCGCGCGACCACGCGAAACACCGCGTCAGCCACCGCCTTTCGACGCTCAGTCGGATCCACGATCTTCGGCATGTTGTCTTTATAGCACAATCGAGCTACCTTAAATAGCATGATTGAGCTATATAATAAACGGGCATCATGAGTACGCCACTGGTCGTGGCCGTGGTCGTCGCCGTTGTGCTGCTCGTGATCGTCAGGCGGTTCCGCGGCGAACCCCTCAACGCAAAAGACCTACTGATTCCCCCCATTCCGCTGCTGGTCATCGGCGCGCAGGGCCTTCTGAAGCATCACCCGACGGCGCTGGACTGGGCCTGGACGGGCCTGGCGCTATTCATCGGTTTCGTCCTCGGCGCCTGGCGCGGCACCACGACCCGACTGCTCACCCGGGACGGCGTACTGTGGCAGCGCTACACCGCGTCGACCCTTGGAGTCTGGGCAGCTTCGCTGGCGGTGAGCGCGAGCGTCGGCCTCATCGGCACCGAAATGGGTGCGCACACAGATGTCCGACCGATCCAGCTATCGATCGGCATGAGCCTGCTCGGCGAGGCACTTGCGCTCGGATTGCGCGGCCTGGCAACGGGTTTCCCGTTCGCCCCCGAGCGTGTCCGCAAGACCAGCTCCCCGCTCGAGCCGATCCCTGTCGAACGCCAACGACTCCGCACCGCGATCAGCGAGGACCGAATCCGGTCGGCCGTCACCGAGTGGCAGCGCACGGGCACCGTCGAAGCGGCGGTGGCCGGCTGGCGACGCACCGACCGTTCCGACCACCAAGGCTGAGCGGCCTGATCGTAGGTTGGTTTGCAGGTGTTCAGGCGGTCGAAGGGTGGGGTGACGGCGCGCGCCGGAGCCGAGGATCACCGGGCCGAGACCATCTCAGGCAGCGGCACGGTCACCCGGCAGTGCCGCATACCGCGCTGACCGAACCGGCCAGCGCGGGGCATCGGAAGATCAACTGGCGGTACCGATCCGAGGCCGGCGGAACGTCCGTAACCAGCCGATTCCAGGACGGCGACCATGTGAGTGGTCGCGACCCGGAGCGAGTGCTGAGCCTGCCCTTTCGTTATCGGTAGCGCTATCGAACTGATTGCACCGTGATCAGTTTTCGGGCGCTGTACTGAAATGATGTGATCGCCGCGTCTGCTGTCATGCGGCCTGATGACACCTCGGAGCCTGCGGCATGGCCGAGCACCATGACGGCCGTCAACAGCCATTCGGGTGCACAGTGAGGATCGAATTCGCCGGTGGCCTGGCCACGGTGGATCAGCTGCTCGAGTGGACCCAGTACCGGTGCGTGGGCATCGTGATCGTCGGCCGGACCGGCCGAAGGTAGATGCAGCAGCATCGGATAGCGCTGCATGATGTGCCAGCAGACGTCGAGGAACCGCTGTAGGGCTTCCCCTGCCGAGCCTTCATGGAGGCGGGCTGCGTCGATGTCGGCGACGACTTCCGCTGTGATGCGGGTGACTGCGGCTTCGATCAGCACGTCGCGGGATGGAAAGTGGGCGTAGATCGTTTGCCGGCTGACGCTCGCGGCCGCGGCGATGTGCTCGAGGCTTGCGTCGGGTCTCTCACCGAGTATCTGTATGGCGGCCTCGAGCACCGACTCGGCGCTGCGAAGGCCGTCACTTCTACGGCGGCGGGGCGTACCCGTTTTCTCTGACATCCTTGTCAATTCTAACGGATGGGCATAACCTTGACAGTATTGTATGAGTTATCTGAAAGGTGTACGGACATGGCAACTTCCATCACCCTTCCTGGACGCGACCTAGCGGCATATCTCAGCGCATATGTGGCGGAAATGGCCTTCGGCGCCGAAGCGCCCGAAGTCATCGTGGATCGGTATCACACCCCCGATATCGTCTGGCGCAGCGACGGCCACCCGATGGACCGGAGCCGGTTGGTGGCTCACGCGAAACCGAGCCGCAAGAACGTGGCCCAATGCCGGGTCGACGTCATGGACACCATCGCTTCGGGCGATCGTGTCGCCGCCCGCTACACCGTCACCGCCACGATGCGCACCGGCCGGATGATCGTCACCGAGGTATACATGTTCGGTGATCTCGCCCCGGACGGTCGACTGCACCGGGTCGACGCCATCACGCGCGACCTGCCTCAGCCGAAAGATGCAGCACCAGATGATGTTTCCGATCGCTAACGACGACGGACCGTCATCGTTGTGCCGGAACGTCCGACACACCCGCGATTCGCCCGGACCGCGATCAGAGGCGCAACGAACGCACAATAAGTAGCCGCATACCGCGCTTACCGAACCGGCCAGCGCCGGACATCGGAAGATCAACTGGCCGTACCGATCCGAGGCCGGCGGAACGTCCGCTACTAGCCGAGTACCGGGTACTCCGAGGGGCCTGCACACCGTACGGGCCTGGCTGGCTGGGCCCGTTGCGTTCCACTCTGTCGGGTTGGCGTCGCACCTGGTCCGATTCGACCTTCTCGGTGATCGCGTTCAACGGACGCCCGTGATCGGCAAGGCCGAACATCGTGATGCCCAATGTGATGGCCCAAGCACCGAGATGAAGGATCATCGTCATGGGCGTCGTGGAGGTCCGCCGGTCACGGGGGTGCCACGACCCAACCGGCCCGGGTGTGGCTGATGCGGGTGAATTCATGGGTGCTCGCAAGTGTTCGTGAGTAGCTTCTCGAGTATGGACAATGAGGAACCCAGCCGGACAGCGCTCGTGACTGCTTACGCCCGTGCCTATCATCAAATTGCTGACCGGCCAAGGATTCTTACCGATCCACTGGCGGCACGTCTGCTGGGTGTCACTGTGGATGAGCTGACCGAATTGGGCCGGCCCGCAGAGGATCGTGCCGGTAGCGATGCGGGCTCGGGAATCCTGCGGCTGGGTGTCAGTGATCGGCCACGCCGCCTGTTCTTCGCTGCTCGTGCCCGTTTCGCCGAGGATCGTGTGGCCGAGGCCGTCGCTGCAGGCGTGCGACAGGTCGTGATCCTCGGCGCGGGCCTGGATACCTTCGCCTACCGCAACCCGCACCCTGGCCTGCGTGTATTCGAGGTCGACCATCCCGCTACCCAAGCGTGGAAACACCAACGCCTCGCCGCATCCGGTATCGACCAGCCTGAGCGGTTGACTTTCGTGCCTGTCGACTTCGAAACCGACACACTGGCAACACGATTGGAAGCCGCCGGATTCGGCCGGACCGATCCGGCCGTATTCGTATGGCTCGGTGTTGTCTTCTATCTGACTCCCGACGCCGCCCGCACTACCCTCGAATACATTGCGGGTCAATCGGAGCCGGTCGAGGTGATCTTCGACTACCTGCAGGCGGCAGACACCGACGAGGATCGCGCGAAGCTGCAGGCGCGCGCCCATCGAGCGGCAGCTGTCGGCGAACCCTGGTTCAGCTATTTCGCTCCTGACGACATAGCCGCACGGTTGCGCGCACTCGGCTTCACCGACGTCGAAGACCACTCCGCCACGGACCTCATCGCTGGATACCTCGATGGATCTTCGGAATTCGAGGTCGAACCACCCCAGGCACTGCGCCCAGTCCGCCTACTACGGGCGAGCCGCTGAGGATTCACGCTCTTGCCGCTCACAAGGCTGTTCGGACCGGCCAGCCGAGCCCCGGCCGAACGCACCCATCATGCCGAGTTGAGCACGTGGCGACTGGATCTGAATGACCTCCAGCAGGAAATGAAACATGTTCTAAGCTTGTTCTTCAACCTCGGGTTTCAAACCGCCTGGGTTGCTTGATCGTTCGCCGGAAAGGCAGGCGGCCTTCGTCTCATCATGTGCTCCGAGTCTTGATGTGGTCGAGGACGCGGTAGACGGTGGAGCGTCCGATGGAGAAGACCGTTGCAGCGTTCTTATTACTGGTTGTGAAGTACGTTGTTGACTGGGCAGTTTCCCTCGCTACGGCCGCACGCGGCGAAGTCGCAGAGGCGACACAGCCAAGGCTGTGGACGGTCGGTGGTGCGGGCGGAGCGTTCCTCGGCTCTGGCGAGGGTCACCGTGGTCAACATCGTGTCCAGCGCCGCCGCAAGATTGTCGATCTCGTCCGGGGAGAACGCGGACAGTGCGCTCGCCAATGACTTCTCGCGTGTTTGAAGTATCCGCTCGGCCGTGTGTCTGCCACGTTGGGTCAGGACAACGGAGACAGCCCGTCCGTCCTGTGCTCCGACGCGCTCGACGAGGCCTTCGGCGACGAGGCGGTCGACGAGGCGGACGGTGCCCGAGTGAGTCAGGCCGAGCATAGAGCTCAGCTGCGTGACCGATCCGCCGTCGAGGAACTCGTGCATCGCGGCGAGGGCCGCCGGGGCCGACGGGCCGAGCATCACAGTCGCTTCGACGGCGGTGTTCATCCGGTCGGCGACTACGAGGCTCAGTGCGCCTAGGACGTTGGCGGCGTGTTGACGCCTTGACTCGGTTTGCGGCATGGTCCTAGTTTATATGTATGAGTCATACACAGTCCACAAAGGGACGCGGCAAGTCGACGGCGGAACCCATGGAAGCACGTATGAAGAACCTGGCGAATCCCGACGTGGTCACAGCGATCCAGCATCTCAACAAGGCGATTCACGCCGGTGGCGTCGACCCGCTCGTGCTCGAGCTGGTCCATCTGCGGGCCAGCCAGATCAACGGCTGCAGCCCGTGTGTGTTCGCCGGCGTCCGGTCGGCGAAGAAGCATGGCGAGACCGAGGAGCGGTTGCACAGCGTGGTCGCTTGGCGCGAGACTCCGTTCTTCACCGAGGAGGAGCGGGCAGCGCTCGCGCTGGCCGAGGCCGCCACCCGGATCCAGGACGGCTCGCCGGGCGTGACCGACGAGATCTGGGAGGCTGCTGCCGCCCACTTCGACGAGAAGCAGATGTTCGCGATCATCCTGAACATCGCAATCACCAACTTCTTCAACCGGATCAACCACACGATCCGGGAGCAGGCCGGCAGGACCTGGTGAAGCTGGATCTCCGGCCCACAGACCACCACGGCCTGACACCCCGAGGGAGGCTTCGATGCCAGTGACCACGATCAACCCACCAGGGCTGCCCACCCCAAACGGCTACGCCCACGTCTCAGTGGCGACAGGTTCGCGACTCATCCATATAGCCGGGCAGGTGGCCCACGATCTCGACGGCACTATCGTCGGCTCGGGAGACCTCATCGCTCAAACCGAACGCGCGCTCGGCAACGTGGTGATCGCGCTCGCCGCGGCCGAAGCCACCTTCGATGACGTTGTGAATCTGACATTTTATGTTCCCAACTGGGACGAATCCAAGTACCCGGCTCTGGCCGAAGGCATCCGAGCCGCAGCAGCCACGCTGGGCATCAACCCGATCAAACCCGGTGCCCTGGTCGGTGTCGCCAGCCTCGGCCGTCCCGAATGGCTGATCGAGATATCCGCCACCGCCGTGACTACGTAACCGGTCGCCGAGTTGTGTCGCGATGCGGACCCGCACCGACGAGGACCGGTTGGCCGCGTGGCTGTCGGAGAAGGTATGTCCGGTCGCGTTGCGCTAGGAGCAGCTGCGGGAAGCGGTGCTGATGCGGTCCCGATCAGCTTGTTCTCTATGGCCTGGAGGAACCGAACCGGCTGGGTTGGTTGAGGATTCGCAGGACAGGGAGGCCGTGGGGATGAGTCTGCCGGTTGCTGGCGGGGTGAGGGAAGCGTTCGCCGAACTGTCACGCGTGCGCACGGAGTTTTACGCGTGGCTGACCGCACGCCACGACGTGCTGTTCGAGCTCACCGACGCAGTGTTGGTGCAGCGGGGCGGTGCGGTCGGTGCCGGAGCTGACGTTGACCACCGAACATCGCCGCGGCCACGGGGCGATGTACGAGGGCCTCAACGCCGGACGGATCGATATCGTTCGGTTGCGTAATCTGTTGTGCGGCAGCGGTTTGCCTCGGTTTCCGGATGGCCCGTCGGTGTCGGCGGTGGACGTGCCTGCGTGGCTGCGGTCGGACGCGGCGTGTTCGCCGGGTCGAAATGGTGGGCCGGCTGCGGTCGGATCGGGTGATGCGGCAGCCGAAACCACCCCCGCACCTACGACCCCAAGGGCGGGCGGCCACCCAAACACGGCACGGAATTCCGATTCGCCGATCCTGCCAGCTGGCCACGACCAATGGTTACGACGGCCACCACGACCAGCCGCTACGGCAAAGCCGAGGCACAGGCGGGGGATCGTGTCCACCCCCGGCTCACCCATCGCTCGGCGTGGCTCGACCACGACGGGCCGCTCCCGCTCGTGAGGGCACCTTGGTCCGGCTCGAGGTCGAGCATCTGTCCAAAGACCGTGCCGCACCACCGATCTGGCTGTGGTCTTCAAAAACCGGCGCCACCAGCGTCGATGTCAACCGGATCTGACAGGCGTTCCTGCGGCGCTTCGACCTGGAACACACCTTCCGGCTGTTCGAACAGACCCTCGGCTGGACCCGTCCCAAACTCCGTACACCCCAAGCGACCGACCGCTGGACCTGGCTCATCGTCGCCGCCCACACCCAACTTCGCCTGGCCCGGCCGTTGGCCGCCGACCTGCGCCACCCGGGGAGAAGCCCACGGCCCCAGCGGAACTGACCCCGGCGCGCATGCGGCGCGAGTTTCGGAACCTACGCCCGAACCTGGCCTGCCCGACCAGAGCACCGAAACCATCGCGACCGGGTCCCGGACGACCACCCGGCTCCCGAAACCGCCACCGAGCCACCCGCTACGACGTCGGCAAAACATCAAACGACCGACCAGACTGCCCGACGGCCATGCCCAGGCCAAACCGAACGAGTCACACGACCATAGAAGAACAAGCTAAGCGCATACCGCGCTGACAGAACCGGCCAGCGCGGGGCAGGCCGCCGTACGAGATCGACCGCGGCGCAGGAACGCCCGCGACCGAATGGTGCTCGTCCACTGAATCTGCCGACTACGTCGGAAGCTGTTCCGACCGTCCACTGTGGCGGTGGTCTCGTCACGCTGGCGTCTACGTTGTAGACTAAGTCTACAACGTAGACAGGCGTGTGGAGGTGTGTATGGCACAGGGTCGGTCAGTGCATGCGGTCGAGTCGAATGGCGCTCGGTTGTATGTGGAGTCGGCAGGGTCGGGCCCGGGGTTGGTGTTGGTGTCCGGGGGTGGCGGCGACGCGGCAATGTACGAGCATGTGGTTCCGTTGTTGACCGACCACTTCACGGTGATCACCTTTGATCGGCGCGGCAATTCGCGTAGCGAATTCACCGAACCGGATGCCGACATCGCGGTAGAGACGCAGGCCGAGGACGTCGTAGCGATTCTCGATGCCTACCGGATCGACCGGGCGTTGGTATTCGGCAACAGCAGCGGCGCGATCATCACTGTGGAACTGATCGCCCATCACGGCGAACGGGTGCGGGCGGCGATCGCGCACGAACCGCCACTGGTGCAGCTACTGGCGGCGAATGATCCGGCGCGACAGGAGATCACGCATATCCATCAACTGACCGTCGACAGCGGTCCGATGCGCGGGTTCGCGGCGTTCGGGGCAATGACCGCACCGGATCTACCTGCGGCGCTGCGGTCGCGGGCCGGGCAGGCGGCGCTGGCTGCAGCAAGTTCGGCGGCGCTGGCTGTCGCGCCGGTCCTGCGCGCGGTCACCGGTAGGCCGCCGTCGCCGATGATGCGGATGCTCGGTAACACCGATCTGCTGATGCGGCGGGAAATACCGGGCTTCATCTTCGACTACCAGCCGGATCTTGCCGCGCTGCGAACGACTTCGGTGCCGTGGCGGCCGGCCGTCGGCCACGCCAGCGTCGGCCGCCCATACTTCGTCACCACCGAGGCGCTCGCCACCGCGCTCGAAACCGCCTGTGTCGAGTTCCCTGGCGGGCACACCGCGTATCAGACCCATCCCGGCGAGTTCGCGCAGCAGTTGGTGCAGACCTTCGCGGAGCTGACCCGATGACCGGCAAACGTGCCCCACAGCGGACGGCGCGGGCCACGTTGAATCGCGATTACATTGCAGCGGTGGCCTTGTCGGTGCTCGACGAGACCGGCCTGGGCGGTTTCTCGATGCGCAAACTGGCGACGGCGCTCGGCGCGGATCCGATGGCCGCCTACCGTCACGTCACCGATCAGCAGGACTTGTTCGATGCCGTCGCGGTCCGGTTGTTCGCCGAGATGGACCTCGAAACTCTTGCATGGCAGTCCGATTGGCGCGACCTGATGTCCGGCTACGCCGACCGGCTGCGCAAGACGCTCCAGGATCATCCGCACGCGGTACCGGTGTTCGCCACCCGCCCGGTCCGCGACCGTGCCGCCATCGAGATCGGCGACCAAATGATCGCCCAACTGTGCGCGGCCGGATTCACCCCGGTGCTCGCCTTGCAGCTGGCACGTTGCGTGCGCGAATACGCCATCGGGCACGTCCTGGGCTGGGCGGCTGCGGTGACCGGGCGCAGCCGTAAGCCCGCACCCGATTCTCCCGACTACACCCCGCTCGCCGCCGCCGCGGACGCCGCCGACACCGACCACTTCGACATCGGCCTGGCCGCCATGCTCGACGGCTTCGCCCAGCATCTGGGATCAGCACGCACAGATATTTAGCCCACTCTTCTTGTGTTAGAAGGAGATTGCGAAGCGGCCAGTCTTGTTCGCCCGTCGCTGCGATGCCGTCCACACCGTGGCGGAAATCAAACAGCCCCAACGAAACCGGCTTCGCAAACCACAGCCCACGCCTTCGCAAACCACCGCAGGACCAGCCCACCGACCCGTGGAACCATCCTTCAGATGGCACCTGCAGGGATGTACGAATACATGAGCCCTGAATGGCTCGACGCCGTGAAGTCGATCATCACGGATCTGCTGCAAGGCCACGATCTCGGCTCACTCGACTACTCCATCTGCGAAGACCTCACGAGCCCGCCACCCGGCCGGGCCAACACACCCGCTGGCACACTCAGCTGGTTCATCCGCATCCGCGGCAACAATCTCGAGGTCCACGACGGCTCCATCGACGACGCCGACATCCGCATAGTCGCCGACTATGCGACGCACCATGAGCTCTCGCGGCGCGTCTGGGCAGGCAACCCCGAGGCCATCGCCGCCGCCCAACACCAGCGCCAACTCGCAACGGCCAGCGGCAAACTTCGAATCGACGGCAATCTCACAGCGGCGCCGCCCGCTGTCCTGGAGCTGGTCGCCCAACTCCACGACCCAGTCGCCGCGATCACCGTATAACCGACGCCCCCAAGACCAGACGCCTGGCTACAGCTAGGGCGAGTGAGCTCTCATGCCACACACCCGCGCTGACCGGACCGGCCAGCGCGGGTGTGTGGAAGATCAACGGGCAGGGGTCATCTGAGCCCGCGGACCGAACGTCGTCGGTGCACGGTAATGCCGATGAGCGATTACTTGAACGATGGGCGGATGCCTCCCGGAGAAGTCGACGCTACCGGTCGAACTTGACCGGAATATCCATGCGCCACATCGCCAGCGTGCTGTCGCCGTACACCCACGCCTCCGCGACTAGTTCCGCGGGCGAACCAACTCCGGATCGGCGCAGACCCGCGACCAGCCGGCGAGCGATGCTGTCGCACACATTGGGCACATCCGACAGCGGTATCTCCCACCAGTTGTCGTCCTCCCACTCGTCATCAAAGCGTCCAGCCTTCATCCGCCAGTTCGCACGGATCGTTCTCGGCGAACATCGAGGGCTCCATACCGACCGTCAAGCGCTCGCTGCGTGTCGCGCTCTTCGAGGGTCAGGCCCTGCGGGCTGACCCTCAACACCTCGCCTTCGGCCAACATCGGCCGACCATACCGGAAACTGAAATAGAAGCCTTTGACAATGCGGGTATCGGGTGGTTAGCGTCAGCGGGGCCATACCACTGAAGAATGGGGAGACTTCTTGCAGCGCAAACGAATCCGTCGGGCGAGCATCTGGATTGTGGGGGCCGCAGTAGCCGTGGCGACTTCCGGATTGACCGCACCGACCGCGTCGGCGAATGCGATCGACGTAACCGTGACACCGGGGGCCGGTGGAGATCCGGGTGCGTATACGATCACGGCTACCGTGAGCGATCCCACGATCTCGCAGGTCTTTCTGTACGACATGCTGTTCGTCGGCCCGGGCAATTTGACGCAGGCGGTTGTCATCGGTGGCGGTCCGCAGAAGGTCAGTGGCGGGAAGGTTCAGTTGACCTGGTACCCCACGGCGACCGGAACTCACGGCATCGCGTTCGACGGATGGGACGCGAGCGGCAATTTCGTCAGCCGTGCCGGAACCGGGGCTTCGGTGAGCCAGCTTCCGAAAACACCCGGACCTGCTGGGACAGAGCCTACTGGCGGAAGCCTGACCCAGGCGGGCATCACGATCAACGGACTTGTCCACCACCCGAATATGACCTATACGCTCAGCGTTTCCGCAGCGTCACTTCCCGCCGGAAGCATCGTCTATTTCGATGACAATGGCGGCACGGTCAATCTGGGCCAAGCCACCGTCACCAACGGTGTGGCGACATTATCCTTCACGCCCACCACACTCGGCGCCCACAACCTCACGGCTGTCTACACCAACGCCACCACACCCCCGCCCCCCGACGACTCGGTCACCACGACCCCGTCCGGCGCAGGTCAATTCGCCGGCCAGGCCACCTTCATAGTCACCACCCCGGTAGCGACCGCCACCCCGACCGGCACCGGCAGCGCTAACTCCATCCCGGTCATCGGCCCTCTCCTGAACTCGCTCAGCGCGGGGTCATCGCATTACTGAGGATGAATTCATGGAGTTACCGAGTCGAGGGTGAGTCCGGTTTCGGCGAGGAAGCCGTCGAGGAGGTTGTCGGTGCGGTGTTGCATGGC